>JAPPAJ010000130.1 GCA_026705565.1 Caldilineaceae bacterium | reverse complement strand
ACGCGGGCTCGGTCTGGAGCGTGGCCTTCAGTCCCGACGGGCGCACCCTGGCCAGTGGTGGTTGGTACGACGCCATCGTGCGCCTGTGGGATGCGGAGACGGGCACCCTGCGCCTGACCCTCGAAGGCCACACGGACGGAGTCGGCAGCGTGGCCTTCAGTCCCGACGGGCACTCCCTGGCAAGTGGCAGTGCCGACGCCACCGTACGCCTGTGGGACGCGGAGACGGGCGTCCTGCGCCAGACCCTCGAGGGCCACACTGACGGGGTCACCAGTGTGGCCTTCAGTCCCGACGGGCGCTTCCTGGCCAGTGGCAGTTGGGACGACACCGTGCGCCTGTGGGATGCGGAGACGGGCGTCCTACACCCGACCCTCGAAGGCCACGCGGGCTCGGTCTGGAGCGTGGCCTTCAGTCCCGACGGGCGCACCCTGGCCAGCGGCAGCAGCGACGAGACCGTACGCCTGTGGGATGCGGAGACGGGCGTCCTGCACCTGACCCTCGAGGGGCACGCGGACTGGGTCCGCAGCGTGGCTTTCAGTCCCGACGGGCGCTCCCTGGCCAGCGGTGGCGACGACGGAACCGTGCGCCTGTGGGATGCGGACACGGGCACCCTGCCGACCCTCGAGGGGCACGCGGGCTGGGTCCGCAGCGTGGCTTTCAGTCCCGACGGGCGCTCCCTGGCCAGCGGCAACACCGACGGCACCGTGTTGCTGTGGTCTATGACCGGGAACGAGCGGGCCTCAACCAAGGATAGCGAGCAGGCGCAATCACCCCTGCCGCCCGCCACTGAAACCTTGACAGGTACGTTCGGTCGGTTGCCGGACTGTCTCTCCGGTACCTATCAGCTCACCCGCACCGGAGACCACATCACCCTGACGGTAACCGCAATCCGGCGAACGAACCCAGTTAGGCATCCCTGTACGCCTGCGCAACAACTGTTCGTGCTGCCGCCAGCCCTGCGCCCACCCATGGCTCTGGTGCGGGAGAGCGCAGTCGAACCCTTGCCGACCAGCCTGCCCCACCATGAAGACCCGAACTCACATATTCCCACTGCCTGGAGCCGCCTGCAGATTGGCCCGGATGGCTCCGTAGTGCACAGTGCCGTGCCGAATCCCAAATATAGGCAGCAGGCCGAGCTCCCCACCACCTTTCGTCTGCATACGCAGTGGGGTGCCACACCGGCAGCCAATGACCGCGCCGTGCTGGACATTCTGGTGAAGACCTGGACCTGGTTTGGGGACCGTGGTCACTATGGTCACGCGTTTCCGCCCGGGATGGTAACGTTCAACCCTGAGGGCCGGGTTACGGCCCTGCGATGGGGTGGCCGAGATATAGAATGGTATTTGGCCCTTCTGGTGCCGGAGTTAGGCGAACTCACGGCCTTGACACGCCTGGACCTGAGCGCGCCCTACGCCTTCGGGACAATCCCGCCGGAATGGGGACAGCTCACACAGCTGACCCACCTGGACTTGAGCGACCACTTTCTCTTTGGACCGGTCCCGCCGGAGCTGGGACAGCTCTGGCAACTGACCCACCTCGACCTACATGCCTGGTGGCCTGACAGGAGGGGGTGGCTCCCCCCTGAAATTGAAAGGTTGATCGAACTCCAAGATCGAGACCCGAGTGTCAGCCGGTTGACAGTCCTGCCTCCTGAACTGGGTCAATTGCACAACCTCCACACCTTGAACCTGAGCACCAACGGGTTTCGGGCACTCCCCCCCGAATTGGGCCAACTACAGAACCTCCACACTCTCAACCTGAGTCGGACCCTTTTGAAAGTGCTGCCCCCCGAACTGGGTCAACTGCAGAACCTCCACACCCTCGACCTGAGTCGGAACCGATTGCAGAAACTCCCCCCCGAGCTCAGCCAACTGCAGAACCTCCACACCCTGAACCTGGAGAATCTGGATTCCGATTACCCCTGGTCGGAGACCCCACCTCCCAAGTTGCCTCCCGAGCTGGGCCAACTGCAGAACCTCCACACCCTCGACCTGAGTTGGAACCGATGGGAATCCCTGCCCCCATTTCTTTTCCAACTAACCCAACTGCACACTCTCGACCTGAGTTGGAACCGGTTGGAGGCCCTGCCTCCCGAATTGGGCCAACTGCAGAACCTCCACACCCTCGATCTGAGTAGGAACGATCTGAAAACCCTGTCCCCCGAACTGGGTAGGTTGAATCATCTCCACGCGCTGTGGGCATGTTGGAACCAGTTGGAGACCCTACCCCCCGAGTTGGGTCGCTTGTCCCAGTTGGAAACCCTGGACCTGCGTTACAACCGGCTGGCATCCCTGCCCCCCGAACTTGCTCAATTGTCCAGCTTGAAAGCCCTGGCCCTGCATGGAAATCGCTTGACCATCCTTCCGCCCGTGCTCAATGAGCTTGCAGACCTGGAATATTTGAGTACGGACTTCGATCATTCCATGGAACAAGACCGTAGCAAAATGAACCAATCTCGTCATTGTGACGATGTCCCGTGACAGCAGGTAGAAACCGCAACCGTGCTGTTTTGTCAACTATAGAGCGCTGTTGATGCAGGTTGCTCTGGCCACACAACTTGGCGTTCAGCATGACAAGCAGCTTGCGAATGGCAGCCACGAGCGCCACTTTCTTGGCCTTGCCTCGTTTGACACAGGCATTCTTGGAACGTGCGGATGTCGGGGTTCCAGCGCACCGCAGTCAGGGTGGCCCATTACGCTGCGGGTCCGGACGCGGTCTGATGCCGTGTCCGAACCGGGGGACGATCCCGATCGGGGACTGCCTTCACGTCCGCGCCGGGCTGTCCGGTCCGTTGTCAGGAGAACCCGGTCATGTCCCACAACCAGTGCAGGGGAGGATCCGGCCGGGCACGGCCCCTGTCGGGATGCGGTGCAGGCCAGATGGTCGGATGTGCCCCGCAAACGGCCGTTTGTGTTACAGATTCCGTGGCCTGAACTGATCGATCTTTAAGCTGCAGGGGCATTCCCGTCGACTGTGGGGGTGCCCATCCACGTCGTCCAGCAAACGCGCGAGCCCGGTCGGCTTCGATCGGCATAGCCGGGCCAGATGGGCTCCAGTTTGCTCCCCGTTGCCAGCCCTGTCCATGCCGGCCGCGTATCGGCGGTGTACCCATCGCCGACCCTGGGCTCGGATCCAGCCGGCTGTTACCATGAAACACGGACACAGCATTGACAATCAGGAATCTGCCCATGTGGATCTGCGTCTTTCGCTCCCTCAGTCCCCGTATTGCCCTGAGCCTGCTACTTTCGCTGCTCCTGCTGCTGACCGTTCCTGCGGTGGTGCAGGCATCCACAGAACCAGAGGCATCAGTACCTGACTGTGCGGCTGAGGTTCGAGAACCTCAGCCAGTGACGGTTCAAATGTCGCAGTCCGACGAGCGGGTTCAAACAACACTGCATTCGCCTTCTAGTGCTTTGCCTGCGGCTGGCTGTAGGGTGTCCCTTGAATTCCACATCCCCGAGGACCACCGGCCACCCTACGCTGTATGGCGCGATGTGGGGGCCCGAGCCGTGCTAGCCGACGGCACTCCGGATCCCGTGCGGCTACGACTTTGGATTCAGCCAGATGGGAACCTGGAGTACGAAGTGCGCGATGCCAGCCTGAAGGCGACGCACGCGGTTCTGGATCTGGAGGTGGCCTGGGGCACGACCGCCGCAGCCAACGATCGGTCCGTGCTGGACATTTTTAGTTCGGCCCTGGGGTTGTTGAATCTGTCCCCACAGGAGTTGGGAGTTTTTGTGGATCACAGTGGTCGCGTAACGGTGTTGGATTGGGTCGAACATTATCCGGATGGGTATTGGGAATTCCTGGAGTTGCCGAAATGGCCTCTCTATACAGGCATCCGATCTCCAGGAGTGCGGGTGGAGTGGCAACTGCCCTCGGAACTGGGGCAGCTGACCGACATGTACAAGCTGGTGCTGGGAGGTCCCCTGTTGACCGGGACCATTCCGCCGGAACTGGGCCGATTGAAGAACCTGGACGAACTGGCCCTGGCCGGCAGTCGGCTCACCGGCTCCGTTCCCCCTGAACTGGGTCAACTGGAAAAGCTCCGGTTTTTGAGACTGCACAACAACCGGCTCACCGGCTCCGTTCCCCCTGAACTGGGTCAACTATCCCAACTACATACACTCAACCTGTCGGGCAACCGGCTGACGGATTTGCCCCCTGAACTGGGTCGAATATCCCGTTTGTACGCTTTAGGTGCGGCCGGCAACCAGTTGGCTTCATTACCCAATGAAATAGGTCGGTTGATCTATTTGACTGAGTTGGGCTTGGCCGGCAACCAACTGACGACGTTGCCCTCTGAACTTGGCCAACTCGCCCATCTTGAAATCCTGGACCTTCAGGACAACCAGTTGTCCGAATTGCCGTCATTGGCTCGTTTGCAGGAATTGCAGTACCTCGATTTGAGTGGCAACCGGTTGACCGCGCCACCGCAGGGCCTTCCTGCTCTTTATTTGATCGTCGCACTGGATCTGAGTGACAACCAAATAGCCAAGCTGCCTCCCGGCAGCATCACACAGCCGCTTGAGTCCTCATTGCAGAATAGTCATGACGTCAAGAACATAAGACAATGGTTCCGTAGGCTCGGGATAGAAGGGGACTCGTTAATGGGTACACTCGATCTGTCGGGCAACCGGCTGACGGATTTGCCCCCGGATCTGAGCCAACTCCAGTTGATAGGACTTGATCTGTCAGACAATCAGTTGACCGAACTGCCACCTGAAGTCGGTCAGATGCGACCTTCATTTCTTTTTTTTGCTGAAGCTTTTGACGGTGACGGCGAACCGATTTCATTCGGCTTGAGGCTCAACCTGTCGGGCAACCGGCTGACGGAGTTGCCGGACGCATTGTTGCCGCTGGATCATTTGGCAGAACTCAACCTCTCGGGCAACCAGCTGACCGAGTTGCCCAAGGACCTGTTCTGGATGGCCAGGCTTTCCCGCCTGATCCATCTCGACCTGAGCGACAATCAACTGACGGCCCTGCCCGACACTCTGTTCCGGGTGGCCAGGCTTTCTCACCTGACCCATCTTGACCTGGGCGACAATCAACTGATGGCCCTGCCCGACAGCTTTTTCCGAATGGATCGGTTGCAAACGCTCAACCTGTCGGGCAACCGGTTCGCAACCGTGCCGCCGTCGATCGGGGACTTGACGGCACTTGTGACCCTGGGCTTGGGTGACAATCAACTGACGACACTGCCGCCGGAACTGGGCCAACTCCATCAGCTGGTCTCGCTGGACCTGTCCGGCAATCGCTTGACCGGCCTGCCCCCGGAGCTGAAACGGTCCTCGAGACTGAGGCGCCTGAACCTGTCGGCCAATCAGTTGAAGAACCTCCCCGCAGGGCTGGATGCATTCCCCCAACTGAACTCGCTGGACCTGTCCGGCAACCAGTTGACGGCCTGGTACCTGGACCCGGGCCACCTGATATATCTGAAGCAACTTGACCTGAGCCACAACCAGCTGACCGACCTGCCCCCGGAACTGGATCAACTGACGCGCCTGACCCATCTGGACCTGAGCCACAACCGGTTCTCGGAGATTCCTGCGGCGCTGTCCCAACTGCCTCCCCTGCTGTCCCTGGACCTGCGCGGCAACCCCCTGACCTCCTGCCCGCTGCCCCTGCCCTGGCAAAGCGACCGCTATATCTATTCATTGGAATATGGAGTTCGCGATTTCGACCACTGGTACCTGAGCTCTCCGACCGGTACGGAACATCCCGATCTGGCCTTCCTGGATCTGTGCCCGGAATGAAGAGCAGGGTGGCATCAACAACAGGTTCTCAACAGCGGATTGAGGCCATGGCGGGGTGACGGCCCCACAACAGAGTTGTGCCTCTGCACGGTCTCGTTGCTCCCGTCTTGGGGGTGGAATGGCAGCTCCAGCCAAGGCTGGCTTGGCCGTCCCGCAAACGGCCGTTTGTGGGACTCGAGACGCAAGCAAGCGGGCTTGTCCGGACCGCGCCCCGGCCAGCGCCAGAGCGCGCAGGTCGGGCGCACCTTGGTCAAGGGCAATGGCAGGCTCCGACGACGAACGTTCCAGGACCTCTCGGGCCGCGTCGGCCATGTGTCGAGTTTGTCCACGCCGCAGGTGCCCCTGGATGCATGCGCCTACTGGTCCGGCCACCCGTCCGCGGCCTCGCCGGCATCCAGGGCTGCCTGAATCCTCTCCGCCGCAGCGGAGGTGACCCACTGGCTCCAGATTTCCGGCTTGGCCTGCAGGAACCACAGGGCGGCATCCCGTTCGGTGGAGCCCTCGTTGACCCGCGACCAGCGCGCAATGTCCTTGAACAGGGCAATGTCGATGTTGAAGTTGCGCAGCATGTCCACCACCTCGGGCGCCCGTTCGAGCATCGAGGGATGCACCGCGATGCGGACGTCGGAATCCACGTAGGCGCAGGCCTTGGTGGTGGCCCAGCATTCATCGGTGTAGGGCGGTTCCTCAAGCCGGACCAGATCCAGCACGAGGGCGGGTTCGTTGGTGCCCCACTGGTACCCCAGCCAGGGTTCGCCCCGCTCGTAGGCCCCGTAGAGGTCGGCATTGGCCGCCGTCCCGTCGCCCGGATTCACCATGTGCACGTGTGCGTCGAGGCCGTAGGCCAGAACCTGTTGGGCGTTCACCTCTTCGCAGGCCCAGCCGATCATGCAGGAAACCAACCGGGCCTTGCCGCCGGTTTCGGCCGTGGCGAACAGCGCCTTGAATGCGTCGTCCTTGAGATCCTCGACACTGTCCAGGTCGGGATGCTGCTCCTGCAGGTAGGCCGGGATCACGAACGCCGACTGCCAGTCGCCCACCAGCGTCCTGCCGACTTCGACGACTTCCCCCGCCTCGACGGCCGGTTCCCATGCCGGCTGGTTGGTGATCCAGACTTCAAGGTTCACGTCGACATCCTCGTTGCGCAACCCTTGGAACAGGGGCAGCGTGGCGCCAAATACAGCGGCCGTGGAATGGCCGTACCCCTTTTCCACCAGGTATTGGGCGATCCGGTTTTGGATCATGGCGCTCTGCCAGTTCAGGTCGGAGAAGACGATGGGGTCGCCGGGGACGGGTCCGGTCGTCTCCGCGGGTGCGGAGACGGAAGGCATGGTGCAGGCGGCGACCAGCAGGGCGGCCCATATCGGCAGTATGGCCAGGGTTGGGATTCGGCCGCCGAATTTCATGGACCGATGCACAGGATCCCCATCCGCAGCCATCCGCATGCCCACAGCCAAATGGATGTAACGCAGCCCGGATACCGATTGCCTTGCCATGTTGTGGTTGCTCCTTCCCTTCTCGCAATGGACTTGCGCGATTGTTTCACAAACGGCCGTTTCTGATACGGCGGCCCGACCAATGCAGGCCGGAGCAAAAGGCAGCGTTTTGGCACACCGCCGCCCACCCTCCGATTCCGGCCTGCGGGACACCCCCTGCCTGCGCAAAAGGCATGGCGAAATCAACGTGCCTAAACTTGCAGGCCGATAGGGGTTTTGCTACAGTGGGAACGCCATGAACATCCGGTTCGGCTACATCCGCGT
>JAPPAJ010000342.1 GCA_026705565.1 Caldilineaceae bacterium | reverse complement strand
AGACGTCATGGCCCAGGCCTTGGCCCACGAACCGCACGTCTCCGTGTTAATCAATGGCATTTACCGCATCACGGTGGAAAACGAGGACCATGCCGCGCAGGTGATACTGCACTGGTTCATCACAGAGCAGGTGGAAGAGGAGAAGCTGTTCAGGGACATTCTGGCCGAACTCCGCAAGGTGGACGGCCAAAGCGATGCACTCCTGCTCTTGGATCGCGACATGGGCAACCGAGCAGACACGGATGACGGAGCCTGATGGGCCAGCGCGTTCCGGGTTTGGGACCCACGGCCCCAATACCAGTCGTCCCAGGCCGGCCGGACAACAGACCAAGGGGGAATTCCTCCGCGGGCATCTCTGATCGCGCAACGGGCCGCGCTGCTTCGCCATCATCCCGCTGACAGCCAAGTTCTTGCGGATTCCCCCGTGACAGGCCGCATGCGATTGCAGCCCCAAAGTTGGCGTCCCGTCACCGCGCCACAGAGACGAGCCGCCTCCGGCGGATTCAGCCGACCTGGAGCGGGTGCGGCACCGGCTGGTTGAACAGGTAGCCTTTCGCGTTGAAGGGAATGGAATCGGGCTGCGTATTGCCGGCCGTATCCGTGGCCCGGGTCATGATCGTGTGCAGGCCCGGCTGCAGTTCGAGGTCGATGCGGAAACGCGCCCAGGAATACTGGAACTGTGGCTCCACCGCGTCGGCCCCGCGCCAGGTCGCGCCGCCATCCATGCTCCATTCAACCTTCCCGATCGGACCGTGCGGTGACTGTGCGTAGCCGTAGATCCGATGCGGGCCTGCCGACAGCTCCGCGGGCCACGACAATGCCAACGCACTCTTGATGGTCTGGGTCGTCACCGCGGGCCCAAGACGGTCTCCTGCAGCGGGAAAATCGTCGCCAATCAGCACATAGGACGTTGAGTTGTTGCGCGTCCAAAGGGGTTCCTTGGAGACCTGAATCCGGCCCAGCCACTTGATGCTCGAACTGCCGACCCAGCCCGGCACAACGGCCCGCAAAGGGAAACCGTGGTCCGGGAGCAGGACATCCCCGTTCATGGCATAGGCCAGCAGTGTATCGGGGTGCATGGCCTTCGCAACCGGCAGGACGCGCCGGAAGCCCTCCTCGGGCGCATCGACATCCAGGCCAATCAACAACACGCTGGCGGCGTCCTCCCGGATACCCGCCCGTGTCAGTACATCGCGCAGGGCGACACCGGTCCACTCGGCGTTGCCCACGGCCCCCGTCATCCACTGAGTTCCTTGCGCCGGCCGTCCCTGCACCAGATCGAACATGGCTCGGTGGTTGCCGGCACATTCCAGATAGGAAACAAGCGTGCGCCCCGGCATGCCGCGAATGTCCGGGTAGGAAAGTTCCAAGGGAGTGGAAACCCCATCGCCTTCGACCAACAGGCTCCAGTCGCGCGCCTCCAGGCCCGGGCTGGCCGAATTGTTGCGCACAAAGAAGAGCCGCGTTGGCGTAACGACTCCCT
Source organism: Caldilineaceae bacterium (assembly GCA_026705565.1). GTDB lineage: Bacteria > Chloroflexota > Anaerolineae > Caldilineales > Caldilineaceae > Bin34. The sequence continues at coordinate 6,050 of JAPPAJ010000342.1, read as the reverse complement.
GCATGGCCTCCAGGCGGGCTTCGAGGCCGGCACCCGGATGCACGCGAAACGGTGCCGAGTCCTTGAAGTAGGGGATTGCGGCATCCGTTTTCGCCGGAGCCGGCAACATGGCCGCATCGAATTCGGTGCAGGCGGACAACACCGCGACTGTGCCTCCCGCAGCCAATGCTTGCAGGAAACCACGCCGGCTCATCCCGAGCCGCGCAGCATGGCGATTCTCCATCTCCATGGTTTCGTTCCCGGTGGAGTTTCGTCGAGAGTGGCGTGCCGATACCGGAATTCTACGCGAGCCCTCGGTGACCCGGTCCGGCGAACGCCTTGGGCCGCCCGACCACGGGGGTGGACAGGTGCCGACGATGCAGCCGGATTGTCAGGACGACGTGTTCAGTTGCCAGTCATAGGGCCGAAACTTCACCGTCACGCTCTCCCGGTGCTGTTCCAGCCAGAGGCGCACACCATCATTCTCCGGCATGTATTGGATGGCGGTGGCCAAGGCGCCGCCTGCATCCTCAAAGTCCGGCGCGAACCAGGCAAAGATTTTGGACAGCGTCACTTCACGGGACACGCTGTCCACCTGCACGTCTCCGGCAACAAAGGCACGGATCGCCGCATCGAGCTGTTCGTCCAACCGCTCCGGTTCGTAGACCCTGGCATACGGGCAGGATCGGCTGGCGCAGTTGAGGGCAAAGTGGACACGCGGGTCGATCGGTTCCAGCACCGCCGCACGCCTGGGGTCCCCGTCCCGGAAGTGTGGCCCGCGCGCCGCGGGGTGGGGAGCGTTGGCCCACAGCACGCCGTTCTCGATGTCGTTGGCGCTGAAGCGATGGCCGCCCACGTTGTAGGCCGCCTTCTCAAAGAAGCGCATGAGCCCCTGGGACAACCCAACCGTGGCTCGGCGAACGCGGAACGTGGTCACCGCGTCCAGGATCAGCAGGTTGTAGAGGTTGATCCAGAAAGAGAATGCCTGTGCACGGTCCAAAAATGAGTCCGGAGGCGTGGCCAGCAGACCGTTGTAGAACCGTTCGCGCCGCGGGGCCAGCACCGCGTCGACCGCGGCATAGTCCGCAGCGGACCCGTCCGGCGCGATGCCGGAGGCATGGCAGGACCGCACCAGCTCGATGATGTCGGACGCGCCCAGGGCAGTCCCACCCGACTGCGCCTTGCGGTTCAATACGACCCGGGAACGGCCGGAAATTAGCCAGTAGAGCATGGGGTGCCACCGAGATTTGTGTTTGAGTCGGAGCTGCCTTGCGGCGGACAAATTCCGGGCTCACCCCATGGAGTATGTCGACTGCGGACTTCGACCACAAGCCGGGATGGATTGCCGCCGCAGCCATCACCACACCCAGTCATTGAGAAAGACTGCGGTTCAGGTTGATTGAAGTTGCCCCGGTTCAAAACGATTCGCGATTCGCGACCCTCTGTAACCAACTGACACAGGATCAACACCGTTCGGACCCGATGCCGCCCTGAGAAAGTCGGCCAGGCAGCAATGTTCATCGGACCGGGTTGCAACCTCAGCCGACCTGTTCCAGGCCTAGTCGCTCGGCCACATCCTCGTAGTCGGGATCGGCGGCATACAGCATCTCCAGTTCGCGGCGTGCCCGTTGCTTCTGTTTGAGTTCCAGGTAGACCAGGGCCCGTTCATAGCGAAGGGCGTTCAGAATCTCCGGGCGCCTGTCCTTCCTGCGCCGCAACCCGGCAGTCAAGGCATCCCTGGCAGCCGTGGGCACGCCCAGATCCCGCAGGGCCTGGCCCCGGTACAGGAGCAGGGCCGCATGCAACTCGGAGACGTTTTCAATCTCCTGGGTCAATGACACTATCCTGTGGCAATGATCTTGCGGCGCGGGCCTGGAAGCCATCAGGAATTCCGCCAGCGACAACTGAACTACGACATCGTCACCCGCCAGGCACAACAGCTGCTCCAGACAGGTAATGGCCTCCGCTCGCCGGCTCAGGCCCTGGTACACCTCGACCAAACACAGGAGCACGCCAATCCTGTCCGCACCCACGTGGACCGAGATTTCGTCGCTGATCGCCAGTCGGGCTCTGATGTTGGCACCGTACTTGCCGAACAACCTGCCCAGTTCATCCCCGTCCTCGTGGGCCGACTGGAGAAGAGGCGCAGCCTCGTCCCACCTGTATTCGCCGATCAGCAGCACCCCCGCCAAAAAGTCGGCGTCAGGCAGGCCGCGTGCCTTGGCCAGATGCCCGGCCGCAGCTTGGTCATCGCCGCGCGCGATTGCATTGACCCCCTCCACAAAGGCCTTTTCTTCCACCGACGTGCCCAGGTTTCGCCAAAAGCCGGAGCGAATGGGTTCCGCACGCCCAGGGCGGCGGGAACCGCTGTCCGCCGCCCTAGAATCGGCCCGGCCCGGTTTGACCACCTTCGTATAGTGGAGGCCGGTGCCGGGAATACCAGCCGTAAACCTGCGCCCGGACGTGCCTACGGTGGCCTTGAGGCCGCGGGGTCCGGCCGACATCGAAACGCCGCCCTTGCTGAGGTTCAAGTGCACGCCGGGGGCGACGCGAACCCGGCGAAAGAAGCGAAACGCCATTGGGGCTTCCTCCAAGTACTTAGCCGTTCGATATCAGCCCTTGACAGCCGACGGGGCTTCGCGGGACCCGTCGATCCCGTCCCGGCGACATCCGCGCCAACTCAAGCCCCATTCGGACCGTCGGCTTGGGGCAGGGTCAGCCCCCGCGTACCCAGCAATGCGGCTATCTCGGCGCGTTGCGGCAACAAACGGCCGGTGCCGACCCGGGTCACGGTGGCGGCGCCGACGGCGTTGGCAATCATGCCCGCCTCGTACGGACTGCAGCCGGCGGCCTCCGCCGCCATGAAGCCGGCAGCGAAGGCATCGCCGGCCCCCACCGTGTCGCGCATGCGCACCGGGAAGCCGGGGCAGTGCTGTTCCCCGTCCCGCGCAACGATGTGACAACCATCGGAACCGACCTTGACCACCACGCAGCGGGGCCCGTGATCAAGGATCCCGCGGGCCGCCCGAAGCGGATCGGCCACCTCGGTCCAGGACGACAGTTCCTCCGCCGTGGCCAACACCACATCCGTGAGCCCGAAGCCCCGGGCGATGTCGTCCCCATCCCCGATGTACTCGGGTGGTCCCACATCGAAATAGATTGGGCTATCAGCCTCCCGCGCAATCCGGAGGCCCCGCAATACGTTGTCGCGGCCGAACATGGAAGCCATGAACATGGCGTATCCCGTCACAAAGATGCTGCGCGAGGATCGGATGATGGCCGGCCAGGAAGCGGCAAAGGGCTGGTGCGGGCCGCGGTCGAGACTCCCGATGAACACATGCTCGCCGTGGTCGTCCACAAAGACCAGGGCGGGACTGGTGCGGATCTCCGGCGAAAGGTCCAGCCCGGCCAGGTCCACCCCCTCCTCCGCCAAGGCGGAGCGAACATAGCTTCCGACGGGATCCTCGCCCATGACCCCGATGGCTACCGTGCGGAGTCCCAGCCGCTGAGCCATGATGAGAGTATTGCAGGTACCCCCAGCCTCAAGCTGCATCCATTTGGCCAACTGATGCCGGCCGGCCTCAATGGGTAGCGATGGAATGGGCACGATCAGGTCGGCCACCAAATCGCCCAGCGTGACCAGATCCCACCGGTGGTCCATTCTGGAGGCAGTCGTCATGTCATTCCTGTTTGCTTGGAAGCCACACAAACCGGCGGCGGGAACCCGCCAGAACCAGAGCCGGGACCACCGGAACATGGAACAGGAGCACGCCAATCCTGTCCCGGCGACATCCGCGCCAACTCAAGCCCCATTCGGACCGCCGACTTTGGGCAGGACCAGCCCCCGCGTACCCAGCAGTTCGGCAATCTCGGCACGTTGTGGCAACAAACGGCCTGTGCCGACCCGGGTCACGGCGGCGGCGCCGACGGCGTTGGCAATCATGCCCGCCTCGTACGGACTGCAACCGGCAGCCTCCGCCGCCATGAAGCCGGCAGCGAAGGCATCGCCGGCCCCCACCGTGGCGCGCATGCGCACCGGGAAGCCGGGGCAGTGCTGTTCTCCGTCCCGCGCAACGATGTGACAACCGTCGGAACCGACCTTGACCACTACACAACGGGGCCCGTGATCGAGGACCCCGCGGGCTGCACGGAGCGAATCGGCCACCCCGGTCCAGGACGACAACTCCTCTGCCGTGGCCAGCACCACATCCGCGAGCGCGAAAGCCCGGGCGACGTCGTCTCCGCCCCCGACATACTCGGGCGGGCTCACATCGAAATAGATTTGGCTATCAGCCTCCCGCGCAATCCGGAGGCCCCGCAATACGTTGTCGCGGCCGAACATGGAAACCATGAACATGGTGTATCCCGTCACAAAGATCCTGCGCGAGGACCGGATGATGGCCCGCCAGGAATCCGCAAAGGGCTGGTGCGGCCCCCGGTCGGGCCTCCCGATGAGCACATGCTCGCCGCGGTTGTCGACAACGACCAGCGCCGGGCTGGTCCGGACCTCCGGGGACAGGAGCAGCCCGGCCAGGTCCACCCCCTCCTCCGCCAAGGCGGAGCGAACATGGCTCCCGACGGGATCCTCGCCCATGACCCCCACGGCCACGGTCCGCAGCCCCAGCCGCCGCGCCATGATGAGCGTGCTGCACTGGCCTCCGGCCTCAAGGCGCATCCATTTGGCCAACTGGTGCCGGCCGGCTTCAATGGGCAGTGCGGGGATGGGCACAATCAGGTCGGCCACCAAATCGCCCAGCGTGGCCAGATCCCACCGGCGGTCCATTCCGGAGGAAGCTGCCATCTCACTCCTGGTCGCGCGGAAGCCGCACAAACCGGCGGCGGCGGGAGCCGGCAAAGACCAGTGCCAGGACCACCGGGACATAGGGCAGGATCGCCAGCCAGGGTTCGCTGTCGGAACGCACCACGCGTATCCGGCGCCGGCTGCCCGGCACCGGCTGCCCGGCCGCATCCTCCAGGTGGACGCTGAACGAGGCGGGCAGTGCGCGGGTGTCCACCGGGTATCCCCGGAAATCCGGGCGCCGTTCCCGCAGTCGTTCCAGCTCGGTGGTCGCCTGATCGTGGATTTCGTAGCCCAGGGCAGCTCCCGTAATCTGGCGCACCGCATAGGAACCCCGCTCTATCCGGTCGACCACGCGCTGCCCCCGTGTCACAACCAGCACGCCCTCTTCGATTTCATCGGTCTGCAGCCACTGGTACAGGTCCGGCCGTCCGGACGTGTCCTGGGGATCCAGCAACCGAGTCAGGTGGATGTCGCGGTACTCCTCCTGGGCATGGGGCTGCAGGTAGGCGATGGTCCCGCGCCGGAGATACAACACCTCGCCTTCGTCGTCGCTCTTCTCCGGAAACGTATACCGGTCATGGGGAATCGCCCACATGGCAACTCCCGTGGATAAAGGCTCGAACACCTTGAGCCGACGGCGTGATCCGGGCTGAATTTCCCCATCGGCGGTGCGGACCTGAATGGTATAGCTGCCGGCCGGCAATGCAACGGGAAAGCCGCGGTTGACCTCCGTGCTGGAGTAGAGGAACGGTTCCGGTTCCCTGGGCGGGGGATCCGGTTCCTCTTCCAAGGTTCCGGCCTCGATGCGGTCGTCCAAATCCTGCCGGTAGGTGACCAGATCGTTGTAGTAGGCCGACACCCGCTCCCGGAACTCGCGCCGGCTCTCGTCGAAATGGTTCCACTGCCGATGGGCTTCCTCGCCCAGATACACCACGGCCGGGCTCAGGTCCTGGCCCTCGGGATACTGAACCACGTAGTCGGTCGCCTCGAGGCCGGCCACCAGCCGGCCCCTCCGGCGAATCTCGAGCATGCCCTCCACCGGCTCGTTCAGGCGGGCCCAATCCGCGACTTCGCGGTTTGTGATGGGCCAGTAGTACACCTCGGTGTACCGCGGCGACACAACGGATATGGCATCGGCCGCCAGGTAGATGGTATCCACGCTGCGCGGATAGAAATCGCCTTCGTATCGGCCGCCGATGTAGGCGTTGACGCCGTGCACCAGTTCGGTGCGGCGCTCGGGATCCTGGGCGGCCACGGCGGCCGGCACGCT
>JAPPAJ010000122.1 GCA_026705565.1 Caldilineaceae bacterium | reverse complement strand
TGTGCGCCGTGTCGGCCAGCTTGCGGCTGTGCTGGTGGGCGGCGTTCTCCCGGCGCCGCTTCTGCTTGCGCTGCAGCTTCTTCAGTTGCCCGCAGATCCGCCGCCCCCGGTTGGACATGGGCTGGCCGTTGGCCTTGGAGCGCGCCCGTGCCTTGGCCGCACTGCGCTGCTTGCGCTTGATGTTCGCGTCCAGCTTCGGGTCGTCCGGCACTTCATACACTTCGCCTTCGCTGTCCGTGGCCTGGCCGACATTGCGGTCGACTCCCACGGCACCGGTCCAGGCGGGTTGTTTCAGCCGGTCCACAGGCACTTCATGGAACACGTAGGCATACCATTTCGGATGGTCCTCGGTCCCTTCCTTCCGGATGCGCACCTGCTTGGCCTTGCAGCCCCGGTACCACCCGCTCCCTTCCAGACGAACCCATCCCACCTTCGGGATGTGCAATCGGTCGCCGTCCATGCGCACATCGCTGGGAATGGTGAAGCCGTCGTCGCGGTCAAACTTCCTCTTGTACTTCGGGAACCCCTTGGGCTTGCCGTCCGACTTGCGCACACCCAAGGTCTTGCCTTGTGCGGCCGCCACATCCCAGGCTGCATGGAAACGCGTGTAGGCGTCGGCCAGGTACTTGGCCGTGTAGCGAAGGGGGGCATACGGCAGGTCCCGCAGCCAGGACAGATCCAGGTCTGCGTAGCGTCGGCCCCAAGGGGTGCGCAGGAAGGAGCGCACCCAGACGGCATCGGGTCGGCTCCTGAGGTCCGTGAAGCGTTGGCCCAACGTGAAGAACGACGTGGACAGGTCCGGTCGGTTCTCGGGCGGGAAGTCCGTCCACTTGCCGTATGCGCGCGCCAACCGGTACCGCCGCTCGCAGTCGGCCAGCAGGAGGTTCCAGACCAGCCGGCAGGCGCCTGCGATCTGGGCACACAGGGCGGCTTGGGCGCGGCGGTCGAAGCGGATGCGGTACCGCTCGCAGCGGACTTCGGTTGTTTTAGACTTGGGCTTGGCAGCCGAGGTTGCCATTGAACCTTGCCTGTCAGGAAGCCGTGCAGTGCTCGTTACACTCACGGCTTCCGTTCATTGTAGTCTACGGTGGAAGCGTTCCGTGTGTCGTTTCCACTGTGCTTGGTCAGGTATGTAATTCCCATCCCTTGCCGCTGGCGCGGCATGCGCGACCAAGGCAACCCCTATCCCAGTCAGGGACGACAATCAAAAAGGTATCACGGGGAATGGCACTGTTTCAATCTCGTTGATATGGATTGCCGTTCACTGTCAACGGGGCAGTTCCCCTGTGCCCGTCGGACCCAACGCCGACTGTTTCAACCACATTCAGCACAGTATGCCCGTCGCTGCCTGTGGTTTCTTGGACCAAAATCAACGAAAGTGAAACAGTGCCTCGAGGCACCGGTCCCCTGTGGCGCATGCCCTGCCCCACAGGTCCGTCCGGGAGTCGATTTGCGAAGTGCAGGCCGGGTTGATCAAGGCCGACGCAGAAATCCCTGCGTCGGGATATTGCAGTGAGGATACCGACCACCACGCCTCGTGGACCATCCCCTGCCCAACTTCTTCAAGACTGCCGGCAATCCTGAAAATCCAACCTTCGCCAACAAATCTGAAACAGGGGTGTTCGGTAGCCGGATTTGACGCCCGGCCCGGGCCGACCTATCATTGCCACGCCATGCGGCCCTGTCGGCGACACGCCGACAGGGCCCGTCGGGGCGTAGCGCAGCCCGGAAGCGCACTTCAATGGGGTTGAAGAGGTCGGAGGTTCAAATCCTCTCGCCCCGACTTCACGACCGGCAGGTACCGGAGCCTGCCACCGACCTGAAGGTCCGGCTTGGTGCCGGACCTTTGCGCGTCCGCGCCGGCTGGATCCGGCTCCTCGCAACGCCTACAAAAGTCAAACATTCGCTGCCGGTCGGCCGGTGATCCCTATGCTACGATCGCCGATGGCCCACCAGGGCGATTCTTCTCTCAAAATCACGTTCAGACCACAAGTTTCCACCATGTCGGACACCGTAGCACCCGGACCCGAAAAGCTGCAGTACCAGACCGAAGTCAAGCAGTTGCTGGACATACTGGCCCACTCCCTGTACACCGAAAAGGACATTTTTCTGCGGGAGTTGATATCCAATGCCTCGGACGCCCTGAATCGCATCCAGTTCGAGATGCTGACCAACCAGGATGTGACGGACGCAGGTGCGGAACTGGCCATCTGGCTGGAACCCGACCGGGACGCGGGTACTCTCCGCATTTCGGACAGTGGCATCGGCATGAATCGGGAGGAACTGGTCACCAACCTTGGCACCATCGCCCATTCGGGGGCCAAGGCCTTCCTGAACGGCGTGGAACCCGGCGAAACCAGCGTGGAAGAGATCATCGGCCAGTTCGGGGTTGGCTTTTACTCGGTGTTCATGGTGGCCAAGGAGGTCAGGGTCACCAGCCGGTCCCATTGTCCGGAGGAGTCGGCTTGGACCTGGATTTCGGATGGCGGCAGCGAGTACGAACTGGTGCCTGCCGACAAGGAAAGCCGCGGTACGGAAATCGAGATTCGACTCAAGGATGATGACAGCGACTTCGCGGATGCCTGGCGTCTGGAGGAAATTGTCAAGCGGCATTCGGACTTCGTGTCCTTCCCGATTTACCTGGTGGAACCGGTCGAACCCGATGCCGGCGCCGAATCCGATGAGGAGGCCGAGGAAACCGTCGAGGCTGAGGCCGCGGACGGGGACGGCGCCGGTGTCTCGCAGACCAAACTCAACAGCCAGACCGCCATCTGGCGCCAGACGCCCAGTTCGGTTGCGGAGGAGGACTACAACCAGTTCTTCCGCCAGTTGGCCCTTGGGGCGGACGAGCCTCTGCTGCACATCCACTTGGTGACGGACTCGCCGGTTGACATCCGTACCCTGCTCTTCATTCCCTCCACGCGGCCCGACGATATCTTCATGGCCCATCGGGAGGATGGCCTGCGCCTCTACTCCCGCAAAATCCTGATCCAGAAGCACAACCGGGATCTGCTGCCCGAGTACCTGCGCTTCGTGGAAGGGGTCGTCGATTCGGAGGATCTGCCCCTCAATGTCTCCCGCGAGACCATTCAGGACAATCCGGCCACGCGGCAAATCAGCCAAACCCTGGCCCGGCGCGTATTGCGGGAACTGGATCGGCTGGCCGGGCGCGACGAGGGGAAGTACGCCCAGTTCTGGGAGCAGTTCGGCATGTTCGTCAAGGCCGGGTTGGCCACGGACTTCGAGCACCGCGACAGCCTGATCGGCCTGCTGCGGTTCAAGAGCACCAAGAGCGGCGACGACTGGATCACGCTTGAACAGTATGCGGAGCGCATGCCGGCCAACCAGAAGTCCATTTACTATGTGGAAGGTCCGGATTTGGACGCGGCCCGGCGCAGTCCGCACCTGGACTACTACACGGCCCACGAGCTCGAGGTCCTCTACTTCAGCGATCCTGTGGCCGACGCTTACCTGTCCATGTCCCTGATGGACTTTCGGGAGATGAAGCTGGTCAATGTGGACAGCGCCGATGTGGAGGTGCCGGACACGGCCGGCGACGAGGAGGCTCCCACTGAGGCCGGCAAGGCGTTGCAGGGTCTGGTGGAGAGGTTCAAGGAAGTGCTGGGCGAGCGGGTGGAGGACGTGCGCAGCTCCAGCCTGCTGGTGGAAAATCCCAGTCGGCTGGTCTACGCCGGCGAAAGCATGTCGCGCGCGTTTGAGCGCATGAGCAACCTGATGGGCCAGGAAGCACCCCAGCAGAAACGCATCCTGGAGCTGAATCCGGATCACGAACTGGTCCGGAACCTGAAGGCCCGGCAGGAAGCCGACCCGGCGGATCCCCTGCTGACCGAGCTCATTGAGCAGGTGTACGACAACGCCCTGCTGCTGGAGGATATGCATCCGGACCCGGCGGCCATGACCGAGCGCATCCTCGCAATCATGGTGGCGGCCTCGCGCGCCTGATGCCGACACTGGGGCGACGGACCCACATTCCCTTCCCACTGTCGCCCGCCATCCCGGTCCAACCCGGATTTGAACACGTCATGTCGCCCATGAAGATCCACGACCGGATCCTCGTGGGCGACGTTGTGCAGATGCGCAAACCCCATGCGTGCGGCGGCGATGTCTGGACGGTCTACCGGGTCGGTGCGGACATCGGTATGGATTGCCGCACCTGTGGTCGCAGGACCATGCTGACCCGGCGACGCTTTACCCATCGCATGCGACGCATGCTGGAAAGGGGCCCGGAACCACCTGCCGAAGGGCAGGGCGTATGACTCCCCTCGAGGTCCACGAGGGGCTGAGCCGGGCCTGCCTGATGCTCACGGCCGTCACGGGCCTTTGGGCGCTGTGGTCGGGTATCCGCAACCAAGCCCTGTCCGGGTCCTGGATGGGAACCGCGCTCGTGTGCGAACTCCTCCTGCTGGCTCAGTTGCTGGTAGGAAGCTGGCTTTGGTTCTTCACGGACTGGTACCTCCCGCGCCCGTATCTGCACGCCTTGTACGGCATCGTGGTGGTGATTTCGCTGCCGGCGGCCTGGGGTTGGCTGAGCCGCCAGCAGGAGGAACGTGCCCGGTCGTTTGGCATGGCCGGGGGCTGTGTTTTTATTGTTTTTGCGCTGTTGAGGTCTATACAGGTAGCATAGCCGCGTTGCAGGCTGGGCAATCCGGCCTCGGTCCGTCCGCAGATTCTGGCCAATCCGCCAAAGGAAGGTCAAAAGCAGCGCCAAGATCATGCACCTCGACAGTTCCGTGCCGGGAACCGAGGCTCCTGTGACCCTGTCCCGGCGTGTGCTGGTTCTCAATGCCAGTTATGAGCCGCTGAGCTTGATCCCGGTGCGCCGGGCGATCGTGCTCCTGATGGAGCGCAAGGCGGAACTCATCGAGTCCGGCAAGCGGGTGATTAGGACGGTCAGTCGCCAGTTGCCCATTCCCCTGATCATCCGGCTCAGCCATTTCGTCCGCGTGCCGCGGCGCGAGTCGCCGCCTTCGCGCAACGCCGTGATGCTGCGCGATGCCCACACCTGTGCCTATTGCGGCCAGCAGAAGGCGCGCAACCAATTGACCATCGACCATGTGGTGCCCCGCAGCCGGGGCGGCAGCCATACTTGGACCAACCTGGTGACGGCCTGCCAGCGTTGCAACCAGTTCAAGGGACATCGGACCCTGGAAGAGGCCCGCATGAAACTGTTGTGGCAGCCATCCCAGCCCAGTCATGTGACGCTGGTGCTTCTGCGCAACCCGGTTGCGGCGGAGCGGTATCGCTTGCTGGTGGCTGGCGAGGCCGTTGCCGCCTGACCTGCACCAACGGCAAAACCGCCGCGGCCAACCCTTTTTCGCATACCCGGGAGGCGCGGCCGGGAACCCGTACACAACTTCCGGGTTTCCGCTCAGACGGAAACTGGTTCTGGTCGGCGTACGGCCCCGGACTGCGGCGCTCAATCCATCGCGACCTTGGCGGTTATCGTGACGCAACCCCAATCCGGATTCCCATTTGACCAGCCGGTTGTCTGGACGCCGACAACCGATCAAATCGAAGCCAGCAACCTGGTGGCGTTCCAGGACCGGATGGGCCTGCCGGATCTGGCGGCCCTGGAACGCAAGGCCGCCGGCGATCCGGCCTGGTTCTGGAGCCGGGTGTTGGCGGATCTGGACTTCCGCTTCGAGCAGCCCTGGACGCAGGTTCTGGACCTGTCGCGGGGAACACCCCATGCGCGCTGGTGCGTGGACGGTCGGCTGAACATAACCGTTTCCTGCCTCGACAAGTGGCAGCAGGGGACCGATGTGAATCCCGAAGCCGACCTGGCCTTGATTCGGGTGGGGGAAGACGGTCGGGAGAGTTCACTGTCCTACGGAGAGCTGTTCAGGCAGGTTGAAGCATGCGCCGCCGGCCTGAGGTCCCTGGGACTTGGGATTGGGGACTCGGTTGGCATATGGATGCCGATGGTGCCGGAAACCGTCATCGCCTTCCTCGCCATCATCCGCATCGGTGCCATTGCCCTGCCCCTGTTCAGTGGGTTTGGTCAGTCCGCGGTCGTGGACCGGCTGCTGGCGGGCCGGGCACGCGCGGTGGTAACGGTGGACGGGTATCGGCGGCGCCGGCGGTGGGTGGACGCCTTCCCGATCCTGCAGTCGGTGAGATCCGAACTGCCGAACCTGGAGCATGTGGTACTGGTACGGACGGATGATCCCGACGTTGAACCGGTGGACGTGTCCGCGGATCCGGCAGTGCACCTATGGCCGGACCTGTGCGAGCAGACCCCGGTCGGGCGTGCCGGGGCGGCCGAGATCATGGGCAGCGAGGATCCCTGTCTCGTCATTTTCACCAGTGGCACGACGGGTGCGCCCAAGGGGATGGTCCATACCCACTGCGGGTTTCCCGTCAAGGCTGCCCAGGACATGTGCCACGGCATGGACGTTCGGTCGTCGGACACTGTCTTCTGGCACACGGATCTCGGCTGGATGATGGGGCCGTGGCTAATCTTCGGGTCACTGCTCCTGGGCGGGACCATGGTCATTTACGATGGCGCCCCGGACTGGCCCGGTGCCGATCGGATTTGGGAAATCTGTGCCCGGCACGGAGTTACGCTGTTGGGAATAACGCCGATACTGGCCCGGTACATGCAGCGCCAGGGCGGGGGGATGGTGAAGCGGCACGACCTGTCTGCCCTGAGGGCCGTCGCCTCGTCCGGCAGCCCGTGGGATCCGGCGTCGTGGATGTGGGTGTTCGAACAGGTTCTGGGCGGCACCCGGCCCATCCTGAACTATTCCGGCGGCACCGAGATCAGCGGCGGCATCGTTGGTTGTTCGGTGGTGAAGCCGCTCAAGCCGTGCAGTTTCAATGCCCCGCTGCTGGGCATGGCGGTCGACGTGGTCGACGAACGCGGCGAGCCCGTGCGCGACCGGATCGGCGAACTGGTGGTTCGCAATCCCTGGATTGGCATGACCCGGGGATTCTGGCAGGACGGGGAAGACCGCTACCTGGGCACCTACTGGTCCGAGTGGCCCGACCTGTGGCGCCAGGGCGACCTGGCCGTCCTGGACAGCGACGGGTTCTGGTTCCTGCTGGGCCGCAGCGACGACACGATGAACATTTCCGGCAAGCGGCTGGGACCCGCCGAGTACGAACAGGTGCTGGTCAGACAACCGGATGTGGCGGAAGCGGCGGCGGTGGGGGTGCCGGACCCACTCAGGGGACAAAAGGCAGTCTGCTTTTGTGTACCGTCCCCCGATTCCAACCCGGATCCGGAACTTGGGGAACGGCTCCGCGCAGTCGTGGCCAGGGACATGGGGAGGGCCCTGCGGCCGGACGCGGTCTGCATTGTGCCGGCCCTGCCCAAGACCCGGAATGCCAAGGTCATGCTCAGGTTGTTGCGCGACATGTGGCAGGGGGATCCGCTGGGGGACACCACCAACCTTGAGGATCGATCCATCCTGACCGGGGTGGAGGCGGCCATACGCGCCTGTCAGGCCGCCATGACCTCAAACGATCCCTGAAGGCGGGCAGAGGCCGGATCAGGGTGCTGTGCTAGAATCCTGAATCGGATGTGGGACTTGAC
>JAPPAJ010000148.1 GCA_026705565.1 Caldilineaceae bacterium | reverse complement strand
CGTCCCAGCCGTTCCGGTCGCGGGTCAGTGCCATAAGCGTTGTACCTCCTGTGTTCCCATTGTAGTAGAGGTCGGCGACTCCGTTTGAACCCGAAGGTCGGGACGATTGCCGGAAGCGCGGGAAGCGGTGCAGTGGTGTGCATGGGGAGCGGCGATCAGCGCAAAGGCGCAGTCGCACAGTCACGTGGGACAGGCGAATCGAAGCCTTGCCCGCCCTCTGTCGGGGGGACGGAGCCCCTTCCCGATTGGGTTTCCGTGGGGCTGGAGCCGGCCAACCGTCCCAGTTTCGTCAGCGGCCGCCGAAGCCGGTCATCGTAATGCCCTGGACGAAAAACCGCTGGGCAAAGATAAAGAGAACCAGGATGGGCGCCAGCATGATCGTGCTGACCGCGAACACGATTTCCCAGCGCTGCACCTCGAAGTCGTTGAACATCTTGATCCCCACCGCCAGGGGGAACTTGTCCATGGTCTTGAGGTAGATCAGCGGGTTCAGAAAATCATTGTAGTGCTGCAGCAGGGCGAAGACCGCCACCGTCGCCATGACCGGCTTGGAGAGCGGCATCAGGATCTGGGTCAGCGTGCGCAGCCGGCTGGCGCCGTCGATGTAGGCCGCATCCTCCAGTTCGCCCGGAATGCCCATGAAGAACTGCCGTATCAGGAAGACGTACAGGGCCATGACCGCACCCCAATAGGGAACAATGAGGGGATAGAACGTGTCGTACCAGCCGATGGTCCGGAACAGGATGAACCGCGGCACGAGCGTCACGATGTCCGGCAGCATCATGGTGCCCAGCAGCAGCCCGAACCAGATGTTCTTGCCGGGCCAGTCGATGCGCGCGAAGGAATAGGCCACCAGCGACGAGGACAACAGGGTGCCCAGCACCGCGAACACCACGATCTTGATGGTGTTCCAAATGAAGGAGGCGAGCGGCAGGTGGCCGGTGAAGGCCGTGATGTAGTTGGCCCAGTGCGGATTCCGTGGAATCCAGACGATGGGGTGGGCAAACACCTCCGTGGAAACCTTCAGCGATGAGGAGATCATCCACAGTGTCGGGACCAGGAAGGTGACGGACAGGACCGTAATCAGAATCTGCAGCGATGCCAGCCAGAGGCGTTCCTTGAGTTTACGGCGGGGTTTTGCCACCAGGGGTGCTTGGGCGGCGGCGGGTTGCCCTAAGGGCAGTTGCGTGACGGACATGCCTCAGTTCCCCCCTTCTTCGTAATAGACCCAGCGACGCGAAATGACAAACTGCATGATGGTGAAGCCCACAATAATCAGGAACAGCTCCCAGGCCAGGGTTGAGGCATAGCCCATGCGCCCGTACTGGAAGGCATTGCGGTAGATGTTCAGGACCACGAAGAGCGTCGCGTCGGACGGGCCGCCCTCCGTCATGATCATGGCCGGGATGAACGTCTGGAACGAGTTCACCGTGGCGATCACCATGTTGTAGAAGATGAGCGGTGTCATTAGGGGCAGCACCACGGTGCGCAGGCGGCCAAAGGCGTTGGCGCCGTCCAGACTGGCTGCTTCCTTGAGCGACTCCGGGATATTGCCCAGGCCGGCGATGAAGATCACCATCTGCCGTCCGATGGCCCAGAACGACATAAAGATGAAAGCCGGCTTGGCCAGCTGTGGTTCGAACAGCCAGCGAATCGGATCGACCCCGAACCAGCCCAGGGCCTCGTTCAGGATCCCGAACTCCGGATGGAAGACCCGCTGCCAGACCACCGCGCTGGCCACCAGGGGCACAATGATGGGCAGGTAGAAGGCGGCCCGGTAGTAGTCGCGGAACCAAAGGGGTTGGGAGAGGGCCAGGGCCAGCGTGAACGAGATGCACAACTGGACCGGCACCGCAATGACGGTGTAGAAGAAGCTGTTGAAAAGGCTCTTGTTGACCTTCGGATCCTCCAGCATCTTGAGGATGTTGGAGAAGCCTGCGAACTCCGGTTCGCGCAGGGGATCCCACTCGAACATGATCAGCCATGCCGAGTGCAGCATCGGATAGGCGATGAAGATCAGGAAGCCCAGGATGAAGGGCGATGCAAACAGGTACCCGGTCAGCCAGTCCCGCCGGGGACCGCCGCCGGTCAACAGACGACCGGCCGATTGCAGTACGGTCATGTCTTCATCCGGCCCGCGGTTGATGCAGGCCCGCGCGGGCCGGGACGGAGGGTTCCGCCCCGGCCCGGATGCCGGGCCCCATGAGGTTTGGTCTGCACCGGACTGCCAGCGCAGTCCGGGCAGACCGGAGAACTGTCGAAATCAGCCGGCCCAGTAGTCGTCCAGCAGCGCTTGCACGCCCTTGGTTACTTCGGGCAGCACTTCGGCGGCCGTGGCCGAGTTGTTGAGAAGCGGGTCCCAGCCCACGGGCCTGACCACCTCGTTCCACATCTGGCCGCGGGAGACGCCGCCAATCACGTCCACTTCGCTGCGCTTGAAGGCCTCCACGAAGGCCGCGCCGTTGGACACGCCAAAGCGTTCCTCGATGGTGGGAATCCAGAAGGAGTGAATCAGGTCCTCGGTGTTCGGCAGGCGGCCGGTCAGGGTCGCGTAGATCCTCTGGCCTTCCTCGCCGCCCATGAAGCTGGTGTACTCCCAGGCCGCGTCCACCTCATCCGTGTTCATGACGCAGACGCCCTCGGACCAGCCCCGGTGGGGTCGGCCCTCATCAAGGTACTGCGGCATCATGACCACATCGAAGGGGACCTCCGCCCCTGCGTCGCGCAGTTCGGGCGAATTGAGGTTGGGCAGGAACCAGGCGCCCTCGTACTTCATGGCCGCATTGCCGGTTTCGATCGTGTTCGTGCCGCCGGACATGTCGGCCGGGGTGGGGCTGATGCCCATCTTGTACTGGAGGTCCTGGGTCAGCAGCTGCACGATCTCGATGATCTCGGGCTGGTCGAAACCGGCAGTGGTCGGGTCGACAAGCTGGTCGAACTCCTGCTTGCCGGTCGACCGAATCCAGTGGATGTCGCGCGGCCAAATCCCGCTGGGCTGGAAGCCGTACATGCGGTTGTCGCCGTCCAGGTTGGTCACCTGTTCCGCCATCGACAGGAACTCGTCGAAGGTCCAGTCGTCGGTGGGGTAGTCCAGGCCGGCGTCGTCGAAGGGCTGGCGGGCGTACAGCATCAGCATGACGCCAATCTGAAGGGGCATCAGGTACCGCTTGCCGTCACGGCGTGTGCTGTCCTCAATGCTCTGGACACCGTCCGGATAGGGGCCGGTCAGGCCGCTCTCCTGAATGTACGTGTCCAGGGGAGCCAGCTGGCCGGCGTCGGCATAGGGCTGCCATTCCCAGCCTTGGAAGGAAGCCACATCCGGCGGCGCGCCGCCGGCAATGCTGGTCTGCAAGCCCGTATAGTAATCCGCGCCCGTGCCACTGGGGGCGGTGGTCAGCACGATGTCGGGGTTCTGTTCGCTAAACACCCGCTCCAGTTCTTCCCAGGCGGGAATGTCGGTATTGCCGGCCCAGGCCGCGAAGTCAATCTCCACCGGTGCCATGGCGGCATCGTCGCCGGGGGCGGCCGCCGGGGTGGGGGTTGCACAGGCAGCCAGCGCGAGCGCAGCTGCGCCGGCACCGCTTACCTGAAGGAAGCGGCGGCGCGAGACGGCAGGACTCAATCGTCTTGTCATTGGTAACTCCTTGCGGGGAGGTTCGATAAGTTGTGAACGACCAGTGGTCGTGAGGGAAGCTTAGGTTAGCACAAGGGGCGGGCTGGAGTTTCCGGTCAACAGTCCCGCGAGCCATCGGTGGACGGAGTATCCCTGGCAGCCTCCATCTTCCAGTGTCTGTTTGCGGGCAGGCAACCGGGTCCGTGAGCAGGGAAACCCAGGGGACGGCGGTGGCGGTCATGGCAGGTGTTCCAGGCGAGGCAACCGCAGAAGCCACGGGCTGAATTGGCGCGTGCGATTGCCTTGGCTTGGTCCCCGGTTGACTTCCAACCAGCTGTGTACGGTATATTAATATACCCGAGCCGGTCGCCGCCCCGGGTGCATCGCCATGCCTATCCCGACCGCCCCCGACATGCCAGAACTGTCGCTGCTGCCTCCGGAATGCCTCTGGGATTTCCTCCAGGGCCAGGTCTGGAGTTGCGGGAAGGGGTCGGGTCGATACAGGCCCTCCTGTTGGGACTTATATGCCTGACTTATGCCAATCCAGTATGACTGTACGACTTGAGTGTCGGTGGGCAGGGCAACCGCGTGTCCACGGCTGGCGAGGCTTGAACTGCCAACCGTGTTGGCAGTTACAACCAGTCATCCCACGAGCATCAGGGCCATCCTCGCGACCTGCAAACATCCCAGGGCATTGACAAAGTCGCGGGCCTGCGCCCCAGGGTAATCGCATGCCAATTGGACAGGCTCTTGAGCAGGCGTTCCCAATGCCGAATCACCAGTACGATGGTGACCACGGTGCCTCCATTGGCGTGTTTTCCAAGTGCCGTGCCCAAATTTCAGCCTGCCGGCACCCCGAGCCTACCCATGGACGATACCATCCAAGTTAGCATGCGATTGCCCTGGGTCCGTGCGACTCGGTTGACTGGGCACAAGCTTCCATACTATGCTGCCTTGCGTTCCGCTGTGGTGCGACCCAACCGTCGCCCCAAGCGGGAATCAAGACAATCACACATTTCGTGCTTCGGCATGCAGGTTCGGAACAAGCCGTCCCAGGACCATTCAACTTCAGATCCATCACCAGGCCCCACCTCTCAGGAACACCCGCCCCAAGACCAACATACCGAGGAACAACCAACCTCCGCATTGCACGCGGATGCGTCCGGCGGGAGCACGGACGCCCGGCACAAGGCCGAGATCAACCTGTGGACGGGCCTGAGGTTGCTTCTGCCCTTTGCCAGACATGGCTGGACAGGGTTCGCCGCTGCAGCCGTCCTCGCGTCCCTGTCCTCCTTGGCGCTGCTCGGTCCGTTCTGGTTCGTGTTTCGGGCGGTTGACGACATTGTCGTCGGCCAGGCCAGTTTGGGCGCGATGTACCGCTATGCCGGTTGGGCGGCGCTCTGCATAGGCGCGCAATACCTGTTGGCTGCTGCTGCCGGTTGGACATCCCATCGCGGCGCCTTCGCGGTCCTGGAGCAAGTGCGGCTGCGCATCGGGCGTCGACTTGGCCAGGTGCCCATGGGCTTCCTGACCAACCGGCGTTCGGGAGAGGTGCAGCGGACCCTCGGCGATGACATAGAGCGCCTCGAATTGTTTCTGGCACACATGGTGCCGGATTTCGTGTCGGCCTTGGCCACCCTTGTATTCATGATTGGATGGCTGTTCGCTGTCGACTGGCGGATGGCCTGTGCGAGCCTGGCGGTCGTGGTCGTGGCGTTGCCCCTGATGGCGATCGGCACGAGTCGGGGCGGCGACAAACTCGGTGAATATACGCGCAGTATGAGCCGCATGAACGCGTCGATCGTCGAGTTCGTGCACGCCATGCCCGTGGTGCGGACATTCAACGGTACCCGGCGCGTGTTCGGCGAAACCAAGGCCGCCATCGACGATGCTGCGGCGTACGAGGCACAGTGGGGCCGGGAGTTCCTGCCCATCTTCACCGTGTTCTATGTGCTGATCACCTCGCCAATCCTGACCATCGTGCCGTTTGGGCTCCTGTTCTGGCACCTCGGGACAGTCGATACCTCCACTCTGCTGTTCTTCCTCATCGTGGGGCTTGGATTCACCATTCCGCTCCTCCAATTGCTGATGCTGATGACGCAACTCGCCTATCTGGGCCTGGGAGCGCGCTTGGTTCAGGAACTGGATGAGGCCGAGGTTCTCCCCCAAACCGATGCGGAGGTCCCACTCAATGACATGTCCATCGAAGTCAGCGGCGTTACGTTTGCCTACGACGGACACGATCAGGGAGGCAGTCCAGCCTTGCAGGACGTCACGTTGACGGCCCGACCCGGGACGATAACGGCGCTCGTGGGGCCGTCGGGGGCAGGGAAGTCGACGCTGGCCCGGCTGATCGTCCGGTTCTGGGATGTGGATGCCGGTGCGATACGCATCGGTGGCGTCGACATTCGCACCATGCCTCTCCCCCAACTTATGTCCCGGATCGCGTTCGTATTCCAGGAAACATTCCTGTTCGATGAATCCGTTGCAGCCAATCTCAGGATCGCCAAACCCGATGCCGACCACGACGAAATCGTCGCGGCGTGCAAGGCCGCCCGGGCACACGACTTCATCATGCAGTTGCCCCAGGGTTACGACACCCGGATCGGCGAAAACGGAACCCGGTTGTCCGGCGGGGAGCGCCAACGCCTGGCCGTGGCGCGCGCCCTGCTCAAGAATGCACCGATCGTGATCCTCGATGAAGCCACGGCCTACGCCGATCCCGAAAACGAGGTGGCGCTGCAAGCCGCACTGGACAATCTGGTGGCCGGACGCACGGTCATCGTGATTGCACATCGCCTGTCCACGATTGCCGGAGCCGACCAGGTTCTGGTGCTGGATGAGGGGCGTATCGTCGAGCGCGGCCGGTGCGTTGACCTAGTCGCACAAGCAGGCCTCTTCGCCCGCATGTGGCGGGCATTCACCTCGGCGTCGCAGGTGGCCCTCTCGGGCAGCCAACCGCAACCGGCCGCGGTGGCGGCTGGAGGAGGCGTGGATGGCGGTTGAGTCAGCCGTGCCCCGGCCACGGTTCTACACGGGTCCGTATTCCACGGCGTGGCGTCTCGTGGGCCGGTACGGGCGCGAACTCAAAGTGGCGATCGCGCTCCGTTTTCTCCAGTCCATCTGTGCCGGCCTGCCGGTCCTGTTCCTGGTCTGGGTTGTGAACCGGCTGAGGCAGGAGACACTGACTGTCGGCGACGCCTGGCTCGCGACATCCGTGACTGTCGGTGCCATCGTTCTGCAGTTCGCGGTCTGGTATGCCAGTAACCGCATTGCTTGGATCAGCACGTACTTCGCGACCGGCGAAGCGCGCGCGACTACCCTTGAACACATCCAACGATTGCCTTTGGGCACCCTCCGTTCGCACACCACCGGCAATGTTACCGCCACCTTCACCACCGATTTCGAACTCGCCGCACAGTACGTTTCCGAGGCCATGCCCGCCCTGCTGGGGGCCTTGGGGCTGCCTCTGTTCGTCGTTGCGGGCCTGGGATTCATGGATCCTTCCCTGGCGGTATCGGTGGCCGTCAGCCTCGTGGTCGCCGGCCCCCTTTTCATCTGGGTGAACAACCGGTTCAAGGCTCTGGCCCTCCTGCGCGGTGACCGTATGGCCGAGGCGGGGGGACGCATCCTCGAATACGTGCGCGGTATCGCCGTGGCCCGCGCCTTCAACCGCACGGATGATCGGATGAGCCGGTTCAGCCATGCCGTGGGAACGATGCGCGAAATCAACATGCGCCTGGTGCTGCGGCTTCTACCCCTGGGCATGCTGACCATCGGGGTGGTGCAGCTGGGGGTGCCGGTGGTCATGGCCTCTACCGCCTACCGGTGGTTCGGGGGTGCTGTCGATGCCGGTACGGCCCTGGTGTTCCTGGTGCTGATCATGCGGGTGTACGGCCCCATCGTGGCTCTTTCGGGCCACTTCGAACTGCTCCGTCTGGGTGACGCGGCCCTGGAGCGCA
>JAPPAJ010000165.1 GCA_026705565.1 Caldilineaceae bacterium | reverse complement strand
CCCCGAATCATGTTCAAGGCTGACCACCAGATAGCCTCCAACAGGAGTGACGTGTAGATCGGAGACACCCGGGACGAGAAGGGACAGGGAATCCCTAAGGTATCGAATCTCGCGGGTATCCTGTTTCTCCATGTACCTCAATACTGAAGCCAGATTACTCGCGTCCTCAGCCAGGGGATAAGGATCTCCAATCCTGCGGGGTTCCCGGATGGTATTGGGAAAAAAGTGATAGAAGCGACTCTGATGCATATGTCTGCGAAAGCAATCCAGGGATTGGCGAACTTGCTGTCCAATGACGTCAGTTTCCGATCGGCCCTCCCCACCACCTCGACCTGCCCCACCCAGTGGGCGTGGCATCAGCAATGCTCTGGGCGTCATCTTGAGTAGCCAGAGTTCAGAGGTGTCGAAACCGGAAGGATCTCCGTTTGGCTCAACACGCGTGCCAAGGTTGGCAGGAAACAGCTGTTCCGGAAAAATCGGGTTGCCGTCCTCAATCCTGAACTCGACCGATTCTCCCAGCCCTTCGAGTTGCACACGGACACATTCCCACCTGACACGGAAGCCACCTTCAGCATTGGAGGCAAGCACGAAGCTATATTCCAACGCGTAGTGTCTTTCTTGGGCGTTAAGGCCCAGTTCAATATCCGATGTTTGGCCTTCTTCGGTCTGGCGCCGAATTGCCTCAAGACCATGCCGGTGGGAGATAGCCACTTCCAGATCGAATCGCAGAGCATCCTTGATAAACCGAAGAATGTCCAGGACAGTGCTCTTACCCGCTGCGTTGGGGCCAACCAACACGGTCAGTCTGTCCAACTCGACCGAGATGTCAGCGACGCTGCGGAAGTTCCGGGCCCATATTTTTGTGATTTGGAATTGCTGGGTTTCTTGAAGGCCCTGCACAGGTTGCTCTTGGGCGTTTTCCGATGCCTCAGCTGCATTCGTGTCCATGGCCGCTCCGCTCCTGTCACTGCACCTGCTCTACCTGTCTTACTCGTGCAAGCTCTGGTCTGAACAGCACAAGACCATTGTATGCAGTGTAGGCCTTGTTACCCTGCATGCCAGTGCCACGATGTCGCTCCTGTTCCTATCCTGGGCAGGGCAAACGCAAAGTCGGTTTCAGGGCCAGGGCAAAGTCGCGGGACAGGGCTGAATCGGGGCTGTGCGGGAACGGTTCCGGGTGTTGACCACAGGTGCATGGCCTGGAACTCATCTGTCATTGATTGCGGACAATACAGCACGGATGAT
Organism: Caldilineaceae bacterium; assembly: GCA_026705565.1. Lineage (GTDB taxonomy): Bacteria > Chloroflexota > Anaerolineae > Caldilineales > Caldilineaceae > Bin34. The sequence goes on along the minus strand of JAPPAJ010000165.1, from coordinate 6,411 downwards.
CCAAGTCGAGGATCGGTTTCCGACCGGCCAAAGCGCAACAAGGAGGGCCGCCGTACGTCTTATGGGGTGACTTACTACCTCAAAGGACACGCTGCAGCCCTCATGGACTACATTGTTGCATGCCCCGACCCCGCCCTCCTGGAAGCCCTGTGCGCCTTCGCCGACCATCGGGCCACGTTGCCCGATCCGCGCAACCCGCGCGGTGTACGCCACGCCCTGCCCGTGCTTCTGTCCACACTCCTGGTGGCGCTGGCCGGGGGTGCCCACAACATGGCCGCGGTGGCCGCCTTCACGTACGACCAACGGGCCTGGTTCCGGCTGTGGCTGCCGCTGGGCGAAGCCACCCCGTCCCGCGACACCTACCTGCGCCTGGTCCGGCGGCTGGTCCCGGAGACGGCCGTGAAGGCGGCCCTCTGGCTGCTGGACGGCTTTTGCCTGCCCAGCCTGCGGGAGCTGGTCCTGGCCCTGGACGGCAAGGTCGCGCGCCGCTCGGGCGACCGGGCCGCGGGCACACGGGCCCTGCACCTGGTAAGCGCCTTCCTGGTGCGGGAGGGGTTGACCCTGGCCCAGGAGCCGTGTGGGGCCAAGGGCAACGAGATGACCGCGCTCCCCCGCCTGCTGGACCGCCTGGTCCTGGAAGGAGCCGTGGTCACCATCGATGCCGTCGGCTGCCAGACCGCCATCGTGCAGGCGCTGCGGGAGGCCGAGGCCGACTACATGCTGGCTCTCAAGCGCAACCAGGGTACCCTCCACCGGGAGGTGAAGACGGCCTTCGACGACGCCGAGCGGGGGCCCTTCGCGCCCGAGGCGGAAGACCGCTGCCAGACCGTCGAGCGCAACGGCGGCCGCCGCGAGCGGCGCACCGGCCCCCGCGGGCACCGGCAACGCTCGATGCGCTACTACCTCTCCAGCCGACCGGTGGAGGCAGAGGCCCTGCTGGACCTGGTCCGCGGTCATTGAGGGGTGGAGAACGGCCTCCACCGCACCCTGGATGTGCAGTTCCGGGAGGACGACTGCCGCATGCGCAAGGGGCATGCTCCCGCCGTCATGGGCATCCTGCGCCGGGCCACCCTGAACATGGTACGGACGATTCAACGAAATTTCGAAACGGATGTATCCATCGGGCTGCTGCGCGACCACATCGGACGCCAACCCTGGATCCTGGCCTCCGCCCTGCTCTGAACCCGACTTTGCGTTTGTCCTGGGTCTTCAACATGTTGATACTATATATATTATGGAGAACGAGGCTCAATTAGGGGTCCTGCCGTTGACGGCCGCACAAGATGACAGACGGAGCCCCGTGCTTGGTCGGCATAGAGGGTGGAGTTAGCGTCGCCCAGAACATCCCAACCAGCGCGGTTTTCGTGCTGTTAGGCGATCGTTTGGAAAACAGAGTCATTGAAGCACACTGTTGTACGGCTGGCTCCTGACACCGACTATCCGCTGCAGACGCCACCGTCGCTTCGGTACGGCAAGGCAGGACATTGAGCCTTTTGTAATACAACTTTAGGGACACGACATGGGAAAGTCTGAGTTTGCTTGTTCGCAGTCCCGTTGGCTGGCAGCTTTGGCTGTTGCACTGAGCTTCTGGGGGCTTCTACTCTCCTATCCCATTCGGGCTCAAGCTCAATGGATGCCAACAGCGGTTGACACGGCCGTTCATTCAGACGAGTACGACAACTTGGAAGTGCACCCAGAGGGTCAGTATCTGCTCCGACGCGAGGGAACACAGGTTACTGCAACGTTCACCAGCATCGGGTCAGCGGTGAATTACACGGCGCGCCAGAATCAGGAACCTCTGTTCACTATTCCGATAGGTTTTCGGCCGCGGGAGGCGGAAACCCGGGAGGTAGACGGCTGGCCGATATTGGATGGCGTTCTGGATCCAGCAGTCTTGATTCCCGTTCGTTTCAAGGTACAGGTGGCACCCACTGGCGAGGTGCAATACCTAGATGGTCCGGAACTGGAAGAAGTCGGGCACCTGGCCTACGTAATCGTGACTTCATGGGTGACCCCGGACGTGCAGGGCCGTTACGACGACCAGGCTGCTCATCACGAGGGTGGTTATTCCCTACGACGGACAGGGTCGCTGGTAGCAGCACATTTGCGAACCACACGTTCACCGGTCCAGCACTACGCCCGGCAGGCACCAGAGGTATTGTTCACGTTACCAGCCGGATACCGACCCTCCCAAGAAGTGCAGCTGGAGGTGAACGGCCTGCGGTCTGTGAATGAAGCGGGGGCATTCCAGGCGGAGCTGCCGGAAGCTCGGTCCTTCCGCGTGCAGGTGGCGCCCAATGGGGAAGTCCGGTATGTGGACGACGCAGGAGTGGACGAAATCGGATATCTTGCGTACGAGATGGAGGTGAGTTGGTACACAGATGATCCGCCTCTTCCCCAACCACCGGCCGCCAAAACCCAGGCTTCGGACCTCTGTTCCCGCCATATAGCCGTGCAGGCAGGCCTTCGCGAGTCCTTGGCGCAGGACGGAACCTGGTCTTGTCACACCGTGACTTGGGCCGATTTAGCCCGCGTGGAACAATTAGAATTGGCCGTAAGCCCGGGACAGCCACCACTGAAGGTTCAGGATTTGGCTGGCCTTTCTGGATTGTCCGTCCTAAAACTGTCCATACCCTATTTGAAGTTAGATGTTACCGGCCAATTCAGTTTACAGCCCACCTACTACTCAATTCGCAGATGGCCAGCGGACCTGCTGACTCAGGTGCCGAACCTCCGACACCTGGAAGTCCAATGGGTCCGGACTCAACTGCCTCTGACCTTGTTTAAATCTGTTCCGTCATCGGCATTGGCGCGCCGGGACCTAGAGAACATGGTGGATGAGATTCTAAGTCTGGATGAAGAGGTATATAAATCACTAGCCGGGCGGCGCCGATTCACCCACAACCGATTCCCCCACACATGGGTAGCAGCATTCCTCTCCCACGCTCCCCTGCTGACACAGCTGACTTTAGAGGGAATACCAGAGGTACCAGTTTCAGAGACTTGGCTGGTACATAACCGGGAGTTGCGGGAACTGACTTTACACGGTTTGATGTCCGAGATGCCGAAGAGTACCTTGCGCTATCAGGAGAAGTTGGAACACCTGTCTGTCCAGAGCTATCGGCTTTTTGAATTGCCAAATCAATGGTTGTTGCACAATCAGAGTCTGCAAACCCTCAGACTTCAGTTCGGTAAGGCAACTAGTTACTGTAGTGGCTACGGCTACGACCCCGAATTAAGAATATCGTTGCCTGTAGACCTGCTTTCCTACAGCCGGCACTTGCAAAGACTTTCCCTTGAAAGCGACAACCATATCATTGAGCTACCTGAAGGTCTTCTGCGGAACAATTCCCAGTTGCAGACCCTGGATTTAAAAATCACCAGCCTGGATTCAGTACCCAAAGATTTGCTTCAGAACAGTCCTGAGTTGCGGGAAGCAAGGTTGCATACCTGTGTACAGGGATGGCCGGTCGACTTTCTCGCACACAATCCCCAACTACAGATTCTGCATTTGAGAAGCGACCGTCTAGAGGCGTTGCCGTCCAACTTCTTAGGTAACAATCCCCAGTTGCGGGAACTGTCCATCGATACTGGGTCACAGGATGTACCCGACGACCTCTTGCGATATACCCCCATATTAGAAACCGCCAACCTCAGGAACTTCACGCAGTTGCCTAAGGAATTCCTGGTCGGCACGCCCCACCTCCAGAAACTGCAAGTTTCGGTGCGGGGAACAATTCCGGTCGATCTGCTGGCACCTGTATCCCAATTGCACTCGCTGGGCCTGATTGTTGAATCCGAGACTATGATTCCCGCCAAACTGCTAACCCATGTTCCCCAACTAACCCACTTTGGTCTTGACTTTGTTGGAGGAAAATTGCCTGCTGAACTTCTGGCGTACACTCCGCGCCTCAAGTCCCTGCGGCTGTCCGGCTGGAGCGACCTGGAGCCGCTCCCGGCCAACCTTTTCGTGCACAACCCCCAGTTGCAGTCACTGGACCTGCAAGTCAGATATCTGGCTGTTCTACCTGACGATCTCCTCGCGCACAATCCCCAACTGCAGTCACTGAAGCTGGAAAACTACGAGTTGAAAGCGTTGCCGACTCAATTTTTAGCACACAATCCGCAACTGCAGTCCTTAGAACTGTATGGCTCCGGTCTAGATTCTCTGCCGCCTAACCTCCTTGTCCACAACCCCCATCTAGAATCCCTTTCGATAGACGCTGACAGATTGTTATATCTGCCGACCAATTTTCTCGACCGCAACCCCCAGTTACAATCCGTCTCTGTAGATGCCAACCGACTGTTGTATCTGCCGGCTAACCTCTTCGCGCACAATTCTCAGTTACAGACACTGAGTGTGAGTGGCAGAAGTCTAGCTGCCCTTCCGGCCGACTTTCTCGCGCAAAATCTGCAGCTTAAGTACCTGTCGCTGGGGAGCGAAGTCCTCAATACCCTTCCGGTCAACATTCTCGCCTCAAATTTACTCCTCCAGAAGCTAAGTTTTACACTTCCTCGTGTAGGGGCTATACCCCCGCAGTTGCGACAAATTTCCTGTCTTCAAACCTTATTCCTCAGCATGCACAACGTCAAGGCACTGGATCCAGGTATCTTGAGCGACGTTCCCTGTCTGCAAGGCCTCTATATTCGTACTGGACCATTTTTTGAATTACCGCATGACTTTCTCCTAAATGCGCCACAACTACGACACCTGCATCTAAATGACTCAGCTGTGGACGTGCCTACCGACTTGCTGGCTGTAGCCCCACATTTAATGGAGTTTCTAAGAAGACCTTTTTCTTACACGGATCGAGATCCCCGCTGATGCTTATGGGTCCCGGAGCAGCACCCCTGCGCTTGCGGTTTGGGCCATCGACCTTGGACCACGGCCAATTCCCTAAAATCGGACCCATCGGGACTGTATCCCGAACACGTTGATTGGAGGGTAGTTAACTCTTTTACCTGGCAAACTCGCATTGCGCATCTCTATTCGATTGGCATTCTTTACCGATTAGTCCTTGCCAGATCTGCATTGGGCTGGTTTCTGGTCTCGCTGACGGCATTGCTGACCTCTAGCAGGCTGCTGAAAAACGCGGCCGGTTAGGATAGAGGCCCCCTTGGCAACGGAGGAGTTCCCGATGCGCGGTCGTCCCAACCCCCAACGCAGCATGCTGGCCATCGTGGATCTGGAGGAGCGGATCCCCCAGGACCATCCGTTGCGGCGGATTAAGGCCGTGGCCGATGCGGCCCTGGCACAGTTGTCGCCGCTCTTCGACCGCATGTACGCGTCGGTGGGGCGGGCCTCGGTGCCGCCGGAGCGGCTGTTGAAGGCCTCGCTCCTGATTGCCCTCTACTCGGTGCGCAGCGAGCGCGCCTTCTGCGAGGAACTCGAGTACAACCTGCTGTATCGCTGGTTCCTGGACATGGATCTGATGGAACGCAGCTTCGACGCCACGGTCTTCACCAAGAACCGGCAACGATTGCTGGCGCACGACGCGGGCCGGGCCCTGTTCGACGAGGTGGTGTGGGCGGCCGACGAGGAAGGGCTGCTGTCGGACGAGCACTTCAGCGTGGACGGGACCCTGCTTGAGGCTGCGGCCAGCCTCAAGAGCTTCCGGTCCAAGGAGGGACCGCCCCCGCCGACCGACGACGATCCGGGCCACCCGTCGGTGGACTTCCGGGGGGAGCGCCGCTGCAACGAGACCCACGCCAGCACCACGGATCCCGAGGCGCGCCTGCTGCGCAAGGGGCCGGGCAAGGAAGCCCGGCTGGCGTTTATGGGCCATGCCCTGATGGAGAACCGCAACGGCCTGCTGCTGGACTTCACGGTCAGCCAGGCGACCGGCACGGCCGAGCGGGATGCGGTGCCGGAACGCCTGGACGGGCTCCGGGAACGGGGCTACCACCCGCGCACGCTGGGGGCCGACCGCGGCTACGACACCAAGGACTGTGTGAAGGACATGCGGGCGCGACGGGTGACCCCGCATGTGGCACAAAAGAAGAAGCACTCGGCTATCGACGGGCGCACGACGCGCCATGCCGGCTACGCCGTGAGCCTGCGTATCCGCAAGCGGGTGGAGGAAGTCTTCGGCTGGATGAAGACAGTGGGCGGTTTCCGGCGCACCCGCTACCGGGGCGTGGAGCGGACCGGGCTGGCCGGCTACCTGGTGGCGACGGCCTACAATCTGGTGCGCCTGGCCAAGCTCCTGGACGAACCGGAGACCGCGACCGGGTCGTCCGCATGAGCCCGCAACGGTTCTGCGCGCCCACCAGGGGTGCCAGGGGGCCTGCGGAGCCCCCGAAACCCGCGTCTGGGGACCGCGACGGCGGTGTCAGGAGCCCTCAACACCGGTTCCGCGCACCCGCGTGGTGGCCGAAGACATTCCAAACCCATTCTTCAGCAGCCTGCTA
>JAPPAJ010000400.1 GCA_026705565.1 Caldilineaceae bacterium | reverse complement strand
CTTAAAAAAAAACCCACGTGGCATGATGAGCAGTTCATCAACGACATCGAATCTAAACCGTTCTATGGACGCCGCCTCGATGGCTATGTGCTGGCAGAGCTTGAGATTGCAGTTCATCGGAGTAATCCATTTAACCCTGAGCAACTCGAGGAAATCACAGTCGACCACTTGGCACCACAGTCGCTTAAAGGTGATTGGAAGAAAATGTTCCCTAAGGACAAAGGGGAACGTGAAATGCTTCTTGGGTTGCTCGGTAACCTTGTACCTCTTAGCCAATCCGATAACTCCGCGAAAGGTGCGAAAGACTGGAATGAAGCCGGCTGTCGACTTCGAAATGAAACTATTTACAGAACCGCAAGGGAAGTTCTGGATCAATATGCAGAATGGGGTCCGCAGCAGATCCATGAAAGGACTAAGCAACTTGCTGAGTTGGCTGTTACTCGGTGGCCTCAGCAAGGGTAAACGTCTAACCGGAGTCCCAATACAGAGGGCAATTCAAATTTGGGGGTTTGGATGTCGCGTCTTCATTAGTGTCGAACAGTACTCCACTGGCCAGTTGTGAACGCCGCCGCCTGGATGCTCGAAGCAGCTACCAATGTTGTCTTACTGTCGACATCCGTGTGCGGTTGCGTCGCTCCGTCGGTCGAACGGACCTAGCCAATGCGTCAGACAGCTTATTGGGAATTCACGTCGCCCTCGGTTACCGTATCGTGTCTGATATAGGTTGCCCCTTCCATCTCGTCCCGGTCTCGTAGCAGGACGTAGTCGGGATCCGGCTCGACCGCTGGCCAGCCCTTCTCTTCCCACTCACGCCGGATGGCGTTCAGTTCCTTCAGCACCATGTGGCGCGTCTCCGGCGTGTCGTAGGTGTTGGCGTTGGAGAGGAACTTGATGATCGCCTTGAGGTTCTTGATGCTGAGCCGGACTGCCTGCCGCTGAAGGCGCGCGGCCCGGTCCGGGGACGGGTTCTGCGCCAAGCCCTCCAGCTGTCGTGTCAGCCACAAGGACGGTGCCCGGCGGGTGTTCATGATGAGTTCCGCCAGTTCCAGGCGGTGCCCGTAGTGGTCCAGGACCCGCTTGAAAATGCGGGGCACGGTCGCCTTGATCAGAAACAAGATCAAACCCAGCCCGACCGAGGTGATCAGGAGCAGGATGAGGATGGGCGTGCCGCTGTCCATGACGGGGCCGGATGCGTGTTGCCGAGGGAAGGAGGAACGAAGTCAAAGCTCCGCGACGGCCGTTCCGCTGCCGGTGCGTTCAACCTCGCGCATGGCCGCTCGACGGTCCAGGAAACGGATGATTAGTATATACAGGAGCAGGATCGTCAGGGCGGACATGCCCCATTGCACCACATAGCCCAGGTGCATCGACGGCTGGGTCCGCAGGCGGTACATCGTTGGAACGGGCCCGTCCCCGGCACCTGGAACCTCCCCGGCTGGTTCCAGGTGCAGGTAGTACGGCCGGAGATTCCAGGGTATCTGTTCCTGCATGGCTTCCAGGTCCATGCTGGACCAGAAGAGCACCGGACGTTCCTGGGTCTCCAGGACCTCGGGGTCGGGCACCGCGCGGCCGGGCACCAGCAAACCCTGCAGCGAGTCCGCGTCGGGCAGCGGCAGGACGCGCCAAGCGGCGGGGGTGTTGTGGACCGCGCTGATCCAGCCGCGGTCGACCAGGATGGCATCGTTGTCGCCAAGCAGCAAGGGAGTGACCAGGTGGGGGCCGGACTCCATGCGATCCATGGGACCCACCCACACCAACTGGTGTTCCAGGTCCCACGTACCCGTCGCCCTGGCCCGGCGGAAGTGCAGGTCTCGGTCTGTGGACGGCAGTTCGGAAGTCGCGGTCAAATCGAGTGCGTCCTGTCGCAGGGCAGTGGTCAGCTGGGCTTGTTCGGCCAGTCGGAGTTGGTATCGCTCCCATTGCCAGTGGCCAAGGTAAAGCTGAAAGCCGGCCAGTGCCAGGACAACCAGGGTCCAGAGCCAGCGGCGGCTCGTTACATAGGAGCGTAGGGTCACGGTGCGGTATCGGAAGCGGAGCCAAAGGCGAACACAGCCGGGATTGGGAATCCCTGTGCTATATTCGTGCGCCTGCGCGGGCCCCTAGCTCAATTTGGCAGAGCAACGGACTTTTAATCCGTGGGTTCTGGGTTCGAGTCCCAGGGGGCTCACTGGAGGCGCAGCGGCGGCCGCAGGGGTGCGGGCGCGGCTGCCTGCGCCGGCCTCAATCCCTTACCTGCAACATGACCTTGCCGATGTTGCGGTTGGCTGCCATGTGGGCCTGGGCATCCTCCGCCCGCTCCACCGGGTAGATCGAATCGATGATCGGTTTCAGGCTGCCGTCCAGCAGGTTGCCTAGGAACCGGCGCTTGAAGCTCTTCATGATGGCCACCTTCTCGTCAACCGAGCGCGGGCGCAGAACGGACCCGATCAACCGCAGCCGCGGCCGCATCAGGTGTCCCAGGTGGATGGTGGCCTCGGCGCCGCCGAGCGTGGAGATGATCACCAGTCGGCCGTACGTGCGCAACAGTCCCATGTTCCGTTCCAGGTAGGGGCCTCCCACCATGTCCATGACAACATCCACCTCCGCGCCGCCCAGGTGGTTCCGGATGCGTTCGACGAAGTCCTCCTCCTTGTAGTTGACGGCCAGTTCCGCGCCGAGTTCGCGGCACGCGGCCAGCTTGGCCTCGCTGCCGGCCGTGACCAGAACCCGGCACCCGGCCAGACGGGCCATCTGAATGCCGTAGGTGCCGACTCCGCTGGCGCCTCCGTGGATGAGGACCGTCTCGCCGTCTTGCAGGCCGGCCTCCATGAACAGGTTCAGGTAGGCCGTAAGCACGGCCTCCGGCAGGGCGGCCCCCCAGATGAAGTCCTTGTCGTCCGGCATCGCGATCAGCATGCGGGCCGGCAGGACCACCTGTTCCGCATAGCCGCCTCCGGTCAGCAGCGCCCGGACGCGGTTGCCCTTCTGCCAGCCCAGCACGCGGCTGCCCCAGCCGGCGATCGTGCCGGCCATTTCCAACCCCAGGATTTGCGAGGCGCCGGGCGGCACCGGATAGCCGCCCGCCCGTTGCATCAGATCGGCCCGATTGAGGGCCGTGGCGTGCACGTCGACCAGGACGTCGTCAGGTCCGCAGACCGGATCCGGCACGTCCTCCCACACCAGGGGACGGCCCGGCAGATCTTCCTGGACAACAATGGCCTTCATGGCAAGGGATTCCGTTGGGGTCGGAGGGCTGATTTGGGGCCGGCACTTCCGGCCTAAAGGACCGTTTGGCAACCTCGGGGATGCTGGGCCCGCAACCGATTCTACAACCGGTCGGCACCGGTCCGTTCGGTCGGTGGCCGTTCCCATGCATCGGATTGCGCACTTGCTGGCCGATCGGGTCTAAACTCCCGGCCATGATGGCCTTTCTGACCGGTGCCCTGCGCGGGCAGGACTTGGATCTGCATGCAGTCCGGGCGCGCAACCGGGTGCGTTCCTTCTGGCGGTTTGCCCACGGGTACCGGGCACTGTACCTGGCGGCGCTTCTGCTGCTGGCGGTGGCCGCCCTGGCGCGCTCCTCGTTTGCCTGGGTGATCAGGACCTTCACCGACGATGTCCTGCTGCCGGGAAATTATGACCGCATTCCCCTGATGGGACTGTACTTTCTCGGCTTGGCGGCCGCGGCCGGTTTGTTGACGTTCCTGGGGGGCCGATTGGCCGCGCAGACGGCGGAAGGGGCGACCCGGCGTTTGCGGGTGTTCCTCTACGACCATCTGCAGCACCTGCCGTTCGCCTATCACGACCGGATGCAAACCGGGGACCTGATTCAGAGATCCAGTTCCGACGTTGAGGAGATCAGGCGGCTGTTCGCCGAGCACCTGGTGGGGTTTGGCCGAATCGTGTCGATATCCGGCATGGCCTTCGTCGCCATGTGGCAGCTGTCGCCCCGACTGGCATTGGTGTCCGCGATCGTGATTCCCATCTCGGTGAGTGTGTCCTTTGGCTTCTGGTCCTACCTGGCCCGCATCTACGACCTGTTCCAGGATCAGGAGGCGCGGCTGTCCTCCCTCCTGCAGGAGAACATCTACGGGGCCAGGGTGGTGCGGGCCTTTGCCCGCGAACAGTATGAAATCGCCAAGTTCGAGCGGGAGAATGCCATTCTCCTGAACCGGGGACGCAACGTGGTCCGGTTCCACAATATCTTTTGGCCCAGCATGGATCTGATCCTGGCCAGCCAGATGGTCGGCTCCACACTGTTTGGTGCCTGGATGGCGATCGAAGGCCAGATTTCGACGGGCACCTACGTTGCGTTCACCGGACTGCTGGGGATGATGGTGGGACCGGTGCGGCATCTGGGACGAATCTTCGCTTTTATCACCCAATCCCTGGTCTCCTACGACCGGGTGCTGGCCATCATCAACGAGGACCGGGAACCCCTGGATGCCGGCCTCCTTGACATGCCGCAGGAACTGGCCGGAGACATCCGTTTCGAAGACGTCTCCTTTGTATACCCGGAAGGCACGCAGGATCGGCCGGGGGAATCCACGCTGCCCGGGGTCCTGCACGGCATTTCCTTCCACGCCGAGCCGGGGCAGGTGATAGCGATCCTGGGACCCACCGGTTCCGGCAAGACCTCCATGATGAACCTGCTGCCCCGCTTCTACACCTATACCGGGGGCCGCATTCTGCTGGACGGGCGGGAACTGATGGAATACCCGCGGCGGCAACTGCGGCGGCACATCGGGGTGGTCCAGCAGGAGCCCTTCCTGTTCAGCCGCTCGATCCGGGAGAACATCACCTACGGCACGTTCAGGAAGGTGTCCGAGGCGGAAATCGTGGCCGCGGCCGAAGCCGCCAACATTCACGAATCCATTCTCGACATGCCGAGGGGCTACGACACCGTGGTGGGCGAGCAGGGGGTCACCCTGTCCGGTGGCCAGCGCCAACGGGTGGCGATTGCCCGCACCATCCTCAAGGATCCGCGCATCCTGATTCTGGACGACGCCACCAGTGCCGTCGACACCTCGACGGAGAAGGCGATCCGGGAGGCCCTGCGCAACCTGATGCGCAACCGCACGACCTTCGTGATTGCGCACCGCATCTCATCGATTGCATCCGCCGACAGGATTCTTGTTTTCGATCAGGGCCGCATCGTGCAGGCCGGCACCCACGAGGAACTGGTGGCACAGGCCGGCACCTACCGTGAAGTGTTCCGGTTGCAGACCAGCATCGAGGCGGAGCTGCAGGCGGACATTCAGTCCACGCTCGAGGCGCAACCCGCCTGAAACAGACAGCTCGGCACGGCATCATGGCACTCGACAGCCATCAGTACGAGGAAGAGGAGTACAGCGCCTCCCTCAGCGGAGCGGCGCTGCTGCGCCTGCTCCGGCTCACGCTCAACTACCGCGGGTACCTGGCCGGATACCTGGTGGGCGTGATCGGCATGGTGCTGGCCGAGGGTGCGCACATCTACTTGGGCAAGCGCATTCTGGACGAGGGGGTCCTGGCCGGCGACCTGGGAGAGGTGAAGTACCTGTTGTGGCTGTGGGCGGGGGTGGCCGTGGTGCTCGCCGGCTGTGTGGCGTTGTTCATATTCTGTGCCGGGTCCGTGGGGCAGGCCATGAACTATGACCTGCGCAAGACCATGTTCGGCCGCCTGCAGGAATTGTCCCTCGCCTACTACGACCGCACGCCGGTCGGCTGGATCATGGCCCGCGCCACCTCCGACTCGCGGCGGGTGTCCGAACTGGTGTCCTTCGGGTTCCTGGACATGCTCTGGGGATCGATGTCCATCCTGGTCTTCCTGGGCTTTATGACCGCCATCAGTTGGCGCCTGGCCCTGGTCATGCTGGCCGTCGTCCCGGTCATGGTGGGCTCCGCCTTGCTGTTCCAGAAACACATTCTCGGCCACTGGCGCGATGTGCGGCGGCTGAACTCCCGCATCACGGGCCACTATGCGGAGAGCATCCACGGGGTCCGGGTCACGAAGTCGCTGGGGCGCGAGGACTCCAACCTGGCGGAGTTCGCCGAACTGGCCACGGGCATGTACCGCTCCAGTTTCCGGGCGGCCTGGTTGTCGGCTGCTTTTCTGCCGGTGGTGCAGATTCTGGCGGCGGTGGCCGTGGCCCTGATCATCCAGGTGGGCGGTCTCCAGTTCCAGACCGGCATGATCACCCTGGGCGGCATTCAGGCCTTCATCCAGTACATCTTCTGGATGCTGTTCCCCATTCAGGAAATGGCCCGCGTCTATGCCCAGCTGCAGCAGGCGGTGGCCTCGGCGGAGCGGATCTTCTCCCTGATCGACTCCCTGCCGGAGGTCCAGGATCAGCCGGGGGCCATGGAGGAACATTCCCTGCGGGGCACGATCGAGTTCGATGCCGTGGACTTCGCCTACGAGCCGGACAACCCCATCCTGCAGGGGTTCAACCTGAGGGTGGAGGAAGGCGAGACCATCGCCCTGGTGGGGCCGACCGGCGCCGGCAAGTCCACGGTTGTGAACCTGCTGTGCCGTTTCTACGAGCCCCAGGGCGGGCGTATCCGCATCAATGGCCAGGACCTGCGCGGCATGACCCTGCATGCGCTGCACTCCCGCATCGGCATGGTGCTGCAGTCGCCCTACCTGTTCTCGGGCTCGGTGATGGACAATCTGCGGTACGGGCGGCTGGACGCCACCGACGCGGAGGTGTGGTACGCGGCGGAGTTGGCCGGAGCATCCGACTTCATAGACACCTTTGAGGAAGGCTATGACACCGATGTGGGAGAGGGAGGCTCCCTGCTGTCTGCGGGTCAGAAGCAGTTGATTTCCCTGGCCCGGGCCATTCTGGCGCGCCCCGACATCTTCATCATGGACGAGGCCACGAGTTCGGTGGATACCATGACCGAGGCGCGCATTCAGCAGGGGATGGAGCAACTGCTGGAGACCACCACGAGCTTCGTGATTGCCCACCGCTTGTCCACGATCCGCAATGCGGATCGGATCCTGGTGATCAAGGACGGCGGCATCGCCGAAATGGGCAGCCACCAGGAACTGATTCGGGCCGGCGGCTACTACCATGATCTGTACCGTCGGCAGTTCCGCGACGAGAGGAGTCGCACGGCGGATCCGTTCTTCGGTTCCCGCCTTGTGCATGCCTGACGGCATCGGGGAGCAAGCTTCCTGGTGTGCTATCATCCAAGTTCCTGCAGCCGTCTGCTCCAGCCCTTTTTCAATGAAAGAACGAAAATATTTGATTGTCTGTAAACAATTCCCTCAAAAGAGTGCTAAAGGCTCAATAAGCGCATGAACAACCTTGAACGGGCCTTTGAAGAAGCCGAAGAGACAGCTGCAGCCCTTTTGAAAACTGCGCAGTCGATGGCGACACAGGCCAAGCGATTGCAGAAGGCGGCCAAAGATGGGAACATCGCCAATCTGAAGAAAACTCACGCGAATCTAGACCAGGTCTTGGACGACTTGGAGGCGGCTGTCGCCACCGCCCAGGAATCCTGGCCCTACTCGGACGACGATGTGGTCGAACATTTGAATGAGGGCTATGTCGAAGAACTGTTTGAGGTCGCCGAAGACCATGACTTGACGATCTACGAGCGGGACGGACAACTGATAGCCTATCCCTCCATCTTGAGCATTGCCGCCAGTGACCGTTCGGTCCGCATCGACCGCAAGAAGGCGCCGGGAGT
>JAPPAJ010000029.1 GCA_026705565.1 Caldilineaceae bacterium | reverse complement strand
CGGTGACCCGTGAACAAGGCATGCCGACGGCGCAGGGACCTCCGGGTTCCGGTGCCTGGTCAAGTATGTAATTCCCCAATATACTAGCGTCGGCATCCAGTGCCAAACCACCGGCAACTTTCATGTCAGATTGCGGAGCTGCAGGCCCAAGCGGAAGGCCCCCACCCATGGTGCACGGCACGCCGTTCAAGCTCCGCAACTTGGAGGGGCAAGGACATCGTTGCGAGTTGAAGCGCATCCCGCAGATCATGGGCATGGAAGAGGTCGTGGCGAACCAGTCCCCTTGGGCCACACCCCTCAGACTCCTTCAGTAGAATTCAGAAAAGGGCCTGTCTGGGTCCCCAACTATTTCCAGACCACCGCTTCAGCCTGATATTCAGAGTCCAAATCCATGATCAACTCAAGCAGTTCCCAAATGGCGAAGACCGATTGTGGTGGAGGAATCAGCAGACGCGACTTTCTTTGCCTGTCAGGTGCAGCCGTCGGCATCTCCATCCTCGCCGCGGGTGCCACCCCCTCCTTTGCGCTTGGTGACGGTGCAGGCATCATGCAGAGAGAGCAAGCCGAAATGATGCCTGACGGCTTCGCCCGCGGGCGCGACGGCCTGGCACTTTTCGATCCCCACCGGAGCAGCCACCTGCCGATACTCATGGACCAACGACAGCACCTCCATGAAGCCTTCGGGCTTGTTTTCGCGACGCCGTTTCCCTGTCCGAAGATGCTCCCGGCCCACGCCGCGGAGCCGGATGTGACCGTGTCCTATGGTCCCGTGGACGCCGTCACCGATCCGGCATACAACGGACCCTGGGATCAAATCCAGTTTGTCGACGGCAACATCCTCTACAACCGGACCGGTGTGGCGCGAGCTGCCGTAAGAGACGGCAACTCCATTACGCTGCAACGAGTGCCGTGGGTCCCCGACGATGAAGTCAGACACGCGTTTCTGTCAATCGTCATGACGGCCCTGTTGCCGCAACGCGGCATCCTGTCCCTGCACGCCAGCGCTGTATCCGCCGCAACCATCCCACATCGGGGGCAGCCGTTGCCGGCACTGGCCGATTTCGTTGAATCCAAGCTGGTGCAGGCCTGAACGATACGGCGCCCCAAGCCTCAGGGCTGGTGCGGAGGAGCATGGGGAAGATAAAGCCAAGCTGAAGGAGACCTGTCCGGAGCCTCAAACCAACTTTGTATTGGTGTATTGGGTTTGTGGCACGAAACGGCGGATTCGTGTCAGTGAAACCGCTCCTTGTCGCGTGTGCTACGCTACCGTGCGTCGGATGTGACGCAATCAAATTCCCACTCGTGCGCCATTCCGTTGGCGCGTCAATAGGTCAATGATCGTCAAGGAGGACGGATCATGCAGATACAACGTTTCAGTCGCCGCCAGTTCCTGTCATTGGCGGGCGCGACGGGCAGCGCCGCCCTGCTCGCCGCCTGCGCAGTGGTCCCGGCAACCGATGGTGGGGCGGGAGTCACCGCCGAGCCGGTGACGGTTCAGGTCCAGTCCGGATGGTGCACTGAGGGAGAGTGCGACATCTGGACTCCGTCGATCGAGATGTTCAACGAGAAGTATCCGAATATCGCAATCGACATGATTCGGGTCGCCGTGAGTCCGGTAGACACGATGACGGCGGTGGCCGGAAATACGTCACCGGACGTGTACCATCGCTACGTAGGCGGCTTCGCCGAACTGATGGCGCGCGGAGTCATGCTGCCGCTCGACGACCTGATTGCCGGCGACGCGGACTTCGACCCGGACATCTATCTGGGCACCCAGTGGGACAACGGGAAATGGGACGGCATCACATACGGCATCCCGGTGCTTGAGGGCGGTGCCATGCCGGCCATGTGCTGGCACAAACACCTCATTGAAGAGATTGGCGGCGATCCGGAGGTGGGCCCAACGTCCTGGCAGGAGATGCTGGAATGGTCCAGGATGCTCCTCCAGTACGACGATGACGGCAACCTGATCCAGGCCGGCTACGACCCCAAGGACGCCTATGGGTTCACGGTGATTGCCTGGCCGGTCCTCTTTGACGAGAACTACATCACCGAGGACAAGCGAACCTTCACCTTCGATTCGGAAGCCTGGGCGCAAGGGCTCGAGATCATTACCGAGTTCTGGATCGATGCCGGCGCTGACAAGATGAAGGCATTTTCTGACCAGTGGCCCTACTGGACCGGTTACCCGTCCAGCGGCTTCAACAACGCGAAACGCGCCATGATCACGAACGGCAACTGGATGCCGGGCGCCATGCGGCGCATGGTCGAAGAGACCGGTGTCGAACTGGAATCGATTGGTTACGGCTTCCATCCCAACCTGAACGAGGGCCTGAAGGCCGTCGACTTCGGTACGGGGCACACGCTCTTCATGCCCAGTAACACCCAAGTGGCCGAAGAGGGCTTCAAGTTCATGGTGCACATGACCAGTGTCGAGGTGGCCCTGGTCGAGTTCGAGATGCGCGCGGCGGCCATGTGGAGCAAGCCGCTACTGGACGCAATTGATCTTTCATCGGTGCCTGGACTGCAATGGTTCTTTGATGCACCGCTGGAAGCGGACAGGCTTTGGAGCCCCAACGAATTCCTCACCCCTGTCCAGTCCCAAGTCGAACTCCTGTGGTCGCGGGCCATTGACGAGACCATCGTGGGCGCCAAGTCGGCTGCCGACGCCCTCGCCGACATCAATACCGAACTGCAGCAAGGCTTGGACGAATATTGGGAAACGCAAAGCTAACCCTGCGTTTTTGGTTGATTGTTCCGGGTCGCGACCGTACCTTTTCCGGCGGTCGCGGCCCGATTTGTTGCCAATCGCTTTCGAACCCGTGCCCCTGAATCCGGGTTCGAGCCATTGGGTAGGGCATGACATCCACTGGTCTAAGCGCCGGGCCACCAAGGTTGCAGCCCTCGGAACGGGAGGCGCGGCTCCAACACCAAGCCCAACGCCGACGCCTCCGCCGGCGCATGTTGCCATTCGTTTTCATCCTGCCGTGGATCCTGGGCGTACTTCTCTTTCAGGCCTACCCAATCCTGGATGCCTTCTACCACAGCTTCACCATCTACGACGTCTTCCAACCCGCCAAGTGGGTCGGTCTGCGCAACTACCGCAATCTGTTCGAGAACACCTACACGCGCATGGCGCTGCTGAACACGCTGCTGTACGTCGCGGTTTCGGTTCCCGGGGGATTGATAGTAGGCCTGTTGCAGGCGCTGCTGCTCAACGTCAAGGTGCGCGGCCTGCAGCTCTTCCGCACGTTGGCAATCGTGCCGGGTACCGTACCCGCAGCAGGCGCGGCGGCCGTGTCGGTCTTCATCTGGAGCCCTGGGCTGGGGTTGATCAACAGCATCTTGGAATGGTTGGGCCTGCCCTGGCGGCAAAGTTGGATCATAGATCCGGTAATGGTCAAGTGGATCTTCATCTTCATGACAATCCAGGGCGGCATCGGCATGCTGATCTTCCTGGCCGGTCTGCAGAACGTGCCCCAAGAGCTCTACGACGCTTCCAAGATGGACGGTGCCCGCAGCGTGCAGACCCTGTTCAGTGTCACACTGCCCATGCTGACCCCCTACACACTCTTCAACCTACTGACCAGCCTGATTGGGGCGTTCCAATACTTTACGGCCCCCATGCTGATGACCGGCGGCGGTCCGGCCGGTGGGTCTACCTTCTATGCCCAGATTATATACGAAAATGCATTCGTATTTTTTAGAATGGGGCACGCGGCCGCGTTGGCGTGGATTCTGTTCGTCATTTGCGTGGTAATCGTGTTCGCGGTCTTCCGCTCGTCGGCGAGCTGGGTCTACTACGAGGGAGGCAACTGAGGCTATGGCCGGCCTTTCCACGACGCGGGACCAGGGGATGGGTGGTGTTTACCTCGGGATGCGGTCCCGAAGAGCCATTCAACACACCGTTGCCTACCTGCTGATTGCCGCAATGCTGGTTATTGCATTGATGCCCCTGGCATGGATGTTCGGCACCGCCTTCGAGACGGTGGAGCAGACTCGGATCACTGTTCCCATCCAGTGGATCCCGAACCCGGTAACGTTCGAGAACTATGTCAAGGGCTGGGCTACACGCGACTGGCTGCACTATCTGCGCAATACGGTGTTCCTAGCCGTATTCGTAGGCGTCCCCACCATGCTTTCGTGCACCTTGGCCGCCTACGCCTTTGCGCGCATGAAGTTCCCCGGCAGCGAAGCGTTGATGCTGCTCAACATTAGTCTGATGTTGATCCCGGACCAGGTAACGCTCGTGCCCCGATTCGTGATGATGGCCCGCATGGGTTGGGTGGGCACCTGGCTGCCGGCGATTATCCCCTCCATGCTGGCTCTCAATCCGGCAATGGTCTTCGTACTGCGCCAGTTCTTCCGCGCCATTCCCAACGACCTGTCCGATGCCGCCCGGATAGACGGCTGTCACGATTTGGGAATTTTCTGGCGCATCGTTCTGCCGCTGTCCAGACCGATCCTGGCCCTGCAGATTGTGTTGATCACCTCCTGGGCCTGGAACGAACTGCTCTTTGCCCTCCTCTACCTCAAGGACAAGAGCATGCAGACGCTGACCTTGGCGATGCAAGGCTTCATCGGCATCCGCGAAGACACGGCCTGGGGCCAGATGATGGCCATGTCAGTCCTGATGTCACTGCCCATGATGGTGCTCGCCTACTACGGTCAGCGCTACTTTACCGAAGGCTTCACCCTCAGCGGAATCAAGGGCTGAGGCGAAGCGCGGCGGGCCGCGCCGGTGTTGGTTGGACACACCTGAACCGATAAGCAACTGAACGTCAAGCCCTTCTTTGTCTCCCGTCGGGAGCGGCACCTCTGGGGCTGGACCCTGGCCGTGGTGGTGGCTATCTACTCCACCCTTGGCTGGTTACCCACCCTGGCCAAGTTTCTGCGCGATCGTGGCCTGATCGACGGCGTTTTCATGCTCGGTCTGATCCTAATCGGTACCGCAATCCTCGCACAGGGGCTGCGGTGGCGGCCGCACGGGGCCGAGATTGGGGTGGCACTGGGCATCGTAGCTGCCTACCTCCTGGTGTTTGCCCGCATGGCGATTCCGGAAGAGCGCACCCACCTGATCGAGTACGGCGTGGTGGCCGTCTTTGTCAACGAGGCGTTGACCGAGCGGGTCAGCCAAGGTCGGCGCGTTCCCGTGCCCGCCTTGCTCGCGGTCTTGGCCACGGCGATGGTTGGCCTGCTCGACGAGTGCATACAGGCCTTCCTGCCCAACCGTGTCTTCGACTACCGAGACATCCTCTTCAACGGCCTCGCGGCTGTGATGGCAGTGGCGGCCAGTGTGGCCTTGGCATGGGCGCGGCGGTGGCGCAACCGAAACCGGCCAAAGTGAAAGGTACGGGCGCAGGACAACCGGAGTGCGCGTCCTAGCTTGGAGGAAATCCAGACCAACAGGTGGCCGAATTCATGTTCGTTGTCAGGGTATTGCTGCCCATCGTTCCAGAGTCCCCGCAGGTCTGGTCACTGTCATTACCTGACCTCTCCTGCTCCCGTCAGAACCGGTGCCTCCGGGACTGGGCACAGACAAATCCTGTTCTGCCACGGGGTGAGCCTAGGGTCGAACAACCAACACGCATCCCTTCTGTATGCTGTTGGAACAAATGGACTTGGCACCTCCACAAAGGACATCCGCGACATGACGAATTCCATGCTCGGTGATTCGGAAGCCACGCGGCCACGCGGACATCCCGTCAGTGCCGAGCAGTTGCGGGAACTTCGGCAACGCTGGCATGACGCTCCGCCCATGACGGAAAGAGTGCTGAGACAGTGGTGGGGCAATGTACGCATGCGCTGGAACTGCCACAGCACCGCCATCGAAGGCAGCAGCCTCTCGTACCTGGACACGTTGGACATTCTGGTTCACGGCCGAACACCGAACAGTGGAAGCACGGATTTGCTGGAAGTGGACCAAATCCGCGGGCATGACGAATCCGCACGCATGCTGGCCGCCATGTACAACCGTCGACACCGCGTGGAAATTTCCGACCTGCATGCGGTGCATCGGGCCGTGCTGGTGCGCCCCTATCCAGCCCACAATGCACTGGGTCAGCCGATGGGCGACGTGAGTCTGGGGCGGTTCAAGACGCGCTTCAATGCGATCCGTACTCCGGGAGGGCTTGTGGAGTTTCAGCCGCCTGCTGCGGTTCCCTTGCTGATGCCGGAACTCCTTGAGCGCATGAATCAGCGCATCGACGTTCTGGCCCAGGACGCCCAAGCCTTGGATCCGGCCTGGGCCCTGGCCTCCTTGCACTGGGACTTCATCGCCATCCACCCCTACGATGATGGCAACGGGCGCATGGCGCGCTGGCTGGTCAACTGGATGTGCGTCAACACAGGCTATCCACCGCTGGTCATCACGCTGGCGCAACGCGACGATTATTTTGGGACCCTGGCGGGGATGCAGACGGGGAATGTGCCGGCGGAGGAAGCGGCGGTGCGCCCCCTACGAAACTTCCTGGCGGCATGCCTGGCCGAGAGCCTGGACTTCGCTACGGCCGTAGCGGCGGGCCGCACCGACCCCACCTGGAACAATGCGGACGCCAACCTGCAACGCTCCGATTGGGATGCCAACACCTATCCGTTGGATGCCACTGTTCCTTGGCTGCGAACACAGGACAAGCCCGACGACACTGTGCTCAAGGCATGAAGGAGAGGCATCGCCACCGAATCCGGGTTATCCGCTATGTCCCGGGCCGCAGGCAACGACCATGCCCGGGTTCCATCACGATCCGGCCATCCGCAAACACGGTCTGTCCCCTCACCATGGTGGTTGCCACCCGGCCGCGCAGCTTGCGCCCGTGGTAGGCATGCATGTTGCGCCCCCCTTTTGAGAAAGTCCGATCCTTGTCGAAGGTCCAGTCCCTGTTCATGTCAACCAGGGTCAGATCCGCATCGTGATCGGGTGCGATTTGTCCCTTGCCCTTCAGGCGGAACAGCTGCGAGGCCCTGTGGCTCATCAGCCGGGCCAACGCGGGCAGGGTCAGGCGCCCCTGGTTCACGGCGGTCAGCATTAGGGGCAACATGGCTTCCAGGCCGGGAACACCGGCCGTGGCCAGAAAGATATCGTCCTGCCCCATCTCCTTTTCGGCGGGGATGTAGGGAGAGTGATCCGTACCGATGACATCGATGGTGCCGTCCAGCAGGTAGGGCCACAGGTTCTCCACCTCGTCGGCAGTGCGCAGAGCTGGGTTGCACTTGGCAAAGGGTCCGTGCCGGTTCAGTTCCTCCATGGTCAGGAACAGGTACTGGGGACAGGTTTCGACCGAGACGTTGACACCCTTGGCCTTGGCTTCCTTGACCAGTTGAGCCGCCTTGTGGCTCGACAGATGCACAATCTGCACCCGGTTTCCGAAAAGCTCGGCAAAGACCAGGATGCCGGCCACGGACAGGTCCTCCACAATCGGGGGAGCGCTCCGGGCATGGGCGATCCCCTTGGTCTCGCCGCTGGCCTGCACCTTGCGCAGGAACAGATCCAGCAGGCCGGCGTGTTCGCAGTGGAAGCAGTGGAGCAGGTCGGTTTGGGCCACGGCCTGCATCAGGTCGTACAGATCGGCAACATTGGGACAGCAGAGGCCCACGAACTCCTCTTCCCGACCTGGAGGCGGCGAGGTCATGAAGGTCTTTAGGGCGATGGCCCCCGCCTCCGCCATCCGGGGGATTTGCTCCATGTTGTCCGGGGAGATGGACCCCGAAA
>JAPPAJ010000347.1 GCA_026705565.1 Caldilineaceae bacterium | reverse complement strand
GAGAGGCGATCCATTGGGATCCTCAAGGACCCGTGAACAAGGTATGCCGACTGCATAGTCAGGTATATACGTCCCAATGCTTGCCAGGAGTGCCTTCAGCCTACGGGAAGGAATCCCCTCAGGTGCGGAGGGCAAGTGCGCATTGGGGCCCGTTTCACTTCAGGCACGGTGCCGCGCCTGAACGTCCCGCCTTGACATCGCATTCCGCTGCACTGCCGGGACCAGTTAATTCGCGATCTCGGACATGCGGGTCCCGGATAGTTGAACCCGCGCCTTCCGGCTGTGTACGGTTCGCCAGGATGTCGAGACCGGATTCCAATCTTGGAGGTGGGGGATATGAGTACGATGCCGAGCGTTGTTTTTGACTTGGACAGCACGTTGTTGGACAACAGTAGTTATCAGGCCACGCTGGTGGAGATTTGCCGTCAGGTCAGCGAACTGAATCCAGGCTTGGAGCCGGGGCAATTGCAACAGATCAACTCCGACATCTGGACCTACAACAAAGATCGGTACATGAAGGAACTCTGGGATGGCACCAAGGACACGTTCAGCCTTGGAGAGGAAGTCTGGGAACTCACGCTCGCCCAGTGCGGGATCCAGGCCCGAAGCATCGCCAGGGAGGCGGCCCGTATTCATGATGCAACCGAGGCCAGGCACTTCAGGCTGTACGCGGATGCCCGGTCGGCCGTCCAGGCACTTCAACAGGTCGGAATTCGGATGGCGCTGGTCACCAACGGGCCTTCACAGCTGCAACGGCGCAAGATCGAAATCCTCGGGATTGCCCCTTGGTTCGAGTCGGTCCTAGTGTCCGCCGAAGTGGGACATTCCAAGCCGGAACCGGAGATTTACGGCCTGGCCCTCGCAAGTCTGGACGCCGACCCGAAGGATGCCTGGTTCGTCGGAGACAACCTGTATACCGACATCGCTGGTGCCAACAACGTGGGCATGCCGTCGGTCTGGGTCAACCGGACTGGCGAACCGTTGCCGCCGGACGCACCGGCACCGACCCATGAAGTTCGAACCCTTGCGCCCCTGCCCGGTCTGATGGGCTTGGAACCTTCTGCCTGACGGCAGTCCGGAGGGCGGTTTCCTTCTCGTCGATTTTGGTCCGATTCGTCATGGACAGGGAGCCCTGCATGGGGTTTCTCCCCAAAAATCCAAGGGTCCCCCGCCCTGCGCTTTGGCACAGCCCTTGGCCAAAGCAACGGCCATGCCGGCCTCTGTCCGCGCTTAGCTTCCCGGTGCCGCTGATATACCAATGGCTTCTTCAAGCTCGGTCAACCGCTCTTGAGGCACTGAGCCCTGAAAAACACCGATTAAATGTTCCGGTGTCGTAATCCGAAACTGGTATTGGCCCATGTAGTGGCGCAGTTTATCGGTGAATGCCTCATGGCCGGTGTAAGCCCAAATCTCGCCCAACAGAACCGCCGGACGCCGATAGTGGGTGGCGTGGTAGTGACGGAAATCATGATAGGGATGGGCCAGCCACCATGGGGAGTCTCCAGGGAATCGGCTTCCGAAATCCTCGTTGAGACGTTGCCAGTAGCCAAGGTGCCGCACCCCGTTGAAATTCTGGTCGACGGTCTCCATCATGTAGACATAGGACAGATCCGCCAACCCCTCATCCAAACCGGGATGATTGACCGGGTCATTGTGGACCAGGAGGTAAATCCATTGATGGGCCACTTCATGCACCACCAGAAAGGCCGTGTTCCAGGGTTGGGACCTGTATCTCATGACACCCATCTGAATCAGATTGGAATATTCCATGGCTGTTTCAGCCAGCGGTGACGCAACAATGTTCAAATGCGCATAGGGATACGGAATCCAGGTCTTGGAGAAAAAGCCCAATGCCTGTGCCGCCTGGTCCAATACCCGAAGGGCAACGGACTCGTCCTCGGCATGGTAAAAGGATTGAATCCGAATCCCGTCCACGTTCTTGCTTGAGACTCGGTACAGGGGACTGGCCTGCAAGACGAACCCGCGTACCGGGCCTGTTACCCATTGCTGGCGCTTTCGGCCATGGGCCACTGTCTCTTCGTGCACGGGCGCGCCGCTGCCCACCAAAACATATTCCGAAGGCGCCACTGCCTCCACGGTCATGAGTACGGTCTCGTGGAACCGTATGTCGGTGTGCTGCGGAATCTCCTGTATCCACCAGCCCATGGCGTCGGTGCCCGGCGCCCCCGGCGCGTGCACGGCCAACTCGGGGTAGAAGTGGGGGAGATTGATCATGTCCTGATTGGCCCCGTTGCGTACGTAGGCACCTTCGTCCGACAGGTGTTCGTAGCCAAGGAACCAGGTGAATTCAACCCGCGCCCAGTTGCCTGGTTGCAGGGGTGATGCCAACGGGATGGTTGCCACCGTGGCTGAAGGGGAAAGGACGGGTTGAACGGAGAGACCGTCCACCACCACACGCTCCAATTGCATGTCGGTGTTCAGCCGCGGATGGTTGGCCGGTAGTCGGAACACGATCGAGGGCCAAACCATGGCACTGTTGTTGCGCAGCGCGATGACAGCAGTGCCCTTGAGCATCCTCCGTGCCGGGAAGATTTCCACGGACATGTCATAGCGGGTCAGGTGGGACAAGTTCGGCAGAATGGATTGGAATTCAGGTCGCAGGCTCTCGGAATAGGTGGAGAGGGGCGGGAAACCCACCGGCTCCTGTTCCACGACGGCAACGTCTTTCGCGGGCATGTCGTCAACCGGCACCGGGGTGGGACGTTTGGTCGCAACGACAACAAGGGTGGGGGTCGGGGTTGGCAAGGATGCAACCCTCGTCGAAACCGGGGACACTTGAGCCACTGCAGGGGCCGCCACGCCGGATTCACGCCACGGTGCCGTTTCCAGCACTCCACAAGCCAGTACCGTGACAACGGCCACGATGCTGCGTACCGCCCACTTGGGAATCCTGTGGCTGGAGGAGATCACCCTTTTCAACATGGGCACAACCGGAACCGTGGGAGGCGTATTCCGGTCCTCCGTCCATGATGTTGGGCAACGGGCGGGATGGTTGTCGCCGATATCCCCTGCCGACAGCAGGATGCTGCAACGAGCGGGTCCGGGGTCCGGTCGCGTGCCGTGGCTGTGGCCAGGGCGGCTCGCGTACCAAAAACCGCGCCGTGGGGGAGGCAAGCGCCTTGAACAAGGCGTTGTTGGGGCCGCACTGCGCAGACCGGTGATCCAAGTGTGCGCCGGTTTGTTCCGGGGTGATGCGCTTCAGGGTCAGGCCCGGATTGCCCGGCCAACTGCTGCGCAACCGATACTGCCAGATGCCCGGTCCGTTCCGTGTGGGGACTGGCTTCCGTGGCCGGCGTCCCATTCGGGCTGCTTGGCTTGCCACCGACCGCGACCGGTGCCGCCACGCTCGGGTCCTGGTCCCGCAGGACCGCCAGCGCGGGGCAGGCAGTCAAACGGGCGATGATGTCGGCTAGTGGCAGTGAGGACATGGCGGGACCCGCGTTCGGGATGAAGCAGAACGGCGACGGACAACGCGGGCGCGTCCATGTTGTAGCACATTCCGGCCCATACAGCAGAGGCCGGCGAGGTCGTTTGTTCGGCTGGACCCTACCATCGTTGAGCCGTCGGGCGGCCAGGAGAGGCTGTCAACACAGGTGGCGGCAATTGCGCCGAACCTTAAATTGCGCCGATTTGCCTGCTGTGTTATGTGTTAACATTGTGCAGTTGTATCGTAGTTGGTGGAAGTTGTGCCTTGCAGGCGCAGCATGGTGCGCGCCCGAACCCCGGCCGCGTTTGCAATTCCCTTTCGACAATTCCTGGGAGAGATCGGGTGAAGTTCCAGACTGCTCCGGCGGCAAATCGCGAGATTAGGGTCACGGTGGAACCGGATCCCAAGACGGTTAACAGTGCCTTGGCCGCGGTCGGGAACCGCCTGGGCCGGACCATCAACATCCCCGGTTTCCGCAAAGGCAAGGTGCCCTATCGCGTGGTCGAGCGGTTCCTGGGGCGCGAGGCGCTCCTGGAAGAGGCCGAACCCGCCCTGGTGGAACAGGCCATAGGAGCCTACTTGAGGTCGGCCGGCATCGAGGCAGTCGAAGCCGCAAGCCTGGTGGAGCGGTCAACCGATCCGGTGCAGTGGACCTTCCTGATAACCCTTGAGCCCTATGTGTCGTTGATCGACACCTATCGCGACTTCCGGATCGAGCCGCGGGAACTTGAGCCGACCGATGAGGAGCGTGAGGAGTTCCGACAGCAGACGATGCATCAATTCGGCGAACGGCGGGCGGTGGACCGGTTGTCCGAATGGGGCGACACCCTTACCTTGACGGTGCGCAGCGTGTTCCTGGATGAAGCCGGCGAGCCCACGGACGAGGTGATGCTGGAAGACGACGACTGGATTGTGGATCTTGACGAGGAGGAGCCCTTGTCGCCGCCGGGTCTGGACGAAGAGCTTCTGGGCGTGGCGACCGGCCAGGAACGGGCCTTTGTCCTGTCCTGGCCCGAAGACAGCTCCAGTGTCCACGCCGGACGGTCCGTGAAATTCGAGATTTCCGTCCAGGAAGTGGAAGGTTGGGTCGCGGCCGAGTGGGATGCCGCCCTGCTGGCCCGAAGGCTGGGCGAGGCGGAGCCCCAGCGCACGCTGGCGGAGTACGAGGACGAACTGTGGGTCGAATTCGCCCGTCGAAAGTCGGCCCAGGTGTTGAACGAAGAACTCGATGCGGCCTTGGAAGGCCTCGAAAGTCATACTGTCCTGGAATATGGCCGGGTGTCCGTTGAGCGGGCGGTGCAGCAGTTCGTGGAGCGACAGGCGGCCGGCTTGCGGACCATGGGCATCAGGGATCTCCAGAGTTACCTCCGCATTTTGGGCATGACGGAGGAGGAATACCTTGAATCCTCAAGGCCGACGGCCGAACAGGACCTGAGGCAGAATCTGCTGCTCTGGGAGTTTATCGAGCGGGAAAAAATCGAACTTCCCGCCGGAACCGAGGAGCGGCTTAGGGCTGCCGCGGAAGCGGAAGCTCCCGGCTTGTTGAACCAGTACGCGAGCGATGACAGTCCCGATCCGGAAGTTGTTGTGGAACGCCTGGTTGAGTTGCGCTTGGCGGACGAATTGCGGAACGTGGGCAGGGATGGACTGCTGAAGATGGTCACCGACGGTGCCCATTCCCTGCCGCTCCCCGAGGACGCCGGCGGGGACGAGGACGATGTGGAACAGGACGAGGAAGTTGCAGCGGTAGCCCAAGGTTGAGAGCATCCATGTCGGCCTGTGCGGCCGGGTCCGCGGTGGGCGGCGTGTACTGCGCCGGGATCGGTTTGACCAACCTGGGCGGGGCCTGATCCTCCCGGTTCCCCGTGCCTTGCCGGACTGTAGTCGGCAGGCAGCCCCCGGTAGTTTGTGACTGCATAGCCATCGGCAACGCGGCGCGTGCGATGTTCATGCGTGCGGCCTTCATTGACGAAATGCATACAGTCGAGACGGCCTCCGTGTTCTATCCTCATTAGACCGGGCCGGACAAACCGACCCGGTTCCAACCAACAGCGAAGGAATCGCCTGTATGTTTGATCCCGCGGGATTGCACAATCCGCAGAATGTCGTGCCGATGGTCATCGAGACCACGGGACGCGGCGAACGGGCCTACGACATCTACAGCCTGCTGCTCAAGGAGCGCATCATCTTTCTGGGTACGCCCGTTACCGATCAGGTCGCCAACCTCATTGTGGCCCAGTTGCTGTTCCTGGACCGGGAGGACTCCAGCCAGGAAATCAGGATGTTCATCAACAGCCCCGGCGGCAGCGTCTATGCCGGACTGGCCATCTACGACACCATGCAGATGATCAAGGCGGAAGTCAGCACGTTCGCCGTCGGCGTGACGGCCAGCATGGGCACCGTGCTGCTGAGTGCCGGGGAAAAGGGCAAGCGCTTCGCGCTGCCCCACGCCTGTGTGCACCTCCATCCGGCCAGCAGCGGCATGCAGGGCTACACGGAGGACGTGCGCCGGGCTTTCCGCGAACAGGAGCGCCTGCAGACCCAGTTGTTCATCCTGGTGGGCCAGAGCACGGGCCGGGACTGGCGTGAAGTCGAGGGGGACTTCGAGCGGGATCGCTACATGGATGCCCTGGAAGCCAAGGAATACGGCCTGGTCGACCAGGTGCTGGGGGATACGGACCACATCGTGTCCGTGCGCGACGGCACCATCCACGTGCCGAGCCAGGACCGGTCCGAGAGCGAGTAGACGGCTTGGTGCGGAGCGTTTCAACGGCCTGGACAGGAGGACGATATTTCGCACTTGGACAAGGACACGGTCCCCTGCAGTTTTTGTGGGCAGGCGCCCGCGGATGCATCCGAACTGACGGAAAGCCTGAAGTCCGGCGTGTGCATTTGCCGCGAGTGCGCGTTGGCCATTGTGCAGGCCGATCATGTGAACCAAGCCCAGAAAGGGCTTCCGGTGAAGGACCTTCCCGCACCGCCGGAACCTGTCTGGCCGTCTTCCGGTCAGGGGCTTCAGCCCGTGCGGAACCCGGTTGCCCTTCCCGGCCGTGGCTGGGAACCGGTGGTCGACACCGAAGCGGCGCGGCAACCGGAGACGCAGGACGCCAAGGCCGGAGGGCGTCTTCCGCTACCGTCGCCCAGGGACATCGTGGCCTATCTGGACCTGCATGTGGTGGGGCAGCGCGAGGCCAAGAAGGCCTTGGCGATAGCCGTTCACGATCACTACATGCGGTTGAACAAGCTGGCCGATACAGGCGAACCCGGAAATGGGGAGACCGACCCGGTGCTGGCCAAGAAGAACGTGCTGTTGCTGGGTCCCAGTGGCTGTGGCAAGACCCTGTTGGTCAAGACCATTGCCCACCTGCTCAAGGTGCCCTTTGCGTCGGTCGACGCCACCAGCCTGACCCCGGCCGGCTACTTTGGCGAGGACGTGGAGAGCATGCTGTCCAGCCTGCTGCACGCGGCGGACATGGACGTGGGCCGGGCGGCGCGCGGGATCATCTTCATCGATGAAATCGACAAGGCCCGCACCAAGCCGATGCGTTGGGATGTGGGTGGCGACGGGGTGCAGCAGGCACTCCTCAAGATTTTGGAAGGTGCCACGCTGCGGGTATCGCCCGATGGTGCGAAGATCACGGGCAAGACCAAGCCTGTCGAGGTGGACACGACCAACATCCTGTTCATCTGCGGAGGCGTCTTCGACGAACTTACGGATGTCATCGCCAAGCGTCTGGGCAGTCGGCATCGGCAAATCGGATTCGCGACCGGGAAGGGATCGGGTGAGGCACGCAAACGCTCAGGGCGGGTGCTTCCGGTGAACGAGGCCGAAGCCAGGCATGAAGCCGAACTGCAGCGGACGGAGGACCAAAACCGGGCCGATGGGGAGTTGAGGCGACAGGTAATCGCCGAGGACTTCGTCAAGTACGGCTTCATGACGGAATTCATGGGCCGGTTGCCCGTTCACGTGTCGCTGGAGGCCCTGGATCGGCATGCGCTGCGGGCCATCCTGACCGAGCCCCGCAACAGCATTGTGCGCCAGGCGCAGTGGCGTTTTGCCCAGTGGGGAGTCGACCTCAAGCTGACCGAGGGGGCATTGGACGCGCTGGCCGAAAAGGCGTTCATGTCCGCCGCCGGAGCCCGCAGCCTGGATTCGGTGCTTGAAACCCTACTGCGCGACCTGAACTTCGAACTGCCCGATCGGGAAGATGTGGCACAGGTCGTGGTCAACCGCAGTTGCGTGATGCGCGGCCACCGTCCACATA
>JAPPAJ010000328.1 GCA_026705565.1 Caldilineaceae bacterium | reverse complement strand
AATAGCCAAACTGCCTCCCGGCAGCATCTCACAGCCGATTGAGTCCTCAACGCAGAGTGGTCGTATGTTCCAGGAAATTAGACAGCTGCGTGATGCCGGGCTGGCAGCGGACTCGTTCTCGTTAATGCAGAAACTCGATCTGTCGGGCAACCAGCTGACCGAGTTGCCCCCGGATCTGAGCCAACTCCAGTTGGAGACGCTTGATCTGTCAGACAATCAGTTGACCGAACTGCCACCTGAATTCGGTCAGATGCGACCTTCGGTTTATTCTGATCTTGTTTCCCCTGGCGATGCGTATTTATTCAACTTGAAGCTCAACCTGTCGGGCAACCGGCTGACGGATTTGCCGGACGCATTGTTGCAGCTGGACCATTTGACAGAACTCAACCTGTCGGGCAACCAGCTGACCGAGTTTCCCTCAGATCTGTTCTGGATGGCCAAGCTTTCCCGCTTGACCGATCTCAACCTGGGCGACAATCAACTGACGGCCCTGCCCGACACCTTTTTCCGGATGGATCGGTTGCGATCGCTCAATCTGTCGGGCAACCGGTTCGCAACCGTGCCGCCGGCGATCGGGGACTTGACCTCTGTGGTGCACCTGGGTTTGGATGACAATCAACTGACCGAGCTGCCCCCCGAACTGGGCCAACTCTCGAAACTGGTCTCGCTGGACCTGTCCGGCAACCGCTTGACCGCCCTGCCGCCGGAACTGAAAAGGTCCTCGAGACTGAGGCACCTGAACCTGTCGGCCAATCAGTTGAAGAACCTCCCCGCAGGGCTGGATGCACTACTCCCCCAACTGATCTCGCTGGATCTGTCCGGCAACCAGTTAACCCCCGCAATCGAATTGGAACAGGTGGACCGGTTGCCTCGCAGGTTGAGACAGCTGAACCTGAGTGACAACCAGCTGACTGCGGTGCCGCCCGCCGTAACACAGTTTCGCTTGGAGGTCCTGAATCTGAGCCGCAACCAGTTGACCGACCTGCCCCCGGAACTGGATCAACTGACGCGCCTGACCCAGCTGGACCTGAGCCACAACCTGTTTTCCGAGATTCCCCCTGTGCTGTCCCAACTGCGGCGTCCCCTGCTGTACCTGGACCTGCGCGGCAACCCCCTGACCACCTGCCCGCTGCCCCTGCGCTGGCGGATTGACCGCTACATCTTTCCGCCAGATGACGACTATGGCAACTTCAACCACTACTCTAGCGACCTCAACCACTGGCACCTGAGTTCACCGACCAGTACAGAGCATCCCGACCTGCCCTTCCTGGATCTGTGCCCGGAATGAGGAGCGGGGAGGCATGGCCGGCCGCGTACCGGCGGTGTACCCATCACCGAACCCTGGCTCAAACCCAACCGGCTGTTACGACGAAACACAGACACAACGACAATCAGGAACTTCGCCCATGTGGATCTGCGCCTATCGACCCCCGCACCCGCGCCTATTGGCGAGGACGTTTTTGATTTCGTTTGTTCTGCTACTGGCCGTTCCGGCGACGGTGACGGCCACCTCAACCGACGCGGCATCCGAGCCTGATTGTGCGCAGTCCGGCCTCCGTCCCCAGCCGGTGACAGTCCAGCTGACGCGCAAGGCGGAAGGGCTGGTACACGCGACCCTGCACGCCCCGTCCGGTGTCTTGCCGACTGTCGGTTGCAGGATCCCCCTCGAGTTCCACATCCCCGAGGTCGCCCGACCACTCCAGGCCGTGTGGCGCGATGTGGACGCCCGGGCTGTGCAGCCTGACGGCACTCCGGATCCCCTGCCGCTACGGCTCTGGATCCACCCCGACGGGAACCTGGAGTACGAGGTACGGAAGGCCGGTCTGCCTGCGACGCACGCGGACCTGGTTATGGAGGTGGCCTGGGGCACGACCGCCGCGGCTAACGATCTGGCGGTGCTGGACATTCTCAGAGCGGCCTTGGGGTTGGAACTGGACATTTTCAAACCGGTGCAGGACCCGAGGGTGCAACCGCCGCCGTGGTACTCGTTGGGGGCGTGGATGGATGACCGGGGCCGCGTGACGGAGTTGGATTGGCATGAGCGTCATCCGGATGAGTATTGGGAGGGCTTCGAAATACCGGTATTCATGGCGCCAGCGCATCAGTTCTTCAAGGAGGGTATTCGTACACCAGGGGTGCGGACGACCTGGCGACTGCCTTCGGAACTCGGCCAGCTGAGCCACCTGCGGGAACTGAGGCTGGGTGGCCCCCTGCTTGCGGACCCGATCCCGCCTGAACTGGGGCAACTGGTGGAGTTGGAACTGCTGACCCTGGCCGGCAGTCGGATCACTGCGCTGCCCCCGGAGCTGGGGCAACTAACCAAGCTAGGGAAGTTGGACCTGCACCACAATCTGTTGACCACGCTGCCCCCGGAACTGGGACAACTGACCCGATTGGGTGATCTAAACCTGGCGGGCAACCAGCTGTCAAGCCTGCCTCCGGAACTGGGACAGTTGACCCGATTGTCGACTCTGAGCCTGGCGGGCAACCGGCTAACGGCGCTACCCCCGGAACTGGGCAAGTTGAAATCACTGGAAAAATTAGGCTTGGCGGGCAACCAACTGACGACGTTGCCCTCTGCGTTGGGACAACCCCCCAACCTCAAGGCTCTGGATGTGCAGGACAACCAGCTGACTTCCCTGCCGCCATTGGCGGAGCTCAACCAGCTGTATTACCTGGATCTGAGCGGCAACCGGCTGACGGCGCTGCCCGAGGGACTGCCTCGGAGTCTCCTGCGGTTGGACATGAGCGACAACCGACTGCAGGAACTCAACGTGGCGGAAAGCCTATTGCTACCTATCGCCAGGGAGCGCGGGGCCTTGGAGCCACTGACCCTGGAATCCCTGGACCTGTCCGGAAACCAGCTGTCAAGCCTGCCCCCCGAAATCGGTCGACTCCGGCTGGAACACCTGGATCTGTCCGACAACCGGTTGACCAGTCTGCCCCCCGAAATCACTCGGCTCCAAGGCCCCGCAAAACCCAGTTTCTTTTTTCGCCCAGGTTTGGAGCTGGATCTGTCGGGCAACCAACTGAGAGATTTACCCCCCGAGCTGGGACAACTCCTACAGTTGGTCTCATTGGATCTGTCGGGCAATCAACTGACATCCCTGCCCCAAGAAGTGAGCGAACTTTCGCGGATTTACACACTGGATCTGTCCGGCAACCAACTGGGAACCGTGCCGCTTGCAATCGTAGGAATGTCCCGGTTGGGGAACCTGGACTTGAGTAACAATCAACTGATCGAGCTACCCCCCGAACTGGGCCAAATCTCGAAACTGTACTGGCTGAACCTGTCGGGCAACCGGCTGATCGAGCTGCCCCCCGAACTGGGTCAACTCTCGGTTCTGTACTCCCTGGATCTGTCCGGCAACCAGTTGACCGACCTGCTCCCCGAACTGGGCCAGCTGATCCATGTGCGTGAACTGGGTTTGTCCGGCAACCAACTGGCAGAGATACCATTCAGCTTAGTGCGGACACTCTTAAGATTCATTGATCTGAGCCACAGCCAGCTGACCGACCTACCCTCTGGCTTGGCTAAACTGGGGAACCTGGGGCATCTGGATCTGAGCCACTACAAACCCGCTCTGAGGCATCTGGATCTAAGCCACAACCAGTTCACCGAGGTGCCTCCTGGCTTGTTTCAAATGAATGACGTGCGACATTTGGATCTGAGCCACAACCAGCTGACCGCTCTGCCTCCCGAACTGGGTCAGCTCTGGCTGGGACACCTGGATCTGTCCGGCAACCAGTTAACCAACCTGCCCCCGGACCTGGGCCGACTAATGGGCCTGGAGTATCTGGATCTGAGCCACAACCAATTCTCGGAAATTCCCGCGTCTCTGTCCCAACTGCATCACCTGCTGTACCTGGACCTACGCGGCAACCCCCTGCCCGCCGTCTGCCCGCTGCCCCTGCCCTGGCAGATCGAACGGTATGTCTATTCACCTGTATATGAGATTGTCGATTTCGACCACTGGTACCTTTATCCACTGCTCAGACCAGAACACCCAGACCTGCAATTCCTGGAACTGTGCGTTGAATGAGGGACGGGGCTGCTCCATCCCTCGCCTGCTGAAGACGGTTCCAGGCCCTGTTCCGAGCCGGCACGCCGCCTTGGGGGTAGCATGGCAGCTCCGGCCAGGGCTGGCTTCGCCCTCCCGGCCCTGTGGGGTGGCCGCGGCGCCGTCGCCAGCGCCCCGGGCAGGGGCCCGGTCAGCTGGTTGCCTCTCAGATGCAAATTCGGACGTGGGCGCAGTTGGACCAGCCACGTGGCCCACGCCAGCAGGATCAGGGGTGCAGGCACCGGCAGGAGGAAGGCATTGACCCAAACCATCGCCGCCGCAATACCGGCCCAGGCCCATTCACGCGGCCCAGGCGGCCAGCAGGCACGCTGTCAGCACCGGTACCAGGCGCGGTCCAAGCACCATGCATGCCCGATCGCCGGCCATGAACGCAATGCCGGGCTACGTCTTCTTGACCACCAGCATACCGGTTGCGGTTTCCTCAACCCGGCAGCCCTTGGGCAACTCGTCAACGGCCTTCTCCGGGCGGATGTCCCGCGAGAAGAAAAACAGCCGCGTCACCTTACCGGTTTTCGTGGTGCGCTCATTGCAATGCAGGTGATAGGTAACGCCCTTGCTGTTGGTGTGCGAGTAGGGCATGGGAAAGCGTTCCGTTGCAGGGTGGGTTGTCCACCGATTGTACAGACGCGCTCGGGCTGCACGAAGGTTTGCCGCAAGCCGCGGCAGGGCCGAGCATCCCGCAAACGGTCGTTTGCGGGACCACGGAATCCGCACCGGCCGGAGCTGCCATCCCATGGCTTGTCCGGCCCATGCCTACGGTCTACCCCCTGGACACATTTGGGTCAACAGGCCGGGAGATCGGTGTGGATATAACCTTCGTAGAACCGGGCATAACAACCGGTTAGCTGGTTGTCGGCCAGACTGAGCCTCTGCAGGCGGGCGAGTTGACCCCATTCGGGGGGTAGAGGCCCCGTCAACTGGTTGCCATCGAGAAAGAGATTCTCCAGGCGGGCCAGCTGGCCCCATTCGGGGGGTAGGGTCCCCGTCAGCTGGTTGCCATCAAGAAAGAGATCCTCCAGGTGGGCCAGTTGGCCCCACTCGGGGGGCAGGGACCCTGTCAGCTGGTTGCCATGGAGGAAGAGATCCTCCAGGCGAGCCAGCTGGCCCCATTCGGGGGGTAGGGGCCTCGTCAGCTGGTTGCCATCAAGAAAGAGATCCTCCAGGCGGGCCAGTTGGCCCCACTCGGGGGGCAGGGACCCCGTCAGCTGGTTGTCGGCCAGACGGAGCTTCTGCAGGCGGGCCAGTTGGCCCCATTCGGGGGGTAGGGGCCCCGTCAGCTGGTTGCCATGGAGGAAGAGATCCTCCAGGCGGGCCAGTTGGCCCCATTCGGGGGGCAGGGGTCCCGTCAACAGGTTGTCAGCCAGACTGAGCTTCTGCAGGCGGGCTAGTGGGCCCCACTCAGGGGGTAGGGTGCCCGTCAACAGGTTGCCCCTCAGGTCGAGATGCTGCAGGTGGGGCAATGGGTCCAGTTCGGGAGGCAGCGCGGTCAACCCGTTGCGGTGCAGGTCGAGATGCTGCAGGTTGGCCAGTTGGCCCAGCTCGGGGGGCAGCGCGGTCAATTCGTTGTCGTACAGGAAGAGCTGGCGAAGGCGGGCCAGTTGGCCCAGTTCAGGAGGCAGTGACACCAGCCGGTTCCAACTCAGGTCCAGGGTGTGAAGTTGAGTCAGTTGGCCCAGTTCGGGGGGCAGCGCGGTCAAATCGTTGTGGGCCAAGTGGAGATACCGCAGGCGGGTCAGTTGACCCAGTGTAGGGGGCAGCCTGGTCAACCAGTTGCGGGTCAGGTCGAGATGCTGCAGGCGGGCCAGTTGGCCCAGTGTGGGGGGCAGCGCGGTCAGCCAGTTGCCGGCCAAGTTGAGATACTGCAGACGGGTCAGTTGGCTCAGTGCGGGGAACTGCCCCAACCCGTTGCCGCCTAGGTGGAGATACTGCAGGTTGGGGAGTTGACCCAGCCTGGGAGGTACCACGGTCAGCTCGTTGCCCCCCAGGTCGAGATGCTGCAGGCGGGTCAGTTGGCCCAACTCGGGAGGCACCGCGGTCAGCCCGTTGCCCCCCAGGTCGAGATGCTGCAGGCGGGCCAGTTGGCCCAGTTCGGGAGGCACCGCGGTCAACCGGTTGAAATCCAGGAGGAGATACTGCAGGTTGGGGAGTTGGCCCAGTGCGGGAGGCAGCGCGGTCAACCGGTTGAAATTCAGAAGGAGATACTGCAGGTTGGGGAGCTGGCCCAGTGCGGGGGGGAGCGTGGTCAACCAGTTGCGGGTCAGGTCGAGATGCTCCAGCCGGTGCAGTTGGCCCAGTGTGGGGGGCAGCGCGGTCAACCAGTTGCCGGCCAAGTTGAGATGCTGCAGGCGGGCCAGTTGACCCCACTCGGAGGGCAGGGAGCCCGTCAATCCGTTGCGGCTCAGGTCGAGATGCTCCAGCCGGTGCAGTTGGCCCCACTCGGAGGGCAGGGAGCCCGTCAACCCATTGCGGCTCAGGTCAAGATGCTCCAGCCGGTGCAGTTGGCCCAGTTCCGGCAGGAGGGAGCTGTGGAAGTGGTAGGCAGGCGGGTCCGCGCGATCGCCTCGGAGGAGTGTGGGCGCACCCAAGGCCGTCACGCGTCCATCTGCATCGAACGTCACGAATGGGCCCAGACTGGCAGCCGATATGGTCTCCCACACGTCCCCTGTGCGTACCTCACGGGGGGGCGCCTCGAACTGTACGGGGGGCGGATCCGCGGATAGAAAGGTTTCGCCGAACCAGTGCTCGTCCAGGATCTCGAGGACGGCACGGTCGTTGGCGGCCGGGGTCGTGCCCCAGATCGTATGCAACACGTAGGCCAGGTAGCCCGCACCCTCGATGTCGGCGTCATCCGCGTAGCGCACGATCCCGTCGGGCTCCACCCGCAGCAGGAAGCGGCGGGGTTCGGGGTGGTCCGGGTCCGGCGTGCCGTCGACGCGCACTGGCGTGCCCACCGCGGTGCGCAAGATGGAATACGGCGGCCGGAAGGGCTCGGGGACCGTGAACAGGGGAGCGGTCCCCTCCCGGGCCCGGGACGACATGGGGGAGCGGGAGGTGGAGAAAGTGGCCGCCACACGCGTCCCGGACAGCTGCAGTGCATAGCGACCGGCCGCGTGCGCCACCGGGTTGTCGTAGGTCCTGGACGCCGTCAGGGAGGGCGTCGGCGTGGGCAGCCACATGGGTGTGGATGTGGGTGTGGGCGATAACGTGGGTGTGGATGTGGGTGTGGGCGGCACCGGGGACGGGGATGCGGCACCGGCGCGGTCCGTGGCCGGGCTGCGGGACGTGCGGGAGGCGCATCCGGCCAGGCACAGGAGCGGCAGCAGGACCGCCAACAGCAGCCAGCCCCGGCAAGGGCGGGATGTGTCGATCGGTTGGGAGAAAGGCATGGCGCGGTGTGCAACGCAGGGAGGCTGCGAGGACGATCCCGGATTGTACTTCCGGCACGTCCCGCCCGGGCTATGGGTACGCGGCAGGGACATGGGTGTGCTTGCGTTGATATGGGTTGCAGGCACCCGGATGACGAGGGGGTCCTGGCCTGGTATTGTCGAGGCCATCGATGGGGGCCGCGCGTCGTGGACGGCATCC
This sequence comes from Caldilineaceae bacterium, assembly GCA_026705565.1. Taxonomy (GTDB): domain Bacteria; phylum Chloroflexota; class Anaerolineae; order Caldilineales; family Caldilineaceae; genus Bin34. Next base: position 145 of record JAPPAJ010000328.1, on the reverse strand, counting down.
CAGTCGCTGCCCATCCCGGGCATCCAACGGCGTCTACCTAGCCGGACAACTACCCCGCAAACGACCGTTTGCGGGAGGGGGGACGCCCCTCGCGGCACCCGTCAGCGACAGGCTCCGGGCCAGCCGATGTAGGTGGGGCCGGAAC
>JAPPAJ010000343.1 GCA_026705565.1 Caldilineaceae bacterium | reverse complement strand
CGGTGTTCGCGTGCGGGGCCTGCGGGTTCCGTGCGAACGCCGACCACAATGCGGCCATCAACATTTTGGTGCGTGCGGGGCTTCCGTGCGTGCCCGTTTCGGCCCGTGGGACAGGGGCGGCTGCACGGCGAGGGGCGATCCCGTGGGGGTCCTCGACGACCCGTGAACAAGATGGGCCGGCTGTCCAGTCCGGCCTATAAGTCCCAAAGGTATCCGGTGAGTTCCGTATGTACCAAGTCGGAAACGTGACCCAACGTTTCGTGATCGGTGGTCATGGCGTTGACCTCCATGCCGGATTAGATACTCGAAAGTGTAACTGCTTGGCACCTGTGTTGAAGGTCAGGGCTCAATGACCATGGGTGTTGGCACAGAATCCGATCACAGTGTCGGTACATCCGGATCCACTCCCCCGGACTGCATCCGAAAGTTCAGGCCTGAAAGTTTCTCGCTCGCGTCCAGACCTCCCCTGGCATGATTATGGATGCCGACAAGTGCAAGTTATTAATAGACAGGTCCGGTTTGCAACGCTCACTATGCGAGGCCAGCTGGTTGTCTTTGACTGCATCGGGATCAACGGGCACGGTACTTTACCCGTCCACCTTTGCACCTCTTGAACGGGTACACGCCGGTTGCTCCGCTGGCAGCCAGGTACCCTTGACTTGCCAAGCAGATCGCCGTTGGGTCAGCAGTCCACCCGGCTTATCGGCGGAGACGAGGCAAACAACGGTCGGTTCTGCGCGGAGTGCCGACGGCCTCTACGATGAATATTCAGCAGAACCGCGAAAGAAGGGGCTGATCAAATGAGTGGACGCCATTTGCTCAACGAGCTAACCAAGGACTTCTCGCCGGAGCGCCGTCGGTGCATCGACGACATGAAGAGGGAATTGCTCGCCGAGATGCCATTGCACCAACTGCGCCGGGTGAGGGCCTTGACCCAACGGGACATGGCCAAGACGCTGAAGGGGAACCAGCCCACCATATCCAAGCTGGAGTAGCGGACTGACATGTACGTATCGAGCCTCCGGTTCTACATCGAGGCAGTGGGCGGACAGTTGAAGATTGTGGCCGAGTTCCCTGAGGGCGAGATCGCAATCACCAGCTTCTCCGACGCGGGAGAGGGCCGAAAGCCACTGACGAAGTGAACCTGTCTCCGAGAGGTCCCTCTCGGAGACAGGCATTACCCAACAAACATCACGGCCCGGCCGACCAGGATGCTTCGCTGGCAACCGCATGGTTGCCCGGCAACCAGCCAGGGCCTGCGGGTGAACCGAATACCAGAAAGGTCAACGACTGGCACGCACCAGGCTGCGGTCACACATTGTGCACGGCCCGCCTCTTCGCTCGCATCTGCTCATGTGCTTCGGCGGAGCCGTCATGGCTCGTGCCAAACCAGTGGTCGAACGGAATGTCCGGTTCCCCGTAGTTGCACTCGAAGTAGCGATGGTGCAGTTGGTGGAAGTAGGAGCCGGCCGGGATTTTCCCCTTCTCCCCGACCACCACGTGCTCGAACCCGACATGCCCCTGGGCCGGGGTGAAGGACGCGTGCTGCGCGTTCAGGATCATGTGGATGGGATGGGATGGCACCACCCAGTGGATCAGGATGCAGCTGTAGTACAGGATGTGCTCGATCGGATGCATGGCCAGGCCGGACCACGGACCGATGTTGATGTTCTTGTGGTGCAGGTAGTGGCCGGCCTTGTAGAGGGGCGGCCAGTGCAGAAGCCGATGCACCCAGTAGAAGTGGAACAGCCGGAACAGCGGAATGGCCGCCAGGATCAGGACGAACCAGACAATCTGCAGGGGTCCGGCCGCGGGATCCAGGTAGGGGATGATGCCCTTGCCGTAGGCCCACAGCATCAGGACTTCGTAGGCGGTCCACGTGATGCCGCCGCTGACGCAACTCCAGAAGACGTTGTCGCGCACCTGGTTGTTCCAAAGGAACTGGCGCTTGCCGGCGCCCATCCAATCCGAGGTGTACTTGTACTGCATCCCCTGGGATTTCTTGACCCACAGCCAGATGTGCCATGCGCTCACGATGACGATCAGCATCACCTGGTTGCGGAGAAAGACCTGCAGGATCCAGTCCCAGCGGAACTCGGCCGTGCGCGTCAGATCCGGTGTCAGGAAGTACCAGGTCAACGTGGCGAGAGCCGCATAGATGAGATTCCAGGGGTAGATGTAGTCCTTAAGCCAGGTCAGAGCCTCCTTCGGCTTAAGGGGCCAAGTCAAGAACGGATTGGGATCCGCCGTCCCGTCCTCGGGCTGCCAGAAACCCCGCGCGTCGCGGGGCATCCCGTCAACCACTTCCTCTCGTTCCGTCAGTATGTTCTGCATGGGAGACCTCCAGGCCGAGTCGGCCGGACCTCATCGGATTGCAATTGAACTAAACCGAAATCAAACCCTCCAGGGAGCGAATGCCCCTCCAATTGGTACGGGATCAGCCCTTGACCCCGGTGATGACCACCCCCTGGATAAACAGGCGCTGGGTGAAGAAGAAGACCACCAGCATCGGGGCCAGGGCCATCGTGGCAGCCGCCATCATCAGGGCGAAGTTCGCGTATTGCTCGCTCTGGAACGAGGCGATGCCCATGGCCACCGGGAACTTCAGCTGCGACCGCAGGTAGATCAGCGGACCCAGCAGGTCATTCCAGTAGAAGAAAAACGAGAAGATGGCCACCGTGGCCAAGGCCGGGATGGACAACGGCATCAGAATCCGGAAAAACACCCCGAAGGAGGAGCAGCCGTCGATCCGGGCCGAGTCCTCAATCTCCACGGGCACGCTGAGGAAGAACTGCCGCATCAGGAACGTGAAGAACGGAACGGCGAAGTAAGCCGGCAACAGGATCGGCAGGTAGGTGTCCAGCCAGCCAAGGCGGGAAAACATGATGAAGGTCGGCACCATGGTCACCCAGACGGGCACCATCATCGTGCTCAGCATCATGATGAAGAACAGGGTACGGCCCGGATAGCGCAGCCGGGCAAAGCTGAAAGCCGCTAGCGAACTGCCGGCCATGTTGCCGATGATCCCCAGCACCGACAGCACGAAGGAGTTCCAAAGGTACCGGGCAAAAGGCACCTTCTTGAAGACGTCAATGTAGTTCTCAAAGATGATCTGGGATGGAATCCAGATGATCGGATAGCTGTACACCTCGTCCAGGGGTTTGAGGCTGGTAGACAGCATCCACGCAAACGGAAACATGAGCCCCACGGCCCCGACCAGAATGACGATGTAGGTGACGATCGTTTCCGCCGTACCCAGCTTGCGGCCTTCGTCCTCGCCGGCAGTCCGGGCAACCTGCTCCATGCCAGCCGTCACGCCGTTTCCTCCTTTTCACCCGCATAGAAAACCCAGAACTTCGCCGACCGGAACAGCAAAAGGGTCAGCAGGAAGATCAACACGAACAGCAGCCAGGCCAGGGCCGAGGCGTAGCCGAAGCGCAGCGACATGAAGGTTGTGTTGTAGATGTTGACACTAAAGAAATAGGTCGCGTAGTTGGGACCGCCCCGCGTCATGATGTACGCGGTGGTGAAGATCTGAAACGTCTTGATCAGCGCCGTCACCAGCACGAAGAACAGGGTCGGGGACATCATCGGGATCGTGATGTTCCAGAACCGCCGCATGCGCCGGGCACCGTCGATGGAGGCCGCCTCGTACAGTTCCGTCGGAATGCCCTGCAGGCCGGCGAGGTAGATGATCATCCCATCGCCTACCCCCCAGAGGCCCATGATGATGAAGGCAACCATGATCCAGCGCGAATCGAAGAGCCACGAGATGGGTGTGACCCCGAACAACTCCAGGACCGTGTTGAGAATGCCGAACTCCTTGTGGAAGACAAACCCCCACAGGACGGCCACGGCCACGCCGGTGATGACCGAGGGCAGGTAGTAGATGGTCCGGAAGATGCTGACGCCCTTGACGCGCTGGTTCATCAGCAGAGCGATGCCGAAGCCCAGCGCCATGCCCGGCGGCAGAAAGCCCACGGCATAGATGACCGTGACCTTCAGGGACTGCCAGAAGAGATCGTCCTGGAACAGCTTCGTGAAATTGGCGAAACCAATCCAGTCCGGCCAGCTCCGGTCGCCCCGGTAGGTGGTGAAACCCAGATAGAAGGAGGCCAGCAGGGGGCCGGCCGTGAACAGGATGAACCCCAGAAGCCAGGGCAACAGGAAAATGTAGCCTTCCAGCGCCTCGCGCCGGGCCCTGGGGGTCTTGGGCAGTGCGATCAACGGTCAGGAGGCATGGTTGGAACCGGTGATGCGGGACCGCCTGGAGCGGTCCCGCATCGCAGCAACATTGGCAATCGGAGGCGGCAACCGCACTAGCCGATGGCAATGATCTCGTTGACCTCGTCCTGGAACTTGCCCAGGGACTCGGCCACGTCCAGCGTCGGGTCGCCGCCCGAAATCAGCGGTGCCACCCGGTTGAACCAAATCGTCTCCAAGTCCTTCCAATAGGCCGGGAACGGTGCCGAGTAGGCATCCTCCATCATTTGGGCAAAGACTTCGACGTTCCGCGGCGGCAGATCCTCGCGGGCAGCCGCCGCTGTCCAGGCCGGCACCGAGGACTTGCGTCCCGGGATGGAGCGGACCGGTTCGGAGATCAGGATGTTGGTCGACTCCGTGCTGGTCAGGTGCACATTGAACTGCCAGGTCTCCTCCACGTGGTCGGAGTTGGTCGCAATGCCCCAGGCGCCACCTGCGGCCGACACGGCCCGGCGCCCCTCGGAACCGAACGGGTAGGCGGTCACATCCCAGTCGAAACTGTCGCCGATGGCCGCGCGGCGCCACTGCGTGGCCCAGGAACCCATCGTGGTCATGGCCAGAATGCCGGCGGAGAACCCCTCCACCCCCTGTGGCATGGCACCGGCCTCCGGGATGATGCCCTCGGACCAGAGGCCCTTGAAGAAGTTGAGCGTCTCGACGTTTTCGGGCGAGGCCATGATGCACTCGGTCTGATCCTCGTTGAGGATGCCGCCGCCGTTGGCCGCAATGATGCCAACCCAGACCCAGGGCCAGGGGTGGGCGGCCCATCCCCAGCGGGTGGTGCGGCCGTCTTCCCGAGTCGTGAGCGATTCGGCCACGGTGCGCAGGCCGTCCCAGTCCCAACTGCCGTCCGGAACCTCCAGGCCCGCCTCGTTGAAGATGTTGATGTTGTAGGCAACGCCCAGGTTTGAGAAGTCGTAGGGAAGGGCATACAGATCGCCCTGGTACGTGATCTGTTCCACTTCGGCTTCCCAGAAATCGTCGGTGTCGACACTGTCCCGCTCCACCAGCGGCTGCAGGTTGACCGTCCACTCCTTGGAGGCGTAGGGAACCACGTCGAACGTCCGGGTGTAGAAGATGTCCGGCAGATCGCCCCCGACCCCCTGCGTGTTGATCTTGGTGTAGTACTCCGTGGAAACATTCAGCAGATCGATCTGGACGTGGGGATTGGCTTCGGTGAAGTTGTCCACTACCTGCTGGAAGAACGGAATCTCGACATCGCCGTGATTGGTCACGAACTGCAACTGGACATCCTCCATGGCGCCGTCCCCGGCATCGCCGGCGGGCGCGGCGGGCACACAGGCCGCCAGGCCCGTGGCGATGGCTCCGGCACCAGCCAGAGTGAGGAACTGCCTGCGGTTCAGGCGCGCTGACGACTTGCTCATACGGTTGCTCCTGTCTAGGTTGGACGATGGCCTGGTGCGGCGGCCGATCGGGAATCGACCGGCACCTGCCATGTCCATTTTAACGGAACCCGAAACAGGTTCGAAACACCGTGGCTTTTGGCTGCCATATCAACAGACGATGGGAGGCGTGGCAGGCCGCCAATTCGAGGCGTACTACAATGGCAGGCCAACACACTTGGAGTGAGCAGGAGCGCGGCCATGGCCACGCCGAAGGCACGCGAACAGGAACGGATCGAAACCAACGGCAACACCGCGAACGGAACGGCGGAACGGCCCTTCAACGGGGCTGCGACCGTCGCACTGCCACAACTGCCTGCCGCGCCGATGCCCGGCAGTGCGGCCTGGTGGGCGGCAATCAGAGCCCTGACCCACTACGACCCGGCCTACCCCTACGACCCGACCCATGAGTACGACGACGAATACACGACGGATCCGGACTACGGCGTGGATGGGGTTACCTACTTGACCACTGAACCGCACAAAGAAGCACTTGCATCCTTCAAATACACCGTGGATGCCCTGCGGGGCCCATGTGCATGGCGCGAATTTACGGTGCACCTGTCGGACGCGGTCCGGCAGGCTCGGCCACCGGACCACGAGTTCAGGAACAAGGGACACCTCATCCCTGACGTAGCCGTACTGCCGGAGGTGTTCATGCCCGGCGAACCGCTGCCCCGCGCCTGCAGGCTGGCAGTGGATCCACCCCCGCTGCTGGTACTGGAGGTCCTCTCCGAATCCACGTGGCAATCGGACCTGGGACCGAAGCTGGACACCTATGCCGCCATGGGCATTGCGGAGTACTGGCTGTACGACCCGGAGGGCCATGCACCGCCGGCGCACGCGGACGGCGTTTCGTTCTGGGGCTGGCGGCTGGATGACACGGGCAGCTATGTCCGTATCCCGCGACAGCCGGGGAAGGGGGAATGGGCCGTGTACCACAGCGAAGTGCTGGCGGCCGACATCCGTATGCTTCCGGCCGCGGCCCGCGACATGGATGTCGGCATGTCGGACGAAACGGGAAGCCGACATTGGCTGCAGTGGTGGGATCCGAATCAGGGTCTCTGGCGTGACCGCGAGGTGGATGCCGAACGCAAGACGCAGGATGTCCGAGCGGAAGCCGAGCGCAAAGTGCAGGAGGCCCATCTGGCCGAGCGTATTGCTGGCATGCACTCGTTACTGAAGACGAAACTGTCCGACGCGTCGCGTGCCCAAATTGAAGCCAACTGGCGCCGGACGGGACAAGGCCGCACCATGGCAGAAGTGGTGGAGGTGTGGCTGGGAAAAGCCGACTGGCATTCACTGCAGTTCCCTGACCAGCCGGACAGCCAAGGAAGCGAATAAACCCTGGGCATCGGATCGAACCCGACACGACCACCAGAGACGAAGGAAGACACCCGGCGGCACCAGCACTGCCGGTGTTGCACGGTCCGGCGCGCCAGGATGGCGCGTTGGCACAGGTAGTGCAGTAGGCCGGTTTCGGTACACAGGTCGCAGCTGTCCGGCTCCGTCCGTCACACCACTTCGTCGCCGGCCAGCCGGTGCAGCACACCGGCATTAGCTGCCTTGGATGGCACCGCGACGGTTCTTGAAGGTTGTGACGCCGCGCCAGACAGCGGCAACCAACGACGCCAGCGCCGCTATGTTGAGGATCCATATGGCGATACCCAGTGCCGCGCCCTGCCACTGATTCATTTCCAGCACCTGCAGGCCAAGGAAAAGCAGGAAGCTTGCCAGCAGGGAGCAGCCCACGAAGGCCAACAGTAGCAGTAGAACCGATTTCATGACACTCCGTAATCGAATTGTCCACTACGGGCTTGATTCCATTGTCCGTTGGGCGCGCGGGAGCAACGAATAATTCTTCTCGGGCAGCAGGAAGCCAGAGCCTGGGTTCATGAAATAAGGATCCCTGCCGTTGGCCGACGGGGCATCGGAGTAGAATGAGATTAATATCCGAAACGGGAGGCGAAGCATGGACACGGCCGTGCGGGAACGGACATGGATGCCGGTGGCGACCAACGAGCGCGTGCCGGAGCCGCATCCCGATGCCGACCCCACCATGACGCGGGCGGCGCGCGAGGCGCGGAGCGCATGGCGGCGGGAGCACTGGGCGGAATGGCGCGCCGAACTGGAGCGGCTGGGCCATTTCGATCCCGACTTCATCTACGACGTCGCCCACGAGTACGACCACGACTGGACCACCGACC
>JAPPAJ010000035.1 GCA_026705565.1 Caldilineaceae bacterium | reverse complement strand
GCAGGAGATTCATGCGGGGGTTGAGCGAGGAATAGGGATCCTGGAAGACCATCTGCATGTCCTTGCGCAGGTCCTTCACCTCCGCCGAGGACAGTTCGGCGATGTTGAGGTTGTTCTCCTCGCTACGCCGGAACCAGATTTCACCGTCCGTCACGTCGTAGGCGCGCATGATGACGCGACCCGTCGTGGTCTTGCCACAGCCGCTTTCACCGACCAGGCCCAGAGTCTCGCCGGGCCGGATGTAGAAGCTGACTCCGTCGACGGCCTTGACGTGGCCAACCGTCTTGGACAGGAGGCCGCGCTTGATGGGAAAGTGTTTCCTGAGGTCCTTGACGTCCAGCAGCACCTCCTGGGAACCTCTGGCAGAGGAGTTTGGACTGCTGCTCACACGCGAATCTCCGTTGGCTACCGGGTCTCGAACCGGTCTAGAAAAACCGATTGACGGCATACGACAGGCTGATCAGAGCCAGGAGAGGCGCTCCGACCCTAACGATGCGCTGCCAGAACAACCCGCGGGCGGCCCCGTTGCGCAAATAGCCTTCAATCAGGAATACAAATACGATCCAGCCAATGCCCAGCACGTAGACCGACCACTGGCCGATGGACCGCAGCCGCCACGGATTGACCATGCGGCCGATCAGGATGTCCTCCACTACGTTGCGCTGAAGCAGAAACACCAACACCAGGGCCAGCGCGAAGAGAACAAGCCAGCCGCCGTACACCAGCAACACCTGTTGCCAGTTGGACTTCATCATATCGGAAACCGGAAACTGCGACCCGGCAGCGTTGCGAACGCCTTGGGCGAAATCGTCGGCAATTCTAGGGTGCGGCGCGTGCCGAGTCAACAATCCAGCAACCTTTGGAGCACTTGGGATTTCACCGTCTTCGCCATACCATGCACGGTACTGAAACCGCGAGTCTGGCCCTATGAAGAACAACACTGTTGTCAAAGATCAAGACAACTCATCGGACAGTTCACATGCGGGCAGCGGGAACTCCGGCGGACGATGAACTCGAACTTCGCAGTCGGACACTCAACGAAGTGGTTGAGGAAGTCCGCGCCCGCAACAGGGGCTTCTCCGCGGCGGACAGCCTGCCGCGCGAGACGTTGTACGACCGAGATCGTGCCCGCAGGGAAGTCCGGGAGGCGAATTCCGTGGAACCCGCCGGGCAGATCCGGGGATAATCACTGGATGAATCGTTGATGCCGGCATCCCGATGTGTGCGGCCGACGAAGATCCGAATGAGTCCGACAAACTGCGCTCGGACCGACGCCTGTTGAATGCCGGGGTTCAACCCACGTGACGCATGCGGTGCACAAGCCCCACTTCCAAGCAATGCAGCCTGGCTCCGAATGCACCGCCACGGCCCTATAATTCGCCACCTTAGCGGTTTGTTCGGCACGTTGTGCCTGCCCTGCCCATGACACGCCAGTGTGACATCCTGATCATCGGTGCGGGAATCGTCGGCGTATGCTCGGCTTGGTATCTGACCCAGGCGGGATACCGTCCCCTGGTGATTGACCGGGGCGAGGTGGCCGGCGGCTCCTCCCACGCCAACGCCGGTCTGCTGGTCCCCAGTTCCTGGACACCCATGGCCGCCGGCAACGGCATCGAGCAGTTGCTCGAAAAATGGCAGGATCCCGAGGCCTCGATCTACCTGCCGGCCTCCGGCGATCCCCACCTGTCCGATTGGCGGCGGCGGTTGCGCACGGCCGCCGAACCCGCCCAGTGGCTCAAGACCACGGCCGTGCTGCACAGGTTGGCCGGGCGCAGCATGGAACTGTACCGGGAGCTGCACCGGGAGCTGCCCTTGCAGGACCACTTCCGCATGGACGGTTCCCTGAACGTGTTCTCCACGCAGGCCGGTTTCCGGCAGGGTGCGACCCAGGCCCTCCGGCACCGGAGCATGGGCGGTATTGCAGCCCTGCTCGACCGGTCCGGTGTCCGCCACTATCTGCCTCAGGCCGCGGACAAGATTGTGGGAGCCGTCCTGTTGCCGGAGGATGGACGCCTGTCGCCCAAGGCCTTCGTCCAAAGTCTGGCGCACGAAGCCGGCCAACACGGTGCCGAGTTCCGGTCGCATGTGACCGTGACCGGCATCGGGGGGATGAACGACGGTCAGATCACCTCCGTGACCACGAGCACGGAGGATATCGAGTTCGATGTCGCGGTACTGGCAGCCGGTGCCTGGTCCGGCGCGCTGGGCCGGGACTGGGGACTGGATGTGCCGGTTGTACCCGGACGGGGCTACAGCTACACCATGGCACGACCCGAGGGCTTTCCGGACTTCGGGGTCCAGCTGATCGACCAGGGCGTGGCCGTAAACCCGATAGGAGACCAGTTGCGAATTGCCGGCCGGGTGGAATTCACGGGCATGGACGACCGCGTGGACAGCGAACGGGCGGCCCAGGTTGCACGCTCCAGCCGCGATCTGCTGGGTCTGGATCCGCGACCCGAGGACGGGCGGCCCTGGATGGGTTTCCGCCCCATGACCCCGGACGGCCTGCCCATTGTCGACTGGAGCACGAAGTACGAAAATCTGCTGCTGGCCTGCGGCCACAACAAGGTTGGAATGACCCTGGGCCCGGCCACCGGCGAACTGGTGGCCCGCCGGATCACGGGCACTCCGGCCGGCCCGGACGATGCCGCCTTGACACTGAACCGCTTCGCATAAATGGAACCGGAGTGAGGCCGTTGTGTTAAACCACGGGCCGCGCCGTGTGGGCCAACGGCTAACGGCGCGTCAGCGGGAAACTGCCACCCGGCTGTTCGGCTGCAGGGACTGACCGCTGATCAGGGACACGGTGCCATCCGGCCAACGGACTTCCAAGGCCAGAATTTCGCTGCCATCGGGCAGGCCGAAGTGCAACGCGGGACTGCGGCCGGACAGGTATCCGCTGGCAGCCTGCACCTGCCGCCGGTAGATGCCTGTGGAGGTCTGCAGACGCACCTGGGCACCCAAGGCGCGTGTGTTGCCGGTCCCAGCCTGGCTCAAGTACACCACCAGGGACTGCCCGGAGCACAACTGGTTCTCGAAAATGCGGGCCGGGGATCGCAGGTTGTTGATCAGCGCGTCCAGGTCGCCGTCGCCATCCAGGTCGGCCAGACCCATGCCGCGGCCGCCGGCCGTGCTGTTCAGTTTCCAAGCCGGTTCCGGCACGAAGCGGCGGCCGGCCTCATTGCGATAGGCTTGGTTTTCCTCGACCAACTCATCGTTGGGCAGGTGGGAAAACAATTCCTGGGCGGTCATGCCATTGACGATGTACAGGTCCAGGAAACCGTCCTGATCCAGATCGCCGAACTGGGCCGACCAACTCCAGCCGCTGTAGGGAATGCCCCATTCGGGGGCCCGGTCAACCCAGCCACCGTCGTCGGTACGGGCCTGCAGCACGTTGGCCATGGCCTGGGGTGCATGGGCGGGATCGGGCGGCGGCATCGTCTGCAGGACCGGCTCCCATTGGCGCATGATCCCCGACTCCTCGGAGTAGGGATGCATATCCGCAGCAAAGAGTTCCAGCGAACCGTCATTGTCGATGTCGTCCGCATCGAAGCTCATCGTGCTGAACGTGGTCCTGGCAAAGGGAGCGGCCGACCGCCAGTGGCCGTCGGCGGTGGCCAGCAGGAGGAGGTCCTGCGTGTCGAAATCGTTGCCGACCAGGATGTCAAGCAGGCCGTCGCCGTCCGCGTCCAGCAGGTGCAGGGCCAGCGCCTGGGCTTGGGAGGCGAGCCGCTCGGCCTCAAAGCGCCCATCGTCGGCCTGTGTGTAGACGAACACCCCGCCCAGGTTGCTGGCGTCCAGTGCCCGGCGGCCGATTTGCTTTTCCATGGAAGCGTCGTAGGAACCGGTGACGAGATCCAGATCGCCGTCCCGGTCCAAATCCGCCCACTGCAGGGAGTAGGCATAGCCTTCCACGCCGGGCAGGCGTGCGGGCCGCTGGTCGGTTTGGAACGGAAGCTCGGCACCCGTGCCGCCGGCGTTGTGCCACACCAGCACGCTGCCGCTGCGACTGGTTGCGGTGATGTCAAGCCAAGTGTCACCGTCCACGTCCACCAGGGCCACTGCGCGCAGGCTGCCGTCGAACAGCACCTGCGGCCGAAACGCCATGCCGCCCTGATTCCAGAAGACATGGTTGGGGCCCAGGAGATTCGCGAGCACGAAGTCCTCGTCGCCGTCGTTGTCCAGATCGCCAATGGCCAGCCCCGCACCGTTGCTGGCGAAGTAGGTCACCCTTTCAAAGGCGGTACCCGTGACGTGGGGCAGTTCATGCTCGACAAAGGAGCCGCCGCAGGGAGGGTGCGCCGGCAAAGACTGCACGTCAACCCGGATCGCCACCGGCGACACGACACAGGCCGCCAAGGGCAGCGACAGGATCACACAAAGACAGAACGCCAGGCACGACCGCCGCAACCGCCGCGCCGGACCGACGGAATTACCGTCCACCCGCAGCCACCTACCCCTTCAGACCGGTCAGGGAAATGCCTTCGATGAAGGTGCGCTGCGCCAGGAAGAAGGTGGCGATGATCGGCAGTGCCACGATCGTGCTCACGGCCATCAGATAGGGAATGCCGTTGCTGAAGTTGCCGATGTCGTTGGCCCGTTGCCTAAGTTGTTCAATGCCCAGGGCCAACGGGTAGCGTGTTTCGTCCCGCAGGTAGATCAGGGGCCCCAGGTAGTCGTTCCAGGCCCAGATGAAGCGGAACAGCGCCACGACCGCCAGGGCCGGCTTGGTCAGGGGCAGGATGATGCGGAACAGGATGCCGAATTCCGAGGTGCCGTCAATGCGGGCGGCATCCGAGAGTTCCTCCGGCAGCGTCATGAAGAACTGCCGCAGCAGGAAGATGATGTACGGGTGCCCGAACAGGGCCGGCACGACCAGCGGCCGATAGGTGTCCAGCCAGCCCAACCACTTGAAGGTGATGAACAGGGGCACCATGGTGACCGCCCAGGGCAGCATCATGGTCATCACCACGAACCAGAAGAGCGTGTCCCGGCCTGGCCAGCGAATGCGCGAGAAGCCGTAGGCCACGATGGTCGACGACAGGACCGTGAACAGCACGGCGGGAACCGTGTAGAGCACGATCGAGTTGAACGCGTAGCGGGTAAAGGGCAGAACCTGCCAGCCTTCGATGAAGTTGCGCGGATGCACGGGCATCGGCAGCAGAATCGGCGGAATCGTGTAGACCTGCGGGTCGATCTTCAGTGCCGAACTGACCATCCAGTACAGGGGAAAGGCAAAGCTGATCGTCAGGGGAATCAGGATGGCGTACTTGACCAGGGTCACGGCCGCGCCCTGCAGGCGAACCTGGAAGGGGCTCGGGGGCCGGGTGGGCGAGGCGGCGCGGATCACTTGTCGCCTCCGTAGTAGACCCAGCGGGCCGAGGAGCGGAAGATGACAAGGGTGAAGGCCACGATGATCAGGAACAGGATCCAGGCCATGGCGGAGGCCTTGCCCATGCGCAGGAACCGGAACGCATTGCGGTAGAGGTGCACCAGGTAGAACTCGGTGGAGTTCATGGGGCCGCCCTCCGTCAGCAGCCACGGGATTGTGAACTCCTGGAAGGCGGTGATGAAGCCCATGATCAGGTTGAACAGGATGATGGGCGATGTCAGTGGAATCGTGACGTTGAGGAACTTGCGCCAGCCGCCGGCGCCGTCCACGGTCGCGGCCTCGTACAGGGAGCGGGGTACGTCCTGCAGGGCGGCCAGGAAAATGACCACGGCCGCGCCCTGCGCCCAGATCGCCACGAGAATCAGGGACGGCTTGGCCCAGGCCGGGTTGGACAGGAACGGAATGATGGGCAGGCCGAACGAACGCAGGACGCCGTTGACGGCGCCGTACTGCACGTTCATCAGGAACTGCCAGACCATGGCCGAAGCCACGGCCGGCACGATTGCGGGCACGTAGATCACGGTCCGGAAGAAGGACCGGGCCACGATCCGGGAATTCAGCAGGTTGGCGATCAAAAAGGCAGCGACAACCCCCAGGGGCACACTGAAACCCACGTAGTAGATCGTGTTGTACATCACGTTCCAAAAGTGGGGGTCCGTGGTGAACAGCGTCGTGTAGTTCTCGATTCCCAGGAACACCGGCGGCCGCAACAGGTCGTAGCGGGTCAGGCTGTAGTACACGGATGCCAGCAGGGGATAGACCGTGAACAGCAGGAAACCCAGAATCCAAGGCGAGACAAACAGCAGCCCCAGACGCAGGTTGCGCCATTCGCGGGGCGTATAGCGGGATGGTTTGGCGGTGACAGCGGCCATCTGGATGCCCGGGGCCACAGAGGGAAGGGAAACGGCAGGGGCGGGACAACCGGTGTGTCGTCCCGCCCCTGCTCAGGGTTGAAAGGTCAGGACAGGCCCTGGGCCTCCCATTCGTTCTCGGCGCGGGTCTGCAGCTCCACCACCGCCTCCTCGGCGGTGATCAGATCGCGGTAGACCTGCTCGCGCAGCTCCCAGAGCTGGGTGTTGACATACCAGTGGAGGGGCGAGCGGCGCCCGACCAGCCAGTCGGTCACGTCGTTGATCCCGTCGATGTAGAACCGGAGGCCGGGATAGGCGTCCGCATCGATGGTGGGCAACCAGGATTCAATGCCCATGATCCAGCCGACCTCCTCGAAGATGATCTGACAGGCTTCATGGTTGTGCAGGAACTCGGACACCTTGAACATCCCTTCGGGGTTCTGGCCTTCCTTGAAGATCTGCACCATGTGGGGACCGGTGGCCATGATCCTGGCGCCTTCGCGGAAAGCGGGCACGGGTGCCCAGGTGGCCCGGTTGTGCACCGCGACATCGGGTTGTTGGATGGTGGTCTCGCCCGCGTGCCAGTAGCCCTCGATGATCATCGACTGCGCCTGGGCGTTGAAGGCGCCACCCCACGCACCCTGGCCCTCCACGGACCGGAAGCCTGCGAAGTTGTCGGGACCGATGTGCCGGAAGAACTCGGCCTGCATTTCGATGCCCTGGACGAGCAGCTCGTGGTTCAGGTCGATGGCCTGCGTTTCGTCGTCCCACCACTGATGGCCGTAGGACAGGGAGATGAAGTCCGGCTCGCCGGCCATGGCGTCGATCGGGTCGAGGCCGATGCGGGTCACGTTGCCGCCGTCGTCGAACTTGGACAGGGCCTTGTGCCACTCGAAGATACCTTCCCAGGTCAGGGGCGGATCGTCCGGATCCAGGCCCGCCTCCTCGACGTGCTGGGCGTTGTAGTTGAGGCCGTACCACAGGAACGATTCGATGGACGGCACGCCAATCAGGTTGCCGTCGTAGAACCCGCCCTGCCAGACGGCATCCACCACGTCGTCGGGATTAATCACGTCGCTGCCGTCCACCCAGTCGTTGCAGGCAAAGACCACGCCGCGCGTCCAGAGGTTGGGATAGTCCATGTTGGAGCCGCCGTCGGGCGGGTCGCCAGCCGCCAAGGCGGTCAGGACGGCTTCCGTGTTGGTGCTGCCCCGGAAATCCAAGGTGGTGTCCCCGCCCATGTGGTCCCGGAAACTCTCCAGGCCGGAAATCGTCTCCACGGCCGGATCCAGGTTGCCCCAGGCATACCACCAGGTCACAACGGCGGGTTCGGCAGCCGCGGCTGCGTCGTCGCTCCCGGTTGCGGCCGGTGCCGCGCACGCGGCCAGTGCCGCGGCGCCCATGGCAAAGCCCGTTGAACGCAGGAAGGCGCGGCGGCCCACTAATCGCTCGGCCATTCGGAATACCTCCAAAATCTATTATTCAGTTGGGTTCACGCGCATATACGATACAGGATCACGACGTTGACGGGCCGGTTTCCGGATTGCATCCGCGCCTTGGGTTCCACCGCAGCCCTGTTTGCCAGGCCAGCTCGCGAGGTAACCACACTTGCCGACGCGAACCGCAGGAGTTCCGGCACAACCCGTACCCGAACCGCTTGGGACACCGCCGGTTATGCCGCCTTGTAATATAGGATCCTCATTGGTACCGTCATCCAGACTCCTCGACCCGCC
>JAPPAJ010000080.1 GCA_026705565.1 Caldilineaceae bacterium | reverse complement strand
GAACGCTGCTACGGCACCTACCACGAGATGATGGAGCGCGAGGCCGCCCTCGACTGCCGCACTCAAGGGTCACCGTGCGGGAAATGTCCTCGAAGTGATCCTCCAGCAGGGCCTTGAGCCTGAACAGCGGCTGAACCCGGTCCACGACCGGGGTGCGGCGCCATGCCGGATAGGCGGCCTGGGCAGTCTGCACAGCCGTGTCGACTTCAGTGGCAGTCGTCAACGGCAGTGTTGCCAACTGTTCGTTGGTGGCCGGATTGCGCACCGGCATGGTGTCTTCGGATTGGCTGGCCGCAAACGATCCGTTGACGAAGTTCCTGACAATCATGGCTTGCATCCTTCCCTGCTTGTCGACGCCGGGGCACCGTTAGCGGTCCTCCGGTCCCGAACCTTGGCTAGCGGTAGAAGCGCTCCTTGGACCGCATCTGCTCCCATTCCTCGCGCGCCGCGTTGACCGTGTCGATTTCGCTGACTTCGGCCACGGGCACGTCCCACCAGGACTCATAGACATCCACGCCGAGATAGCGGTCGTTGGTGACGTGGATGACAACCGTGCGGTCAATGTCCTTGGCGCGTGCCAGTGCCTCCACAACATCATCCACCGAGTTGCAGCCAATGACCACGGCGCCCAGACTGGCGGCGTTGGCGGCCAGGTCCACCGGTAGGGGCCGCTTGTGGCCACCGGCTTCATCCGTCGGCAGCGCACCGTTCTCGGGAAACAGATATCGGGTGCCGAAGCCGCTTTGGCCCAGGGATCGGCTTAGGCCCCCGATGCTCTTGAAACCGCTGTTGTCCATCAGCACGATTGTCAGCTTGTAGCCCTCCTGGACCGAAGTGACAATCTCCGAAGCCATCATCAGATAGGAACCGTCTCCAACCAGGATATAGACCTCCCGGTCCGGTTCCGCCATCTTTACGCCGAGGGCACCGGCGATTTCGTATCCCATGCAGGAATACCCGTATTCCATGTGATACTGCAACGGATGGCGGCTGCGCCACAGCTTGTGGGAGTCACCCGGCAGGCTGCCGGCAGCACCGACCATCACAGCGTCCGGATCGCCCTGTTCATTCACGGCGCCTATGAGCGCACCCTGTGCGGCTACTCCGCTGTCCGACTCGTGCAAGGCATAAATCCGGTCCACCTCCGATTCCCACTCCTCCTTGAGCGCCGCAATGCGGGAATCCAGATCGGAGTCGGTGACTTTGTAGGACAGCATCGCGTCCAGTTCCTCCAGGCAGGCCCTGGCATCGCCCGTAACCGACACCCCTTGGTGCTTGCCGGCATCAAACTCGGATACGTTCAAGTTGATGAAGCGGACTTCCGGATCCTGAAAGGCGGTCTTGCTGGCGGTGGTGAAGTCGCTCCAACGGGTGCCAACCCCCATGACCACATCCGCGTCCCGGGCATAGATGTTGGCAGCGGACGTTCCGGTCAACCCCATGGCCCCCAAGGCTCTGGCATCATCGAAGTCCAGGCTGCCTTTGCCCGCCATGGTCTCGGCGACGGGGATGCCGGTTCGGGCCGCAAACGCGCGCAATGCGTCTTCGGCTTCGCTGTATTGGACGCCACCGCCCGCCACGATGAGCGGCTGCTGGGCTCCGCGCAGCAACTCCGCAGCCCGTTGCAGGCTGGCCAGGTCTGCGCGCGGGCGCGGCACGTGCCACACCCAATCCTCAAACAGCGCTGCGGGATAGTCGAACGCTTCCGTCTGCACATCCTGCGGGATGGAAATCGTGACGGCGCCGGTATCCGCGGGGCTGGTCAGGACGCGCATGGCCTCCGGCAGACTGTAAACCAACTGGTCCGGGCGATTGATGCGGTCCCAATAGCGGCTGACCGGCCGAAACGTGTCGTTGACCGAGAAATCCTGGCTGTGTTCGGACTCCAGCTGTTGCAGGACCGGTGCCACATTGCGCCGGGCAAAGATGTCGCCCGGCAACAGCAGCACCGGAAGGCGGTTGATGGTGGCCGTGGCCGCCCCCGTCACCATGTTGGTGGCACCGGGACCGATGGAGGAGGTACAGGCCAGCGTCCGCAACCTGCGGCTGTGCTTGGCAAAGCCAATGGCGGTATGCACCATCGCCTGTTCGTTGCGGGTTTGGTAATAGCGGAGCGCAGGGTACTGTTGCAGGGCCTGGCCCATTCCGGACACGTTGCCGTGTCCGAAGATGCCGAAGCATCCGGCAAAGAAGGCTTGGCGCCGGCCGTCGCGCTCCGTGTACTGGGTACACAGGAAACGCACGATGGCCTGTGCCATGGTGAGACGCACGGTCGGTTCGGTCATCGTTGTTCCCATCCCCCGTTTTGGTTGCTACCAGCCGCCATGACTGTCGATGAATTCGTTCACCTGGTCCCAGGTGGGCATGAAGTTGGCGCAGCCGTGCCGCGTCACCACCATGGCACCACAGGCGTTGCCCAGCCGGGCGGACCGCTCCAGCGTCCAGCCGCTGACCAGTCCAAAAATGAAACCGGCGCCAAAGGCATCCCCGGCACCCAGAATGTTGTAGATGTCCACCGGGAATCCGGGCACGTCGCAAGGAGGTTCGCCGCGGGTGTGGACGCGCGCTCCCAGGGCACCGACCTTCTCAATCACATGCTGCGGACCCAGACTCTGGATCCGCGCGATGGCAGCCAGAACATCCCCCTCGACCTGGGTGTCGGACACCTGAGAGTCCGTCACGGTCATTTGGGCTGGATCGGCCAGCAGGGCGGCATTGACTTCATCGTGCGTTCCCACGACGATGTCCACCTGCTGCATGATCGACCGGGCCACCACCCCGAACGCCCGGGCGTCGTGCCACTGGTCGGGGCGGAAATCCAGGTCGAACACCACGGTCGCACCGTGGCTGCGCGCCGATTCGGCCGCAAACATGGTTGCCGACCGACTTGGTTCGCGGGAAAGATTGGTGCCGGCAAACTGGAACACCCTGCAGTCGTCGTACGGCGAGGCCAGCACGTCGTCAATGGTGACGTTGATGTCGGCACAATTCTCCCGGTAGAAGACAAGCGGGAACCGGTCCGGCGGTTCGATTCCCAAGACCACCGCACTCGTGCGCAGCCCGGGCTTGCGTACAACCCACTGTGTTTCCACGCCTTCGTTGACCAGGAACTCCAACACGAAATCCCCGACCGGATCGTCCCCGATCCCGGTCAGGAGCGCAGCCCGGCGCCCCAATCGGGTCATGCCCACGGAAATGTTTGTGGGCGAACCGCCCACGTAGGCGGCGAAGGACGTGATCTCCGGGAAGCGGGTTCCCACATCGTTGCTGTAGAGATCGATGCTGGACCGCCCCATGTGCAGGGAGTCAAAGGACTTGGCGGAGTCAGTCATGGCCAAATGAGGGAAGCGGGACGTCCGTGCAGGCCTAGGCCGGTCGATACAGCGGAACGTCGGGATTGGTGGTTCGGTATGTGTCCTTGACCCAGGCGTAGCGCGGATCGTCCTGGTTCGCCAGGCTCTGCGCGCTGCCGGCGAGCACGTTCAGATAGTAGGTCACGTAGCCCGGAGGGCTGACCACCGGGTGGTAGCCCTCGGGCACCAGCACCACGCAGTCGTTGCGCGGACGGACCAGGGCATCGATGGGCTTGCCGGCCTGGTGGAGCGGGGAGGCTTCGTCAGTATAGACGCGTTGATAGGCATACCCGTCGGGATCGTAGGTTCCGAAAGGATCGCTGCGGGTGGAAGTGATTTTGTAGTAGTAGATTTCCTCGAGGTCCGCCTCCACCAACTCTCCCCGGTCATCCTCGATGTGGACATCGTGCTTGTGCCCCGGATAGCTGCTCCAGCCGCCGCTGGGCGTGTACACCTCAACCAGGACCAGCCTGTCCACCGGGGAGCCGGGCGGCAGGGGGTCGTTGATTTGCCTTGTCGCATTGTCTCCTCCCCGCAGGTTCATGTCCACCTGGCCGGGGAGGGTGAGGAACGGCGGATGTTCCACCTGTGCCGGAGCCGTCGCGACCGCAAACTCGCCGTCTTCAACACAGGTGACCGTCAGGTCGGACCCGGGCGGCAGGTACAAGGTGTGGCACGCGCCGGCGAAGACATTGGGCCGTCCGCCGAATTCGTCGAGCAGGTCGATGCGGTCGGACTTCAGACGGTAGCGTCCGCTGAGGTTGACCAAGGCCAATTCCTGATCGCCGGTCGAGGTTTCCCAGCTCCGGCCGGATCGGATCCGGTGGACTTCAAAGCCGATCCAGGCCCAGCCGGCGCTCTCCGGGGTCACACGCGTGACCAAACCCGGTTCGCCTGACTCGGCATCGGCATGCGGCAGGACCAGAATGTTCTCTGTGGTGTACTGCATCTGTGGTTCTCGTATCCAGGAGGGCGAAGGCCGGTTCGCCGGCAATGTAGGCACCAAGGCAGGCACCGGAAGACCGCTGCCAACCGGGAACCGGTGCGGTCTGCAATCTGTGTCCTGTTATTTTCCAATAGATCCCCGCGTTTTCAAACGGTCGCCGAGGTTGCGGGTCCAAACGTGGCGGTGTGCAACTGGATTTCCAGGGTTGACGGCGGCATTTGCCAATCCGTGGGCTGCCCTACAATTCGTACCGTACCGCACTCCTGCGTCCACATCCTTGAGGGTGCAGCGAGTGCAGCCAGTCACACGACAGTGGAACAATGCCATGACCTTCAAACTGGGATTCGCAACCCTGCGATGGCACGAACCGGACCTGGAACCCTGCCTGGAAGCACTCAAGGAAGCGGGATGGGATGGCTGGGAAGCCCGGTTCCCACTCGACTGGATGGGTACGCCCAAGCGCCTCCGGGGCATTTGCGATCGCGTCGGCCTGCCCTTGGCGGTACTGACTGCAATCGGCAGCCCCGACCAAAGGGATCCGCGCATGTTTGAAATCAACAAGCGGCGCATGGAATTTGCCGCCGAAATGGAATGCGACTGCTTCATGTTCATGTGCGCCGAACAACCCGCTGACCGGCTGGCCAACACCGACGAAGTGCATCGGGCCGCAGACGCGGCGGACGAATGGGCCGAGTTTGCCGGCACCCTCGGGCTTGAAATCACAATGCACATCCATACCAACCACACGGTCAATTCCCTTGAGACATGGGACGCCTACATGAAGCGTCTGAGCAGGTCGGGCCTGTGCATCGACGTCTCCCATGCCCACTTATGGGGTATCGATCCCGTGGAGGCCCTGACCCTCTACCGCAGCCAGCTCAACTATGTGCACCTTCAGGAGTACACCTCGGTGGACATTCGAGACGACCGTTGGTACTACCCGGAATGGGTTGATGTGCACGTACCTGGTCACATGGACTTTCCCGCGATCCGGACAAACCTGGAGGAGTCGGGTTTCGACCGCTGGGTCACTGCCTGTCCGGGAGCTCCGATTCCGGGCGCCGACTTGCCCATGGACGAAGCCCGTCGCAGCGCGACCACACTGCGATACCTACGCTCCATCGGTTTTTGACGGCTGGCCAAGGACGGAATCGCGCTTCGCATCCATTCCTGGCAGCGACACTTGAACCGGGATTCGCCGCAGGGCGGACCGGAAGCCTTCGCGTTACGGGTACGCGAGTTCTTCGCGTAATTTTTCGAGCCTGAGCTGCATGATTTGCCGTTGCTGCTCGGCGGCGATTGGCAGTTCATCGTCCGGCGAATTGTCCAGGCGTTCCTGCAGGAGTGCAAGCATCGCCGCCGCGCTCTTGCCCGTGGCGCACACGATGAAAATATATCCGAAACGCTGTTCGTAGTGCCGGTTGCCCGCTGCCAAACCCGCCAACACCTCCTCGCTGGCTTCATCCACTCCGGACTGTTCACCCTCGGACCAATTCCTTGTGGTGGCAAACCTGGCCCGTAGCGAATCGATGTCGCCAATCTTGGGGTGGTGCGCAAACGCTTCCAGCCAGTCGTCCCGATCCAGCCCCAACCAAATTTCGTCGGCCTCCAACCGCAGGGTCTGCCAATCCGCAAACGGAATCCGCTGCACCATGGATTGGACCCAACGCTCGGAACCACAGCATCGTTCCAGCAGCTCCGCCTGCCGCGCCGCAGGCAGGCGGTTCAGAGCAACCGTTGCTTCGCTATGCATGGATCGTTCCACCACCGACACGGGTCAACCCAAATTGCACCCAGTCGAGTCCGTCACCGGTCATCGCCCTCGTCGCCCGAGGGTCCACCCGGGACCCTCGGTTGCAGGCGCGGTTCGTCAAGCTGACCTGTAGAACTAGCCAACAAATTTTCGCGAACCACGGCAAAATCCGGACTTGGAGCCGACAGATAGGTGGGTCTATTGGTAGATGATGATGTCGGGTGGATGGCCCAGCCCCTGCACTTGTTCCGGAGTCATGAGCGGCGTGTCGTATTTGAAGAACAGCTTGAGGGCGGGCCGCTCGGATGGTGTGGGGAGCGCGAAGCGCCTGTAGCCGTTGAGTTTGGCACCGGTCCCCCCAAAACCATCCATGTCGAACGATAAATGAACGGCATCATAGTCTTTAATGCCGCCGCGATTGCGGAACATCCGTTCCGCGAACTGGTGCACCATCAGGAGTTTGGGCGGCAGCCCTTCCTCGTGCACGATTGAGGCTAGGTAACGCTGCACCGCATTTACATCATCGGCGGAAATGGAGCCAAGGGCCTGTCCCGGACGCACTCCCAGTCGCTCCGTCGCAAACTCGGGGTCCAGGGCGACATGCACGAACGGTTCCCTGAGGAAGGGAGTGAGGAGCTTGACTTCCGCCAGCGGATCGCTCCACCCAATCTGCGTGTCCAAGAACAGCAGCAGGCCCTCCTCGCGGGCCGCCTCAACGTATTCGGCTATGCGATCGTGGGAGAGTCGGCTGATCCATGCTCCGTCGGGTGTGGGGCCAGCCTGCGCGACCCCCACAATCAAGTGAAACGCGGGTTGAGTGCTCCGGGGACCGTTGAGCCGATCGTAACGTTCGGCCATGGCCGCGATCCGGGGAGCCACGTCGCGCGGCGTGCCGTCACCCAGCACTCCCATAAACGGTATCCCCGGAAAACCGTAGAACGAGACAATTTGGGCCTCCGACCAGGAAAAAGCGGTGTCCGCCGGAGAGTCCGACAAGGTCTCGCCTTGCTCAACGACCTGGACAACACTGTCAGGATCCTGTGGGCCCGCCTGGTTCGGTGCCGGATCGGGTGCGGGCACCGGCGGCTCCTGGACCGCGGGTGGTTGCGGTGCCGGCGGTTCGACGGGAAGTACGGCTCCATCGGCATGATTGGGAAACTCAATGACTTGGCCTGCGAACAGCAGATCAGGGTTCTGCAGGCGATTGTGCGCGATCAGTTGCCGCATGTCCACACCATAGGCGCGCGCAATGACATGAAGTGTGTCTCCCCGCCGCACCCGGTGCGATGTTGCGTCGGGATCTACTGTGATCGGCTCCGGTACCGTGATCGGCTCTGGTGCGATCACCGGAGTCTGGGGTCTGCGAATGGAGGCAACGGGAACCTGTATGGGCTGACCGACCCAAATTGCAGACGACGAGTCGATGCGGTTGAGAAACAGGATCATCTCCAGCGGCACACGGTAGAGGGCGGCAATGTCAGGCAGGGAATCGCCCACACGGACCGCATGGGTACCCGGGGAATGGACCGAGATGGACTTGACGGCAGGGATCACGACCTGTTGGCCGACGAAGATAAGGTCTCGGTTTTCGATACCGTTCCGGGAGACCAGAACGGAAATGGGAACATCGTAGCGGCGGGCGATAATCGCCAGCGTCTCCCCTCTCTGGACTACGTGAACCTGGTTCAAGGCCATCGCTGGCGCTGCTGTCACCGCCAACAGCAGGACGCCCGCGCACAGCACAATACCCAACCGATGCAATCTGTACATGACTCCCCTCACGACCCGAGCAACAGGTCCCGAATATCTGTCGCAGGGGAGTAGAGCGCAGATTTACAACGACGGTGCGGGGGCACCGTCCTGCAACAGAAGCTATTAAGATGACTAATTCAAAGGATATACCAAATTGACCATCCTTGCTGACGCCCCGGTGCC
>JAPPAJ010000151.1 GCA_026705565.1 Caldilineaceae bacterium | reverse complement strand
CTGTAGGAACCCGCGCGCAGCTGTGTCAGTCCAGCGTGGGAGCGTACGGTTTGTCTGGTTGGGAGGATGGAAGGGACGGTGACCGATGAGGCGGGCCAGGGCAGTGTATGCGGGCCTGTGGGGACGCAATCGAGGTGTGACTGCTTTTCGCCGAAGCTGCCACAGCGAGGGCGCCCTCGGCATTTGGTGATACGAAATCCAAGTTTACAGAGCCCGTTATCCACCTGCTGTCCACCCCGGGCGCGGCACAAAATCAACAAAACTGTTAATGGTTCCGGTTTGTGCATCCATGTTGCCTGATGGCGGGCAGACGTCCACCGGTGTAAGGCTCAACGACGACCTTATGAGTTGCCGATCCGGAAGTTCCGCCTTCAAGGCAATTTTTTCTGCTGCGGTAACGGAGTTCGGCTACGCGGTAGCCAGAAAACACCAAAATCGTTCCCTGAACAGCTCGGTGCTGAATTGGTCGGCCTGTCGGTATAGAACCTCCTGGTCCCAGTTGGCGGAATCAGCTTTCTCAATGGCTTCGCAGAGGGCCTCCGGCTCGGACTGGTCGAAAAAGATTCCGGTTTGCCGGTCCGCAACCGTGTCCAGAGCGCCGCCGGCCCGCAGGGCCACGATCGGACTGCCCGCGCTCATGGCTTCCACAGGGGTGATCCCGAAGTCTTCCTCGCCGGGGAAGATGAAACCCCTGCACCGCTGCATCAGGTCGACAACCTCGCGCCGCGGCAGGTGGTCGGTGAAGCGAATGTTGGGACCGGCCATGGCCTGGAGTGCGGCGGCGTCCCGACCATCCCCGACAATTACCAGGTTGCGATCCGGCATGCGGTTGAAGGCGGATACGGCGAGGTCAATCCGCTTGTAGGGAATCAGGCGCGATACGACTAGGTAGAAGTCTTCTCTGGGAGTGGACGCCTCGGGCCGGAAGGCTCCGGTATCAACAGGGGGATGGATGATCGTGCTGGAACGGCCGTAGATGTCGCGAATCCGCTTCTGTACGGCCGTGCTGATGGCAATGAAGTCGTCCACTTGGCCTGCTGCATCGAGTTCCCATCGGCGCAGGTGTTCCAGCAGCAGCTGCGTGGCCAACCTGGCTGGTCCTGAGACCTGCTCACGCGCCATGTACTGGTCGAAGTGCCACAGGAACCGAGTCGGCGTAAGGCAGTAGCAGACATGTCGTGCCTTGCTTCCGCCGGAGGCCGTGCGAACCCCGAGACAAAAGGCGCTCTTGATGCTGATGACCAGGTCATGGCCGACCAGGTCCATGCTTCGAAAGGCTCCTGGATACAAGGGCAGGAGATAACGGGCGAGGCGATCGCGTCCGGGGATGCGATTCAGCCAAGAGGTGCGGATGTCCCAGCTACGCATCGCGTCCGGCATGCGTTGCGGCACATACAGGCTGGTGTAGATTGGCGCCGACGGGAACATGCTATGCAGCACCTCCAAGACATTTTCGGCACCGCCCATCTGGTTGAGCCAGTCATGTACCAGCGCGGCTCGGCCGGCAAACGGATGGTCAGTCATGCCGGGTTGCGTGCGAGTGCGCCGTCGGACGGAGTGAAAGGTGTGGGAATCAGGATTTGAGATGTCGCATCATTGCAATCCTGCAACCGGCTCGCTGTCTGCCAGTATCGATCCCTGTAGCACCACAACGAGACCTGCGGAATAGTCATGATGCCCGCGAGTGCCAATCGGCCCAAGTCCATTGTCTTCGTGTTCCTGGATGGCGTGGGCATCGGGCCGGAGGAGGACAATCCGCTTGCGGTTGCCGCCATGCCGTTTCTGGATGCCGTGTTGGACGGCGTCCGGCCCACGGGCCGGCATCCCCTGATCGTAACGGACCGGGGGGCCGCATTCCCGGTGGATGCCTGCCTGGGGGTGGCGGGCCGGCCCCAGAGTGCAACCGGGCAGGCTGCCCTCCTAACCGGCCGCAACGTACCGGGCGAACTGGGGGAGCACTATGGCCCCAAACCGAACGCCGGTGTGCGTGGGGTGTTGGATCAGGGCACGGTTTTTTCGACCCTGGTCGGCGCGGGAGTGTCAGTGGCATCCGCCAACGCCTATCCTCCGAGCTTTTTCAGCGGCATCCAGTCCGGCCGGCGTTTGCTGAGTGCCATACCGTATGCCCTGACTGCCGCCGGCCTGCCTCTGCATGACGTTGAAGCATACACAGCGGAACAGGCCATCAGCGGAACCATTACCGGCCGCGACTGGCACCGCAATGCCGCCCTGCGGCATATCCCTGTACACGAACCTGCTGCGGCCGGTCGCCTTGTCGGGGCCCTGACACAGCGCGCGCGTTTTGTGTTCTTTGAACATTGGGTCACGGACGTCTTGGGTCATCGGCGGACATTGCGGCAGGCGGCGCCCCACTTCTCCCTGGTTGATGGTTTCCTGGAGGGTTTGACCGCAAGCTTGGATACCTCCCGAACCCTGGTGATGGTTGGCAGCGACCACGGCAACGTGGAGGAATCCGACCATGGCCGGCACACGCGCAATCCCGCGCTGGGCCTCATGTGGGGCGCGGGTTTCGCCGAGTGTGCGAAGAGGATCAACAATCTCACCGACTTCCGTCCCTTGATCGAGGACCTGCTGATTGTCCCGCAGTAAACTCGCCGCCGCGAGGGCGTCGCATTGTCTGTAGGTTTCGACAACGTATGCCATTCTGAGCCGTCGCGGCCAAAGGATTGACAACCATGCCCTTGTTCGACTGGATCGAGATACCTGTTGAGGAGCTCGACCGGGCCGCCCGCTTCTACTCGGCTGTTTTGGAAACGGATTTGGAAGTGACGGAACTGCAGCCTGGCTACCGCGTGGCGTTTCTTCCCATCCCTGAGGATACGCCGGCCGGTCCCGGCGGCATGTTGGTGGAGACGGAAGGATTTGGTCCGGCCGGAGAGCAGGGCTGTCGCGTCTGTTTTGGGGCGACAGCGGACATCGACGATTTCTTGATGCGCGTGGAAGAATCGGGAGGCCGAATCAGCCAACCGAAGACCCGATTGGATGATGGGGACTCCGTTGCCTACTTGGCGTGGTTCTACGATACGGAAGGAAATCTGCTGGGCGTCCACGCACCGGGCTGACGGTTGTGTGGGGTGCCAACCAGTAATTTGGGAGTTTCCAGTGGAACATATTGTGACTTGGTTCGAGGTGCCGGCGCTGGATATCGACCGCGCCGTTTCGTTCTATGAGACGGTGTTCGGCTACGAAATGCAGCGCCACGACCATGCCGACTGTCAGCAGGCCTTCTTCCCGTTCGACCAAAGCGGGGTGGCCGGTGCCCTGATTTGCGGTCTTGATATGAAACCGAGTGCGGACGGAGTGATTGTCTTCCTGGATGCCGGCCGGGATTTGCGGGGTCCGCTGGGTCGCGTGGAGGCCAACGGTGGCCGGATCGTCAAGCCCAGAACCGACATCGGCGAGCATGGATTCATTGCCTGGATCTTGGACTCCGAGGGCAATCGGGTCGGCATGTGCTCGCCCTTCTGATGCGTTTGGGACGGAGGTTCGATCCGTCTTTGCCTATTTGTTATCTGTATGTTATTTGCTTGTGCGAGTACTATGTTAATGTGAGATAGCCGGAGACCATTCCCTCTCATCGCCTTGTTTCGAATAGTCGAAGTAGCTTGAGATGACCCTGTTGGCACGCAGATTCCTCATCCTGCCGGCGATGGAGCATCGCCGAATCGGAGTTTGGTTGCCGCTGGTCATGGCGGTCCTGCTGCTGTGTTCGCGGTCGGCAGGGGGCATAGGGTTTCCACTTGGCAGCAGGACATGCCCATCCTCACTCCTGTGGTTGCCTGTGGAGATCACCGATCTGATTGTGGAATGGGACGGTCGGACGGAGACGCTCTGGGATGTGATGATGTTCGAGCAGAGTCGCGTACAGACGGGCCAAATGACCGTGGTCTTCAGGGATTTGGATCCGGCGCTGCCCTTTGAGCACTACTTGGTGATTGCCACACCAGTGTCGCAATTGTCCGAGGACCTGAAGATTCCGGAGATCAGGGAAGGCCTTCGCCGCGCACGCGACCCGGACGGTCTGGTCAGACATCACCTCAACTTGGAACCCGGCACGGAATACGCTGTTGAGGTCTACGCCACCGCGCCGGGCTATGTCACGCTTCTGAGCGGCAAGCCGGACTACAAGGCAGCCACGACACTGCTGAGCCCCCTCTACTTCGGTGGCTACCAGTTGGACACAACTTGGGCGTGCAGTGAGGCAATTTCAGGAGCCGGATGTGTCATCACCGCCGCGACGGAGGACGTCGTGGTGGAGACCGACTTGACACTGGACGCTGAATACCGCAACACAGGCACACTGGATCTGGGCCCCCGCGACAATCCCAACCAAGAACGAACGGTGCGGATGCTCAAACCGTTCTATTTCGGTCCAGGGGATCACCTGTCGTCGGACCGGTCCGACAGGGTTACGCATTACCAATTGCAGGTCACGGAAGTGGCAGGCAGTAGCAAGCCGGCGTTCTTCCAGCGCATCAACACGGAGGACTTGGTCTATCGGGTGGTTTCCGTAAACAAGTATGCGATTGCGTTCGGCGGAACCGGGCCGGTACGCGACATGGATGGCAACCCGTTGCCGGACAGAAGGCCTTTCGTGTCGGGCCACCGCTTCGTGATGCAGTTGGAGGACGGAAAATACATCTTCGAATTGCACGCGGTCGAGCGCAAGGTTGACGCCGACACGGAGCAAGTCACTTGGATCACCCACACGGCCCCATCTCGCCTAGAGGCAACCGTCGGCTCCTCAACGGTGGGTCAATTTACCCGGGACGAGTACAAGATCATTCTTGATGACATCGAGCACAGCATCGATCCCAAGGATGACGACCTGGAATACAGCCTGTGGTTCGATGTGCTCTATCCGGATTGGAAAAACGGCGAGTATTTGTATTGGGCAGCGGACGACCTGGCTTTGAAGTTTGACCAGCTACTGGACTGAAACCCCGGCAGTTAACCCTGGGGGACGTATTGCCAAACCCGGTCAGCACTGTGGTTGGGCCAGGTCCAATCGCAGGACTGGCTCCGGAAGTGCTGGCACGGGAGGGTGGTCTTGCTACTCCACGGTGTTGACCAGGACCAGGTCGCCGATACGGATGGTGATGACGTCGCCGGACAGGAGCGTGAACTCGTCCGGCGGCACGATGCCGGTTCCGGTCATCAGCAACACGCCGGCCGGGAAGTCCAGTTCCCGGCACAGGTACTCCGCCAGTTCGGGAAAGGTGCGTTTCATGTTGGAAGTGGAGGTGCTGCCCTCGAACACCGCGGTGCCGTCCCGCTCGATGCGCATGTCGATCGCAAGGCCGATCAGTTCGTCCGCATCGCAGAGGTGAATGGCCGGTCCCACCGCACAGGAGCCGTTGTAGGTCTTGGCCTGGGGCAGATAGAGGGGATTGGCCCCTTCGATGTCGCGCGAGGACATGTCGTTGCCCACGGTGTAGCCGACAATTTCGCCTTCGGTGTTGACGACCAGCGTGAGCTCGGGCTCGGGCACGTTCCATTCCGAATCCCGTCGGATGCGCACCCCCTCTCCGGACCCGCGGGTCCGCCACCCCGGAGCCTTGAAGAAAATCTCGGGCCGCGCGGCATCGTACACGGCTCCGTAGACATCGGCGGCAGCCGACTCGGCCTCGCGGGCCTCCCGGCTGCGCATGTAGGTGACGCCGCTGCCCCAGACTTCCTGGTGCCGGTCGACCGGTGCCAGCACGACGGCATTGCGTGGCAAGGGGGCGGACGGTTCCCCTGCCAGCTGTCTCAGCATGGCTTGGCGGCTTTGGCCCAGCAGCGTGGGCAGGTCCGTGTTCCGTGCCAATTGCCTGCCGTCAACGCTCCAGACAAAGGCACCGTCAATCAGATTCCGCTGAAGCAGCATCGCACACCACCGGTTGGTTTCAGAAGGGAGAGTCACTCTGCCGACCGGGGACGGGATATGCCCTACGGCCGCTCGTGGCTATGGTAGCATTGCCCCGCGTTCCTGCACCGCCAATCCAACTTCACCGATGGCTGGGGTCAACACCTCTGATTGATCCCGTCTAGCCAGTCCTGCCGGTCTTGCCGACAGGGTCGTTGCCGGGCGGCTTCGAACGGACACTCCCTGTTTTGCACATCTTCGAGGAGATGCACATGCGACATCGATTCATGCTGATCGGAGCTCTGCTCATTGCCCTGTTGGCCTTGGCCGCCTGTGGCAGCGAGCCGGCGGCCGAGGAGGAAGCGCCGATGGCGGAGGCTCCGGCCGCGGACATGTCCGACAGTCCCTATGGCGAAGCTCCCATGCTCGCCTCCATGGTGGCAGCCGGTGAACTCCCGCCCGTGGAGGAGCGCCTGCCCGTCGAACCGGTCGTGGTGCCGGTGGTTGATTCGATCGGCCAGTACGGCGGCACCTGGCATACGGCCTCCTGGTGGGCCGGCATGGGCAACATCAAGATGATTGTCTATGATCCCCCCGTGCGCTGGCGGGCCGACTACAACGGCTACCAGCCGGGACTCTTCAAGGACTACGTCTTCAACGAGGACGGCACCCAGGTTACCTATTACCTGCGTGAAGGCCTGAAGTGGTCGGACGGTGAACCGTACACCACGTCGGACCTGCAGTTCTGGTGGGAGGATCTCGCCACGAACGCCGACTACGGCGACGTGGTTGTGCCGTGGTACGGCTTCAACTCCGACGGCGAGACCATGGACGTCGAGTTTGTCGACGACTACACCATGACCTGGACGTGGGACGAGCCCCACTGGATCACGCCGACCATCCTGGCCCAGGGCTTCTGGGAATTCCAGGACCGCATCATGAAGCCGCGGCACTATCTCGAGCAGTTCCATCCGGCCTATTCGGACAATGAGGACTACTCGGCCCTGCTGGAAGCCACCCAGGACTACTTCCGGAATCCGGACCACCCGGTGATCACCGGGTGGGTCACGCAGTCCATGGATGCGGGCGTGCGCGCCGTCCTAGTGCGGAACCCCTTCTACTGGAAGGTTGATCCGGAAGGCAATCAGCTGCCCTACATCGACTACATGGACATTGAAGTCGTGGAGAACGAGGAAACCCGTCTCCTGAATCTGTCCGAGGGCAAGTACGACGCCTCCTTCCGCGACGGTTCCTCCAACCCGACCCACATTCCGTTCCTGACCCAGAAGGCCGAGGATGGCGACTACACCCTCTACACCGACTGGGTGAACGGTGCGGGCGGCTGGCCCTGCTGGCTCATCAACCAGGACT
This sequence comes from Caldilineaceae bacterium, assembly GCA_026705565.1. Taxonomy (GTDB): domain Bacteria; phylum Chloroflexota; class Anaerolineae; order Caldilineales; family Caldilineaceae; genus Bin34. Next base: position 747 of record JAPPAJ010000151.1, on the reverse strand, counting down.
ACATCGGCGACGGCGAGGATCCCGACAAGGACGCGGAAATCCGTGCCCTGCTGCGGGATGTGAACTGGCGCAAGGGCGTGTCCGTGGCAATCGACCGCGAACGCCTGATCGACGTGGTCTGGGACGGCATCGGTATTCCGCAGCAGTCCACGATCAGCCCTCAGGCCTGGCATTTCCAGAGCCCCGAGGGTCAGGCCATCAACGAGGCCTGGCAGCAGGCCGACGCCCAATATGATCCCGACTTGGCGGCCCAGCGCTTTGAAGCGGCCGGCTTTACCGACCAGGACGGCGACGGCTGGCGCGATCTGCCCAGCGGCAAGCCCTTCCAGCTGATCCTCGATTCGGGTGACTGGGGCGGACAGGTCATTTCCGAGAACTCCAACATCGAGCTCAAGGAACAGATGACCGCCATCGGCATCGACGCGATTGTCAACGACCTCTTCGGCCAGCCGGAGTGGGGCAGCCGCCAGACCGAGGCCAAGTACATGTTCCGCAACTGCCACGCCTCCGAGCTGGACATCTGGACCTACCCGGACTGGATTTTCCCGCTGCGCGGCAACCGCGCCTGGCCGCTTCAGGGCCGGTGGCGCCAGACTGGCGGAGCCGAGGGCGAAGAGCCGCTGCCGGGCAGCCCTGCAGCCAAGCTCCAGGCCCTGTATGACAAGGGCATTGCCACCGGCGACCAGGAAGAACGACACAAGGTTGTGTGGGAAGCGGTGCAGATCCACATCGACGAGGGTCCCTTTA
>JAPPAJ010000380.1 GCA_026705565.1 Caldilineaceae bacterium | reverse complement strand
GACGAGGCGGGCTCGTGTCTGCACGACGGAGACGAGAACGATGACGACGTCTGGGAGTGCATTGACGAAGCGCTCGACGATTGGCTCGACGACCACATGCGCAGCCACCACGACTACGACGACTTGGAAGACAGGAGGGATAACCGTCGGGGCTTCGTCCTGATGGACTACGAAGACGACCTGGACGATGTCGGGGACGAGCAACCCAGAGGACGCCGCTCCGAAACCGTGCAAGAACGGTACCAGCGACAGTGGGCCGCCCGAACCCCGACTTCCATCTACCAGTCGATGAACGAAGTGGACACCCGCGGACCCAGCTTCCGCCTGACCGCGGACGAGTTCCTGACGGTCAACTTCACGGCGTACCTGGAATCGACGTCGCCGTACCAGATCTGCAACACGACCATCGGCTGCGTTACCGTAACCACCTACAGCAATACTTTCCGAAGCTACATGCAGAACCTGCACGTCATCATCCAGGACAGGTCGGTACTGCGCTGTATGGATCGGGCCGGCTGGGACGTGGACGACGATCATGTCATTCCCTTCGACAACCCGGACCTGATCCTCTGCGACGAGCGCATACAGGTAGCCAACGAAGTCTGCCCGGCCAAGGACACCGGTGCCAGCGACGACCTGTTCGCCATGTGGGACACCGGGCTCCTGAAGGGCATTCTCCCCGACTCGTTCGCCCAGGGGTTGCGCCTGCAGGTGGAACGGGCCCGGGATCGGACTCCGGAGTGCTTGTGCGCTGCCGGATTTGAAGAGCGGAACTTCGTCGTCACCCCCGAGAACACCGAAGGTCCATGGGAACGTTCCGGCGCCCTGCGGACGGAGGACGTGTGCGACTGACCAACCGCTCCGACAATTCAAGTTTGACTTGCTGAAGTCAAACTTGAACAAGCCCCGGATGCCAGTTCCGCGGAACGACATCCGGGGCTTTCTGTATCTTCACTGTTGGGAAATATCGATTCATGGCGATTGCCGGTGACGGCATTCGGGTTTGGGTTGACGACGACCAGCTGATCTTCAACCAATGGAAAGGGCAGGCCGCCACGCTGGTCGCCCTGGACCATGCGTCACGCTACGGCACGCGTACGGTCCAGGTCGAGTACTTCGACAACGCGACCGAGGCCACTGCGATTGTCAACTGGACTGTTAAGAAGTAGCCCGGCCGGCAACCTGACTCTCCCGCCACAACATCACCTGACCCTCCCTCCTCCGGAAGAGAGTCACCATGAACCGACACTCGAAACTCCCATCCAGATTTCTGCTGGTGTTGCTGAGCACCATTCTGATTGCCGCCAGCATGACTTCGATCTCGTTGGCAGCCAGGACAGACTGGACACACTACTATGGCGGTTATTTCGCCGTGATCGAAGCTGATTCTGACTATGCTTGGTTTTCAATCGATGAATCCTGTGACGATATTGACGAAAACTGTGCAGTGAAGGTCGAAGGTACGCCAGGTGGAAGCGGCAACGACTACACAGAAAGATGGGTCGATGAACTTTCCTCGAGCGGCAACTCCACTTGCCGTTTTAGCGCGCACGATTATGGAAAAGACCAAATGTACGCAGATTTCGAAAATTGCTGGGAACAACAAAAATCCGGCTTCACCGTGTTGTGGCCGATCATCGAGCCCGATGAAGCTTTCGAAATCACCCCGTACTGCAAGCGGGGTGACGATGTGTGCGCCGTGGAGCTACGCATCTGCTTCAACGCTGCCGACTGTGAAAACAACAGATTCAGACGCAGGGACTGGTCACAAGTGGGTGAACTCTGGGATGAGTTCGGAGGTGTTTGGACTCGTTGGTGTATATACGAAGACGATGAAGACGAACTCTGGGAGTGTATCGACGAGGAATTCGAGGACTGGCATTCCGACTACCTGGACGACCGCTACGACGACTACGACGATCTGGAAGATGTGGAGGAGGAGGAACGGGGTTTCACCCTGGAGGGCTACGAAAACAACCTGAACGATGTCGGCGGAGACCGGCCATCCGCGCGCCGCTCTGAAACCGTGCACGAACGGTCCCAGCAACAGGGGGCATCCCGGACCTCGACTTCCACCTACCAGCCGGTGAGAAACGCGTACCTGACAGTCAACTTTACGGCCTACCTGGAAACGAACGCGCCGTACCAGATCTGCAACACGACCATCGGCTGCATCACCGTGGCCACCCTCAGCAACACCTTCCGAAGCTACATGCAGAACCTGCACATCGTGATCCAGGATCCCGGAGTCCTGAACTGCATGGGCCGGGCCGGCTGGGACGCGGGCAACAATCACGCCATTGCCTTCGACAATGCCAATCTGATCGCCTGCGACGCTCGCATCAGAACCGCCAATCAAGTCTGTCCGGCCAAGGACACCGGCGCCAGCGGCGACCTGTTCACGATGTGGGACACCGGTCTCCTGAGGGGCATCCTCTTCGATACCGATGCCCTGGCGCACCGCCTGCAGGTGGAACGGGCCCGGGACCGAACCCCGGAGTGCCTGTGCACCGCGGGGTTCCTGGAGAGCCACTTCGTCGCCACCGCCAACGACACTGCCGGTCCATGGGAACGATCCAGTGCACAAAGGACGGAGAACGTTTGCAACTGACCACACGGAGAATTCGCCACTGCTCTGACCTCGGACGGTCCATTTCGGGCAAATCGGGTTGGACCACCTGACGGCAGATTTGCGCAAGTCCCGGATCCCGGTTCTGCAAATCTGCGTCCAGGACTTTCTGCATCAGCCGCCCACAACACACCTGATCCCGCTCACTCCCCACGAGATGCAACATGCACCGACAATCGAAACTCCCGACCAAATTTTTGCTGGTGTTGCTGGGCGCCATCCTGATCACCGCGGGGGTGACGCCAGTCTCGCTTGCAGCCGACACCACTTGGGGCGGTAGTTATTTCGACGTGGTCACAGCGTCTGCAACCACGGCGTACTTCGCAGTCACCGCTGATTGCGAAGACACGGATGAAAACTGCACTGTCGAGGTCACTGGCGCGTTGAATGATACGTTCGACGCAGGCAACGACACAGACATAGAGCGATGGGTGGCCGCACTCAATGCCTGTACTATCACCGCCGAAAGCGGCGAGGGCCGATACGAGAGCTTCGAAAGTTGTTGGATCCCAACTTCCACTTTGGGCGGTGAATTCGAAGTGACTTGGCCCAGCATCAATCCCGACGACGACTTTGAAATCACTCCGTACTGCCAGAGTGGCGACGATGTTTGTGCGGAAGAGCTGCGCGTCTGCTTCAACGCCGACGACTGCGATGGCAACAGTTATGGCAGAAAGCCATGGACCCAAATGGGTGAACTCTGGGACGAGGCTGGCTCCTGTCTTTACGACAGTGACAAAGACGATGTCTGGGAGTGCCTCGATGAAGCACTCGATGATTGGTTCGACGACAACATGGGTCGCAACGACGACTACAACGACCTGGAAGACGAGGAGGAGGAGGTACGGGGCTTCACTCTGGAGGACTACGAAAACGACCTGGACGATGTCGGCAGAGATTGGCCATCCCCTCGCCGCTCCGAGACCGCGTCCGAACGGTCCCAACAGGGGACATCCCGGCCCTCGACTCCCATCTACCAGCCGGTGGACACCCGCGGACCCAGTTTCCCCGTGACCAGGAACGCGTACCTGACAGTCAACTTTACGGCCTACCTGGAAGCGAACTCGCCATACCGGATCTGCAACACGACCATCGGCTGCATCACCGTGGCCACCTTCAGCAACACCTTCCGCAGCTACATGCAGAACCTGCACATCGTGATCCAGGACGCCGGGGTCCTGAGCTGCATGGGCCGATCCGGCTGGGATGTGGGCAACAATCACACCATTGCCTTTGACGATGCCAACCTGATCGCTTGCGACGCTCGCATCAGAACTGCCAATCAAGTCTGCCCGGCCAAGGACACCGGTGCCAGCGGCGACCTGTTGAATATGTGGGACACCGGTCTGCTGAGGGGCATCCTCTTCGCCACCGATGCCCAAGCACTCCGCCTGCAGGTGGGGCGGGCCCAGGACCGAACCCCGGAGTGCCTGTGCACCGCGGGATTCCTGGAAAGCCACTTCATCGTCAACGCCAACGACACTGTCGGTCCATGGGAACGATCCAGTGCGCAAAGGACGGAGAACGTGTGCAACTGACCACACGGGGAACTTGCACCTGCCCTGTCCTCGGGAAGTCAATCCTCGGGCTGACCGGGTTGGACCACCTGACGGCAGACTTGCTCAAGCCACGGATCCTGGTCTGCGAAACGGCGTTCCGGGCTTCTGTATCAGGCTCCAGACACAGACTTGCCGAACCGCCATCGGAATGCCGTTGCCCTTGGGACCCAAACTGGCGATGCGCCACATCGGACACACGGGTCGCGGTCGGTTGCAGTCGCGTCGGTCAATCTGGAAGGTTGACGTGGTTCCGGCACCCCGCACCGGTTTGAATTCAGTGTTGTGCCGGCCATGATTGCGTCATCATTTGTCATGCGTGTGAGACCAACCAACCGAAGATTCGTGTAGAGTTGTTTTGAACTCGCATCCAAAACAACAGACCCGTCCCTGGACGTTTTCCGACAACACTCCTTCCACTCGCTCCTTGGCTCGCCACACATTCGACACAGCTCCATGTATGCCATGACCGAAACCTTGACATCCCGCTATCCGGCCTTCCGCACTTCGCCACAACGAACCCCTTCCCGGAAGCGCAAGCCATGGCTGGGCGGCGCAGCCGTTGGACTGCTGACAGCCTTTCTGCTGGTGTTCGTGTTCGGGAGTCCGGTCCAGGCCGCTTCCGCGACCGACTTCGCCGGCGGCTACTTCGAAATCCTGTCCGCGACCGAGAAAACCGCCCACTTTTCGATACTGCCGGCGGGCCAGTGCACCAGACTGGACTTCCACTGCTCGGTGCAGGTCACGATCCGCAACCGCACCATTCCCAATCTGGACAAGAAGAGCCTGACCGCGGCCTGGACCGACCAACTCGACGCTTGCAGTGTCTCGGCCGCGGCCGATGAAAACAGCCGCAATGCGGCCTTTCACGCCTGTTGGGACGACAAGTTTCCCATCTACGATCTCGTCTGGCCCAACTTCACGCTGGCACCGTCGTTCGAAATTTCCCCCTATTGCGAACCATTCAACGACGAGTGTGCCGAAAAACTCCACTTCTGCTACAACGCGGCCGACTGCGCCAGCGTGCTCTTCAAGAGCAGCGGCTGGACCCGGGTTTCCGAACTGTGGACCGCGGTCGACGGCTGCTTCTACAGCGACGACTGGGATCGCATGTGGGAGTGTGCCGACGATGCCCTCTGGGGCTGGTTGGACACGCACGTGCCCCGCTCCAGCGCCTACCGCACCATGGACTTCGTCCGCCCAGACCTGCGCGGCTTCATCCTCCTTGACTACGCCGACAGCCTCAGCGATGTACTGGATGTCGATTCGGCCGCGCGCACCAACGCCAAGTTGCTGGACCGATACATCGCCGACTGGGACGACAGGTCTCCCCGATCCATCTTCCGGCCCATGCCCGAGGTCGAAATCGACGGACCGGTTTTCCGGCCGCAGGGGTCCCACCTGACTGTGGGCTTCACTTCTTACCTGGAGTCATCAGCCGCACAATCGATCGAGATTTGCAACACCGTGCTCGGATGCCTGAACGCCGAGATCGACAGCGGCATGTTCAGGAGCTACATGCGCAACTTCCACATCGTGATCGAGGACAGCCATGTGTTGAACTGCATGGACCGCCTGGGTTGGAATGTGGACTCTGCCACCGCGGTTGAGTTTGACAACCCAATCCTCGCCTTGTGCGACGAACGCATCAGAACGGCAGCCAAGTACTGCCCTGCCAAAAGCACCGGGATCCTGCGCGAACTGGTTCTGCTCTGGGACATGGGGCTGTTCAGGAATCTGGTCGCCGATCAGTTGGCCACGTCAGTCAGGTTAGTCGCGGAAGAGGCCAGGGACCTGACCCCGGAGTGCCTTTGCGCTGCCGGTTTCAAGGAGCACAATTTCGTCGTCGCGGACCATTTAAGCTCCAATCCCTGGGCCGAGACCGGAGCATTGCGGACCAAGGACGTCTGCGATTGACCGCAGACAGGTTCCTCATGGCCCAAACTGACCGAGGTTTGAACACCGCCATTTCCTAACCCGGCGTCCCCACACGGTTGGTCGACAGCGAACAGCAAAGCAGGATCCCCGCCAGCCGCCGGGGAACCGGATGCATGGTCGGGCTCCTTGCCTTCGATGGCGTCGCGCGCCAACCCAACACGGCTGAAGGTTGCATCCACACTCCCGTCCCACGTGCGCCACCCCTGACGTTGGGTGCGGGACGCCCCTTGGCTGTCGGTCCCAGCCGATCCAAGTGCAGAAGCGCTTGGCAATGCGGAGCCTGAATGGCGTCCAATCAGGCTCCCTGCTTGGGACCTTTGTTGCCGGCCACGGCCAACCGAGGGCTTCGCCTACGTCGGAGACGACTGGTACTCGGTTCCAGAACGGCAAGACACGAAGCCGCAAACGCGTCCATGACTTGGGTTTCGGCCGTGACAACCGTGGAAGCCCCTGCGGACAGCAGCAGATCCCTGTCCAATTCGTACTGCGTCAGTGCAATCACTGCAACATTGGGAGCCGCCGCCCGTATCGCGTGCAGTGCGGCTTCGGCAATGTTGGGTTCGTGGAAATTGAGGATCACCAGGCGGGCTTGGTTGCAGTCAAGTTCTTCCAGAACCTGGGATTGCGTCATGTCCCCGAGTACCGCCCTGACACCGGCCTCATGCGCTTCGTGAACGTGGTCGGGATTCCAGTCAACAGCCAAATAGGGGTGGCCGGCGGCATCCATGGCTTTGCACAAGTGCCGGCCGGCTTGGTCGCAGCCGGCCACAATCACGTGATCGCGGTGCGGTTCGTCCACATCGATGCCGGGGGGTTCCGCATCCAGGAGACGGTTCAACCAGGGCACTCGAGCCGCGCTGCCGGCCAAATGCGGCTCGAACGCGATCACCAATGGAGTCAGCAGCATGGAGAGGGTGATGGCCACCAGCAAGCTTTGGGCAAGCTCGGCGCCCAGGAGTTCAACACCGCCGGCGGAGCTCATGAGGACAAAGGAAAATTCCCCAATCTGACAGAGTGTGGCGGCGGACAGGATCGCCACCCGCAATGGCAGTCTCAGAATTAGTGCCGTCCCCAAGACAATCACAAATTTGCCGGCGAGGATCATGCCGAGCAACCCGACTGTGGTCCCCAAGTGTTCCAGAATATCCGAAACGTCCAGCAGCATGCCCACGGAAACGAAGAACAGGCTGGCCAAAACCTCGCGCGCCGGTATCAGATCCGTCATCACCTGATGCCTGTACTGGTATTCGGAGACAATCAGGCCCGCCAGGAAAGCCCCGAGAGCCAACTTTATGCCCACCAGCGACAACAGCCAAGCGATGCCGAAACAGAGAAGAAACACGCTCAGGATGAACAGTTCGCGTTCGCGCGTCTGCGACACAAACTCAAGTATGTGTGGGACTACCCGGCCGGCCGCCACCAACACACCGGGGATGACCACAATCACGATACCCACGGTCGTAAGAATGTCTCTGAAGCTCCCTCCTTCTCCTGCCAGGTACGGGACTGCCAACATCATGGGAATCACACACAGATCCTGGAAGACCAGAATCCCGACTGCCAACCGTCCATGTGGCGCCTCCAATTCGCCACTTTGGGAAAGGCCGCGCAGGACGATCGCCGTGCTGGAAACCGCCACCACGCAACCCAGGAACACGGCCGGCCCCGGCGCCAATCCAAATCCCAGGGCCACAGCTACGGTGCACGCGATGGTGAGCGTGACCTGCAACCCGCCACCCAGCAGAATGGCCTTCCAAAGTTGTCGGAGACGATCGAGCGACAGCTCCAGTCCGATGCCGAACAGCAGCAGCGCCACACCGATTTCCGCCAGTACCTCTACCTGATGGGTGTCGTCCACCAGCCCAAGGGCCGTGGGTCCGACGAGGGCTCCGGTCAGGATGAACCCGGCAATCGAAGGAAAGCCGGCACGCTGCAAGACGGTGACGACCACCAC
>JAPPAJ010000333.1 GCA_026705565.1 Caldilineaceae bacterium | reverse complement strand
CGTCCTGCCACATGCGCGACACCTGTTCGCCCACCGGCAGCTCTTCACCGGTGAATGTGGCCATCACGAACGGAATGCAGAATGGTTCGCCGTTGGACATGAGGCGCATCCCGTCCCCGTCCCGCTGGTCCAGCCCTGCTTCATCGAGGAGCCCGTTGGCCGCATCCTGATCGAACACGTTCAACGGAATCACCCGCGGCGCCGAGGCCAACCCGAGATAGACGGCGTCAATGATGTGATCGCGATCCAGGGCCAGGCTGAGCGCCTGCCGCACCCGCAGGTCCTGCATGGTCTCCGCCCAAACCGGATCCGCGTCACTGGTCAGGTTGATGAATACTTCGCCCAGCGAGGCATGCTGCGCCTGCAACCGGGTCTGGTAGCCGTTCCCTTCGTTCTCCTTGTAGAGCGGAATGCTCTGCGGGTTCACGGGGCGGCGTGCCAGGTCCACGTTGCCGGCAATGATCTCAAGCGTCGCAGCCTCCACGTCGGACACGATGGAAATTTCCACTTCGTCAATATAGGGCAGCTGGTTGCCGGCCTCGTCCACCTTGAAGTAGTAGGGATTGCGGGTCATGGTCGCCCGTGTCGGCCCCATGCTGGTGAGCAGGTAGGGGGCCACGTTGGGCAGTCCGGTTTCGTGCTGTCGGTTCTGGTTCATCTTGGAACCAAGCAGACGCCACCATTCGCCTTCCTCGAATCCCGCCTCCGTGATCATCGGATTGAGGGTATCCATGTCGGTGTAGTCGCCATGGAATTGCTTGAGGAAACCGCTGTCCGTAATGAAGGGTGAAGTCCCGTAGGTCAGCAGGCTCAGGAAGCTGCCATAGGGTTCCGTAAAGCCGACTTCGAAGGTGTAGTCGTCAATCACATCAAGGGTCATCGGCTCGCCGTCGATCGACCGGCCGGAACGCCAGGCGGCACCGAGTACCGGAGTGACGGTTTCGTTCATGCGCAGGTCGTTGTGCCAGAAGGCGACGTCCTCCGTGGTGAAGGCCGAGCCGTCGGAGAATTTCATTCCCTGCCGCATGTGGAATCGGAACCGGGCACCGTCGTCCAGGACATCCACGTCCGCCATCACGTTGCCGTGAAGCAGATCCGGGTCGTGTGCCAGACCTTCGGTCGCCAGCCAGAACTCGTTGCGCAGCCAGCCGGCATCGTGGCCCACCGAACCCTGGTCGTAGTCAATCAGACGCAGGGTGCCACCGTACTGTCCGACCTCCTGGGCACCCCAATCGGCAGGGATCTGCGGCACACCCACGCGCGGGTTGACCGGCACCCGTTCGTCGACCGGGGGCAGTTCGCCCGCCGCCACCATCGCCGCCAGCATCGGCGACTCGTTGTACTTGCCTTCCGGCATGGCCTCTTCGGCCGCCGGCTCTTCCACCATCGGCTCTTCCACCGCGGGTGCCGGTGCAGGGCCACACGCCGCCAGTACGGTCGCCAACAACAGGCCGATCGCGGCTATTGCCAAGCTCGGCCTCAACTTCGTCTCCAACATCACACTTCACCTTTCGTAAGCGGATACCACTTTGCGCAGGACTTCATTTCGCAAAGCCCGCAACTGCGGGTTCCCGGCATTTGGGTCCCCGAACCGGCTACAGGACCCGTACCGGCACAGCCCGAACAGAAGAGCCTGCACGGGACCTGCGGACGGCGCGTATCACAAGTCGTCGGTTCTGGCGCGGGAGAATCCTAACGTACACACAGTTCCGGTGAAACTGGCCGCGAAATCGTTGCGATGGCGGCCGGATTCTGCATGCACAGGCATCTTGGAATGGTCTGTTTGGTAGGGCCAACCTGCCATGATCAAGCGGCCACACAGCAGCCGGATGAACTCTCGCAATCAATTGTCCGGCGGTCGCCAGCGGCCAAGCCTGGTGCAGAATCTATGTGCCGATGCATGGGGGCCGGTGAACTGTCCGTAGCTGGTTGAGTTGCAACGGTTGTCTCCTGTGGCCAGAGACCCATCACCGGTGTACGTTCACCCACCAATCGGGCCAACCGTCAACCATTGAATGCACCAAAAGGAAAACTCATGGAATACAGACACCTGGGCAGCAGCGGCTTCAAGGTTCCCGTCTTCGGATTGGGAGCCAACATCTTCGGTCACCAGAAGGCAACGTCCCATTTCACCGATCCGGACGAGACCGCCCGGATTATCCACAGGGCCGAGGAGTTGGGTGCGAACTTCATCGATACCTCGAACAGCTACACGGGCGGTGATTCGGAAACCTTTATCGGACGGGCAGTGGCCGACCGGCGCCACAAGTTCATCATTGCCAGCAAGGTGGGTTGGGAACCCAACCACCTGATCGCGCAGGGGTACCGTATGGGACCCAACGAAGCCGGCCTGTCCAGAGGACACATCATGGACAGCATCGACGGCACATTAAGCCGCCTCGGCACCGACTATGTGGACTTGTACTATGCCCACAAGCCGGATCCGGGCACGCCTTGGGACGAGACTCTACGCGCTTTTGACGACCTGGTTCGGGCCGGCAAGGTTCGCTACATCGCGTGTTCCAACTTCGCAGGCTGGCAAATCGCGGCGATGAGCGAGATTTCCGGCCACAATGGCTACACCCCCCTCGTGGCCAGCCAGTCTCTCTACAACCTGTTCGAACGCCGGACCGAGCGGGACGTGGTTCCGGCCTGTCTGCACTACGGGCTGAGTGTCCTGCCCTATTCCCCGCTGGCCCAAGGGGTGTTGACCGGCAAGTATCGAGCCAATGAACCTGCCCCCAAGGGCACACGCGGCTATGGAAACACCAGCGAGCGGTTTCGAGCCCTGATGGCCCCGGAACGCCTCTCTGCGATCGCCAACCTTGATCAATGGTCGCAGGACCACGGCTACCGGGTGGGGGATCTGGCCCTGGCCTGGTTGCTGGCCCAGCCGGGCGTGTCGTCGGTGATCAACGCGGTGACCAGCATCGAGCAGCTGGAAGCCAATGTCCGTGCCACCGGCTGGCAACTCGACGCATCCCAGCTGAGCGAGGTGGAGAAGGAGATCGGCAACTTGGCCGACCGGTAAACAGCTGGGATGGCGTCGGTTCCGGCAGGGCAAACCTGCCCGCACTCGTTGGCGTTGGAGGAACCCCGGCACAGACACACAGGGTACGGAAGGCGCAACAACGGGCGTCGGCCATGCGCATGGTCGGCTGGCCGGCGACGGGATGCCAACCTTCCTCGGTTGGTTGTTGCGATTGATCCCGTCGAACTTCGATCCCGACCTGTCTATCCGGAACCGGACTCCGACAGACCATCCCACCCATAGTCGCGACGTGCGGCCGCCTCGGATATGAACCCGGCTTCGATGTCGCGCCGGATTTGTTCGGCGGGACGCTCGGCCACCGGCCCGAACCCGCCACCGCCCGGCATCAGCAGTTCGATTTCGTCGCCGGGCTGCAGGTCCAGGGGCGGGAAACGGTCGATGTTGCGGCCGTTCCACCGAACCTCGCCCACCACGCCGGGGACTCCGCCATCGAGCCCGGGAGGCGCACAGAACATTTTGTCGGGCCGGATCCGCCCCTGAATCGTGCTGTCCGCGACATTCCTGAAGGTCATGCGTTGTCCGATTCCGCCCCGCTGGCGCCCAGCGCCCGCCGAATCCGCCCGAAATTCCTTGTGGAGAATCAGGATGGGAGCCTGCGTCTCCATAATCTCAATGGGCGTAACGGAACTGTTGTGCGGAAACGCAATGGGGGGCATGCCGTCCAGCCCCTGCATGGCTCCCCTGCCGCCATGCGGCAGACAGCTCACGGAAAAGGGACCGTACCCCTCCAGGTCCCCGTGTACGGAGAACGGCCAAATTGAACCGCTGCCGGCCTGTGCGTGTTCCCCCAGGATGGGCCAAACCGCACCAAACAGGACTTGGTTGATGTTGTTGGTCACCTTTGCCCGCGCCTGAACGGGGAACCCGTCGTCGCAGTTGAGGATGCACCCCTTGGGCGCCGTCACGTGGATCGGCCGGAACAGCCCCTGGTTGTTCGGGATCTGGGGCACCAGCGAGCACTTGAACGGGTACATGGTGGAGGCGAAGGTGGTGTTGTAGGCGCAGTTGATGGATCCCTTGCGCGTCTGAGGCGATGTACCCCCGTAGTCGACGTGGATGTCGTTGCCCTGAATTCGCACGGTGGCATGCAGGTGCACGATGTCTACGTATCCGTCAATGTCCAGGCCAAACTCGAACTCCCCGTCGGGTAACGCCTCGATGCGGCTGCGCATCAGGCTTTCCGAACGCCCGTGAATGACACTGGACAGTTCCACCAGGTCCGGCATCGCATAGTCGTTCATGAAATCGCGCAGCCGCCTGATTCCAATCTGGTGGGTGCCGGCGATGGCGCGGATGTCCCCCAGCACCAAATTGGGAACACGGCAATTGTTGCCGATGGTCTCGAACAGGAACTCGTTGGGCTCCCCCTCGATGAACAGCTTGGAGGGAGGGATGCGTATCCCTTCGGTAAATACATCGTAGGCCTCGATGTCGCCCCGGTGACCACCCACGTCGGACAGATGCGCCACCGTTCCCATGAACGCCACCGGCTTACCCTGATGAAACACCGGAGTGAGCAGAATGTAGTCGGGCAGGTGGCCCGTACCGATCCATGGATCGTTGGTGCACAGCACGTCGCCTTCCCTGAGGGTCTCGAGGGGATGGGCCGCCAGGAGCCGGCGAGCCGTGCGGGGCAAAACCACGCAAAAATTTGGTGGTGAAAACCGCGATTGGCAGAGTGAATCCCCGTTCTGATCCACCAGAATGCAGGCAAAGTCGCGGCTCTCCCCGACGATGGTCGAAAACGATGTCTTGACGGTGGCGAAGTCGATCTCGTCCATAATCGAGATCAACCGTTGCCATTGGATTTCAAGCCCGACGGGATCGAAGTCCGGGGTTGCCGCAAAGGGATCTGTGGTCGTCATCACTGGTTGGAATCGTCGGTTTGCAAGTCTGCCAATGTCTTGGTTGCGGAACAGCTGCCGGCCTTGGCGGACCGCACCTGCACCCCGATCCCGCCGGTGCCCGGCCCGCGCACCAGCCACTCGGCAAGTCCGGCAGGCTCGCCCCATGGTCGCCGCCAAGGATCGTACGGCATCCTGCGTTCCTCCCTGCCGGCCAGGTCCCCGAGCGTGACCACAGGCTGGCCCATGAGCAGCTCACAGTCCCGGTCCAACTCCAATTCGACCGTGACGTCGCCGCCCTTGCCCAGATTGCGGGCCTGATCGGTCAGGTTCGTAGCGAGGTAGCCCAGGTTCTCGACCTGCACCTGCACCATGTGGAGATCCGCCGCAACGGGCCGAGCCTTGAATTCCCGGATGCGCAGCAGGGGCGATGCCAGGGCATGCCGCACAGTGAACAGGGTATTGGGCAGGGCCACCTTGGCAATCAGCGACGGGGGCGGGTTCCTTTGGATGAAGTAGGGGTCCCAGCCGCCGAGCAGCACCGTCCCCAGCTGCGGATGTTCGAACTCGCGCCAATCCTGATGGGCCCGCGGACTGTGTTCGTCGGCCCATGCCAGAAACCGCATCTGTTCGGCTTCGTTGTGCGGGCGGGTGGAGAAGAACTGCTGCTTGGCGATTCCCGCTTCGGTTTCGACATCCCACACCTCACTGGCGAACGCAGGAATTCCCAATCGATCGTAGAGCCAGTCGGTAAACATGCCGTGTCTGGGACTCCGCATGTTGGGGGTGAAGTCCTCGTAGGTTGAAATCAGGGGATATCCCGTCGCCTCGGTGCCTACGGCACCCAACCCCCTGAATACGTCAAGGTCGGCCGCGGGCAGTTCCGCGTCCCGCCGGAAGCCGGAAGGCCGCAGGATGATGCCGCCATGACTGTGGTAGGCCTGGGCTCCCGTTATGTTCGGGTGCGACAGCACGAAACGGGCCATGGCCATGGCTTCGGGTTCGTTGAGGGGAAAGTCGCCCGAACCGTACTCTCCGCCCTCCGGTTCCCAGTTCACCGGAAACTGCCGATTCAGGTTGCCGTGCCGCGGGGGCACGATGGGAAGGCTGACCCCGTCCCAGTCCCGCAGCATCCCTTCGGGCAGCATGCGGTAGTACTGGCCGTCGGCTTCCCACGGTTCCCTCAACACCAACAGACGCGGTTCTGCGGACGATCGGCGCCATTCACCCCGCGGGTCGGGTATGGCCATCTGTCGAATCTCGCCGTCCCCGTCCAAATCCTCCAGGTGCAGACCCGTTGGATACTCGTCGGCCGGGTGGTAACGGCCGGTGCCGACCGTGCGGTACGGCGTCGTCAGGCAGATCTCCGCGCCGTCGGGATTTACCCTCGGCAGCACATATACGACGCGGGTGTCCAGCAAACGAGTCACATCCGGGTCACGCCCGTACTCGCTGAGCAGGTAATCGATGGTGTACAGCGTTACCGAGGAGGTAATCACCTCCTCGCCATGGTTGTTGCCGTCGATGTAGAAGCCGGGCTTGGCCTCGGGGCTGCCGGTGGCACGGTTGGTCAGGGTGACAGCCCAGATCTCGCGTTCGCGGAAGCTTCGGCCGGCCGACTCAAGTTGGGCCAACCCGGGGCTTGCGGCAACAAGCTCCTTCAGGGCAGCCGTGTATTCGTCGTAGGGCAGGTAGCAATCGTGCGAAAGTTTCATGGGTTAATCGGACTCGTGATTGGATACTTCAGAGCAACCGAACTACCTGCACGATGGGATGGGAATCGGACCGTGAAGCGAAGCCGTCCATTTGCGGCAGGCCAAGAATGGCACATCCGCACCCGCGATCGCCACCGGCATCCGACTCTTCGAAAGTCCGGTACTGCCGACAGTACCCGGCTAACGATGTGCATTGGCTGGATCATGGAGGCGCAGGCGGTGGCACACATTCGGTCCTGGATGGCGTCGGTGGCTTGTCTCACGCTCCGACCCTCATTCCGCCAGGGTGACCACCAAATTCCCGTAGAGGTCGATCTCGGCGGAGCCCCGCGGTCCAATGACAGCCGTGGATTCGCGTTCCTCCACGATGGCCGGGCCGCGGACGGTTGAACCTCTGCCAAGCAGGTAGCGGTCGTAAACAGGCGTGTCAACGAAATCTCCGGCCTCGGTGAAATAGGCGGAACGACTGCCCTTGCGGGCCTGGTCGGGACCTGAACCCGCCGTAAACTCGGGCAGTTCAACCCGAGGCTTGGGACCGGAAGCGTTGAGCCGACAGGTGGTGATTTCCAAGTCCAGGTGGGTGTGGGCATGGCCGTAAATCTCCTCGTATCGGGCAAAGAAGTACGGCCGCAGCTCCCCGTCCAGGGACATGTCGGAGGGCTTGGCACACGGCAGCGCAACCGAAATCTCGTGTCCCTGTCCCACATGGCGCAAATCGGCCTTGAGCGTGAAGGTCATATCGTCGTCAGCGATGCCGGCGGACTTCAGGACCCGACGTCCCTCCGTTTCCAACCCGGCATAAATCTCGTCCAATGTGCCCAGGGACGAGGAATCGAGGCGTTCCATGTGGGTGCGCGCGAACTCGAACGCCGGCGGCGCGGTGAGGAAGCCCAAGGCCGACGTGACCCCGGCGGACGCGGGGCAGACAAACCCCTGCATCTTGAGTGCCCGTGCAATCTCATAGGCATGCACCGGACCGGCCCCCCCAAACGCCATCAGGCGGAGATTGCGGGGATCGGCTCCCCGTTCCGCAACATGCACCCTGGTGGCCGAAATCATGTTCTCGTTGACGACCCGGAAAATGCCGTGGGCGGTCTCCGTGACCGTCAACCCCATCTGCTCCGCCAGTCCGGCCATCGCCGCTTCGGCCCCAGACCGATCCAGGGCCATGCGTCCGCCGAGGAAGAAGTCGGGATCCAGGTAGCCCAGCAGCAGATCGGCATCCGTCACGGTCGGCGCATCCCCTCCCAGGCCGTAGCAGGCAGGGCCCGGATCGGCGCCGGCGGAATCGGGACCCACCTTGAGCAGGCCCAGTTCGTCGGCCCGGGCCACGGATCCGCCACCGGCTCCGATCTCGATCAGTTCAATGGCCGGCACGCGCACCGGAAGGCCCGAGCCGCGCTTGAAGCGGTGCACGCGCGCAATCTCAAAGTGATCGGACATGGCCGGCTGTCCGTCCTTGATGAGACACATCTTGGCGGTGGTGCCACCCAT
>JAPPAJ010000266.1 GCA_026705565.1 Caldilineaceae bacterium | reverse complement strand
CTCCAGATGCAGTTGTTCCTGAACGATGAGTTGCAACAGGATGCCAGTACCAGCCAGATGATCTTCTCGCCGGCGGAAGCATTGGCGTTCATCACCCAGTTCGTCACGGTCGAACCGGGCGACATGATCAGCATGGGCACCCCCGCCGGGGTTGGGCACTCGAAGAAACTCAGGCTGCAACCCGGCGATCGCATTCGGGGCGAAATCGCCGAACTGGGCATCCTGTCCAATCCGGTCGAGGCCTTGCCCTGAGTTCAAGCCGCCGGAGGAACCAAGTGTTCCCGAATGCGGTCCCGCAGACGCCGGGCACGCCGGGGATCCCCCTCCACGGAGCTGACAGATACGAGCAAGCCGTCGGTTTCGAGCACGGCGGGCACCCGGAAGTCACCCGATGTTGTATCGGTTGCCACATTGCAGAACAGACCGAGTTCGGCAGCATCCTGCGCGATCTTCACGTTAATCCGATGGTCGTTGGTGGCGGCAAACACCAGGCAACACCCCTGCAGATGGTCGGGGCGATATCGTCCGCGGATCCAGTGCACCTCACCGGACTGAGACCAGTCCTGCAGCTCGGAAGTGGTGGTCGGACTGCACACCACCACCTGTGCCCCAACGTCAAGCAGGCGTCGAACCTTGCGTGCCCCAACCCTACCGCCGCCCGCCACAAGAACTCGGCGGCCGGCCAGGTTGGTCAGTGTCATGGGATACAAACCGGATAGTTCCGGAGGTTCCGGCGCCTCATCGGAAGATTCGGAGGCGGAGAGTTGGAGGTCTGCGTCGCGCCTGACAAATCCGGACGCGTCCGGCGAGGCAAGGTCCTCGTCCTCCGGTTTCCATGCACCGGCAACCTCGCCAATGACGATGATGGTCGGGTATCCAATGGACTGTTCCCTGACGGTTGCGTCCAATTGCCCCAGCACCGTCCGGTGGGTTGATTGGGTCGGAAGGGTCCCGTCGTTGATCAGCAGGACCGGTGTGTCGGGAGCCCGACCGGCCGCGACCAGTTCGGTCTGAAGATCCAAGGCCGCGCCGACACCCATAAACACCACAACCGTATCCAATCCAGCCAGCGCACGCCATTGGTCTTTGGGCAAAGTACCTCCCGTCATCGGGCGGCCGGTCATGACGGCAAAGGTTGACGACAGGCCGCGCCGGGTCAGGGACAGACCTGCGGTCGCCGTGGCACCCGTCAAGGCACTGATCCCCGGTACAACCTCCACTGCGCAACCCGCTTCCAGCAGGGCCTGGCGCTCCTCGGCTCCCCTGCCGAAGATGTACGGATCACCGCCCTTGAGCCGAACCACGCGCTTGCCTTGGCGGGCCATGCGAACCAGCATTTCGTTGATGTCGCATTGCGAGGGGGACGACCTGCCGGGTGCCTTGCCCACATCGATGCACTCGATGGAAGGTGGCAGTTCGGCAATCAGGGTATCGGACACAAGTCGATCGTGAACCACCACATCGGCAGCATGCAGCAATCGATGGCCCTTCCGGGTGATGAGTTCCGGGTCGCCGGGACCCGCGCCCACCAGCCATACCTTGCCCAGCCCCGTCATGCTGGCATGCCTGTTGCCTCTACAGCGACCGAATCGAGGCCGATAGCCTCCACCGTACTTGAGACAAGGTCGTGCAGAATCGGAGTCAAGAAAGTGGTCTCGCCCAGATGATCCGTCAGGACCACCGTGCAGTCCGGATGCCTGTGCTGGAACAATCCGATGGCCGTGGGCACGTCCTCCCGTGTGTGGCGGCCCGCGCTGAGCAGGACCGGCACCACGCACAATCGCCTGATCCCCTCGTCATATAGGTTGGAGGCTGCGGTCAGGACATCCGGTTGCTCGACATCCAAATACCCGGTTGCAACTGGAACCGGCGACAGGACCTCCCTCAGCCGACCGGTCATCCTGCGAACCTGCTCTACTGCCGGCTCATACCGGGAACCGTGTACGACAAACAGGCAACCCTGTTCGGGATCGGAAGGGTCGATGGCAGGAAGTGCAAGTTCCATCACCGCTCGGGTCCAGGCGGGGTGTTCTGCAATCTCCGGCCCCAATACGCTGCCAACCGCCGGCCAGCAGCGGACCAGTTCGCGGAGCCGTTGCGGCAGGTCCCGCCTGGTGTATTGGCCGCCGAACAGAAAATAGGGTTGGACCCGTACCGTGGTCGCACCCATGGCGGCCAGCTTGGCAAAGCCAGCCTCGAGCATCGGTTCGCCGTAATTCAGGAAACACCCCAGCGCCTGCCGGGACTCGGTACGGTCGACCTTCCACGCAGCGTTCAGTTCGGCAACTACGGCACGCAGAGTCGTGTCGCTTCCGGCACGCAAGCTGCCGTGGGCGACCAGCAACACTCCATCCATAGCGGCAGATCGTTGCCCGGCTCGAGTACCGTAGGTTTCAACCCGGAAACTCCGGACCGGAACGCGGAACCTGTCGCCCACCGACCTCCGGGACAGGAGCCAACGGCCGCGCGTTCTGATCGGTCAGCCAGGTTGACCGGTTAGGGCCAACTCCTCCTGGGAATCGTCGTCGGTCTGCAAGCCGCACTCGGTCTTGTCCATGCCGCGCCACCGGCCGGCCCGTTCGTCCTCGCCTTCCGAGACAGGCTGCGTGCAGGGCCAGCAACCGATCGACGGATAGCCATGATCGTGCAGTTCGTTGTAGGGCAGGTTGTGTTCCCGCACGTAGTCCCAAACCTGGTCTCCGGTCACTTCTGCCATCGGGGTCAGCTTGAGAACGTTGAACTTGTCGTTCCAGGCAATAAACGGGGTATCGGCACGGGTCGGGGACTGATCGCGCCGGATGGAGGTAATCCAAATCGAACTGTCCTTGAGGGCATGGATTTGGGTGTACACCTTTCTGATTTTGCAACACTGGTTTGGATCCGTGCTGTACAGGGCCGGACCGTACCGTTCGGCCTGTTGGGCGATCGTGAGGTGCGGCATGATGCTGCGGAAGCTGCGCCCGAAGTGTTCCTCGGCACGCACAATCTGTTCCATGGTCTGAGGGAACAGAAACTCGGTGTTGAGGTAGTAGATGTCGATGTGGGGATCGATCTTCAGGGCCATATCCATCATCATCAAGCCGGACGGGCCAAACGACGTACCCAGGGAAACGCCGGTCCGGAAGTTGGTCAGGCACCACTCCAGAATCTCCTGAGGCGTACACGACTCGAACTGCCGATTCATTTCTTCAAGGAACTCGGCCGTGACAAAAGCCGGGCGGCCGGTGCTTGTTGCGAAGAAAGTCGGAGCGTGATGAGACATGTGCCTCCAAGGTTGTACGTGGGAAACAATCAGTTCGCCATGGATTCAAGAAGGGCGGAGGCACGGCCGTTTGCCAGCGCGGACCGCGCCGCCTCAATGCCGGAAGGAATGTTCGGTGCGCTGCCAAACAGCGACAGAATGACACCCGTCGTCAAGACCACCTGATCCCTGGCCGGACAGTCCTCGTCGTTGACAGCCTGCTCGTTGAGGGCGGCATGCGCCGCGGGATTCGGATCCGATTCCACTGCCACGCGTCGGGCAAATCCGAGGGCCTCCGGGTCAAGAACCACGGTTTCATCCGCAGACTGTCCGTAGATGCGGGTTTTGCGGCCCGAGCGCATCTCGACCGAGCCTTCTTCACCCTGGACAATCCAACTGGCTTGCCCGCCGGTCTGGGCGGCCCGGACATGGTCGATGTATTTGGAGTGGTAAAAACCCGTCACCTGCCAGTCGGCGTTGGCCGGATTCACGAGTTTCTCAATCGTGTTCAGCACGGTCCGCAATCCGAATTCCCACCGCGTCGGCAACAGGCCGTGCCAGGCGGGCATGAACCGAGCAGCACTGCAGTAGGCCACGCCATCCGCCTCCAGCCTGAACCCGGCCTCGGCAGGGGACAGGTCGGTGGCGACACCCAACTGGTCCAACACGGCACCGACCGTCACCCCCGCCTTGGTCGGGACGTGCTCGTCACCGTGCAGCATCACCGGCAGGCCGCAGGCGGCCAGGGTCAACGCCACGGCCGGGACCAGCTGCGCCGTCCGTTCCTTGCCGTCGTAGGGGACCGCCAGATCAAGCAGGGGTGAGACCGAGTGCGGAATGGGTTCCATCCACCGTTGGCGCACCGCGTCCGCAAACCCGGAAATCTCGGCGGCGCACTCGCCCTTGACCCGCTGGGCAATCAGGAAAGCACCCGTTTGCGCTTCGGTGGCCGAGCCGCCGAGAATGCGATCCAAGGCATCCCAGGCTTCCGTCCGGGTAAGATCCCTGCGAAGGGTGGCACCGCGTCCAAGGGCCTGCACATGCGGAATGAATCCGGCCGGATCGCGCGTGGGGACGACCGAATCCGTCGTTGGTGGCGGATGCAGCAAGGTGGCGACCGACATGTTCAGGATCTGCGATTGGGATTCAGCTGCCTGACGCCTGCACGGAAGCCACCGAATGCTCACCGGCCACCGCCACGGTCAAGGTCAAGGGCAGCCGTTCGTCAATCCCGGGATGGGACACCGAAACGTCCGCGGAGCCGAACACCTCTGCAAGCCATTCCCGCACCAAGACCGCGACCGCCTGTACGTTTGCTTCCGTGAAGGCATAGCGCAACCGGTCGGGAACCATCAATTGCAGACGGCCCGGATTGATCGACACTCCCAAGCCGGCTTCCTCTTCGAGAGCCTCGGCCGCTTCCAGGGCATTGGTCCACAACTGGCGAAGCCGTTCCAGGAAGGATGCCTCGTCCGAAAGGCGGGCGTGTTTGCGGGTGTAGTGAAAGCCCTGCCCCGACTCGGCCCGCGGCAGGCCGTTGTCGATGCCGCAATCGTCCGTATGCCCAATCAGGACC
Source organism: Caldilineaceae bacterium (assembly GCA_026705565.1). GTDB lineage: Bacteria > Chloroflexota > Anaerolineae > Caldilineales > Caldilineaceae > Bin34. The sequence goes on along the minus strand of JAPPAJ010000266.1, from coordinate 3,314 downwards.
ACGCCGGGACTGGCCTCGACATGCTTGTAGTCGGCCACATCGATCAGCATGGTCGACAGCCGGCCGTTCTGAATCCAGCCATGGAAGACCGGAATGACATCGTCCAGGTTCACTGGCGCGTCACCATGCAGTTCAAAGCGCAGGATGAGCCGTTGGGGCTGTTCCATGACCCACGCCCCCTACAGCTGAATGCCGCCGGTGGACGGCGTCGCGGCCGCCGCAATGCGGCCGTCACAGGCATGGGCGGCCTCGATGAACAGATAGGCCTCTTCAATCGTCTCGTGGGCCGCCACCGCGTCCGGATCCTCGACGCGCTGCCGGTGGTGCTTGAACAGGTACTGGCCAAACTTGCCCTTGGCAAAACGATCAAAGAACAGTTCCGTGTCGTAGAAGCGGCTCTTAAACTCCGCCACAATCTCGGCTTCGTCGTTGGTGATGTCCACCGTCTGGCCGCGCAGCAGGGCCCTGGCCGCAAGCACCATCGACTGCACCGCCCCGGCGTAGGCCTCGCCGTGCCGCCCGTCGTCCATGGCGATTTGGGCATCAAACACCTCGGCCTCCGCCCGCGCAATCTCCAGGATGAACAGCGACACGACTTCGCCGGCGCATTCGCCGACTCCGATGTCTCCGGTGGTGAATTCCCGGGGATCGCCCCAGTCGCTGTAGAACTGGGGACTATCCTCGTACAGGGGAATTTGGGTGAAGGGTTTGAGAAGTTCGCGAATGTTCTTCTTACCGAAGCGATTGACCCAGGACTGGAACGATTCGCCAACCTCGCGGTCGGTGTGGAACCGGTTGGTCAATTCGGTCAGGACTTCGGGTACGGAGCGCGACGGGACGGCCCCCACGGCCAAGCCGTAGCTGCCGGCGTTCTCCTGCCACTGGCCACCCAACACCACCTGGAAGTGGGGCACGGTCCGCTTGTTGCGGTGGCGGCTGTTGCCAAAGAAGCCGATGTCCGCCACATGATGCTGGCCGCAGGAGTTGAAGCAGCCACTGATCTTGATCTTCAGCTCCTGGACCTCGGGTGGCAGTTCCTCCACTTGTTGGGCCAGTCGCGCGCCCAGTTCCCCGGCCAGACCGCGGGACGAGGCAATGCCGAGCTTGCAGGTGTCCGTGCCGGGACAGGCGGTGATATCCGCAATGCTGCCGGCCCAGGGCGTAGCCAGGTCGGCCGCCTTCAGGTCCGCGTACAGGTCGCGCAGATCCTGGTCGGCAACCCACCGCAGGACAAAGTTCTGTTCCACGGTGGTGCGAATGTGGTCGCCCACGTACTTGCGGGCGATGTCCGCCAGATCCAGAGACTGCTGCACGGTCAAATCGCCAAGCGGCAGGGCGACGTGCACGACGGAGAAACCTCCCTGACGCTGCCGATAGACGTTGGTGGCGAACCAGCGTTCGTACTCGGCATCGGAATCCCCGTACTCGATGGCAATCGGCTGGCGCACCGGCTGCTCGGTAAAACCTTCGAGGCCATCCAGGTAGCTGGTCCAGCGGTCATCGTGGGGCAGGATCTCCCGCTCCTCGAAGACCAGCCGACCGAACTCCTCCATGCCCAGCTTGGCCACGAGGAACTTGACGCGGGCCCGGTTCCGGTTGCGCTTTTCGCCCAGCCGGGCAAAGACGCGGCAGACCGCCTGGGAGAGAGGCAAAATTTCCTCTTCGGACACGAATGCCTGCAAGAGGCGGGCCTGATGGGGTACGGCCCCCAGACCGCCGCCCACGTACATGTCGAATCCCCGAACCGTGCGGCCGTCGCGCACCTCGGTGCGGGCAATGAAACCCAGATCGTGCATCGACACCAGGCCGCAGGCCTCGTGTTCGCAGCCGGAGAAGGCAATCTTGAACTTGCGGCCGAAGTCCTGGACATCGTCGTGCCCCAGCAGGAAGAACGTGAGGGCATCGGCATAGGGGGTTACATCGAATTCCTCGGTGCGGCACACCCCGGCCAAGGGGCATGCCGTCACGTTGCGCACCGAGTTGCCGCAGGCTTCGCGGGTGGTGATGCCAACCGCGGCCAGGCGGCGCATCAAGTCGGGGGTGTCCTCCACATGGACGAAGTGCAACTGGAAGTCCTGCCTCGTCGTGATGTGCAGGATCCCGTCGGAGTATTCGTCCGCCAGGGCGGCCAGGACTTCCAACTGGTCCGGTTTGAGGCCGCCCCAGGGAATTTTGATTCGCTGCATGCCGGGCGCATCCCAGAACGTGTCGGGACCCTTGACGGCCTCGCCCGACGGAAAATTGAGTTCCTGTTCCCGAATGCCGTCGTGCCGTTTGCCATTGTCGTACCGCTGCCCGTAGACCCCTCGCCGCAGCCGGGTCTCGGCGAATACCTTGTCCTCCAGGGTGCCATTGAACACCAAGCCCATCTGGCCTTCGAAGGTGTCTACCTCCTGTGCCCAGCTTTCGGGAATCTGATCCTGGAGGGCGGACTTCCAACTGTTGGCCATGGGGACTCTCTCAAATGAAATGGACGAAGGCACGGATCGAGCCTTCTCTGGGCATACGCCTAGACCGGCCGGGGCAAACCATGACGAGGGCAGCGCGGACCGCCTCCGGCCACGTCGGACAGGCAAAAAAACAGGCCCGTCCAACGACGAGCCTGCGGTCTTGCGATGCTCGCTCCTGTCGGATGGAGCACCGCGCCAAACGGAGTTCGCCGTCTATCCGGAAGGACAGCAACTACACGAGCAGCTGCAACTACACGAGCAGCTGCAACTGGTACGGCAACAGCAGCAGCCGCAGTTGCAAGTTGAGCAGGCCTGGCAGGCCGAGCAACAACTCGAGATTTTGGCAACACCAAGCTGGCACTGCATTTCAGAATCAATTCTCTCCACGATTGGATCTCCTTCTTCGAGTCGAAGAGTAACGGTCATCCAACACCACCGATTCTAACACAGGGCCAAAGCAGCTTGCACCGCATTTTTTGATGGCAGCACCCTTGTCAGTTTCGCAGGGCGCGGACCGAGCCAAGCACACGAGCCACGGTCCAGGTTGGGTGTACTTCACGACAACCAACAAGGGGACTTCGCCGCGGTCGTCAATTCCCCCAACCTTGGCCAATTTCCATGTCCGCCCCAGGTCCCTCCTTTCATGAGCCGCGTCCGACAGCTCAACCACGTGCGTACCTGAATTTTCGGCACCGGGCCATTTGTCTTCCTGGACCGCAAACACCTCTTCACCATACAGTGGGGAACGGCGCCAGCGCGGCAGCCATGGCATACCAGTTGGGCGTTGATTGATGGCGGGTTCCATAGTCCAATGGAGTGAACAGTTTTTGAGATAAGGAACCCCTCCGGCGGCACGGGGATTAA
>JAPPAJ010000287.1 GCA_026705565.1 Caldilineaceae bacterium | reverse complement strand
GAGGATCGGCCCGATGCGCTTGGCTTCCTCATGGCAAGGGGATTTGAACCGGAGGATCGGGTTGAGAAGTCCGAACTCTCCCTTGATCAATTCAAGTCCGGAAACTGGAACCACGAACGAACAGCTCCTGCCAGAGCCGGCACAGCAATCCACAGCCTGCGCGTGGCAATGGACCGGTATCCGGACTGGCGGCATCGCCTCTGGAGTCTGGAACAGCGTCTGTACCAGGATGTTCCCGCCACCGTTCCCGTCCGCCCTCTGGATTTTCGCCACTGGCTGGTGCAGCGACTGGACAACCCGGGGTTCAACCCGGCCGCTTGCTGGATTGCCTGCGACCAATCGACAGGGGACTGGATCGGACTCACCGACCTCGTGACGGTCGATGGTGCCGCCCAGGGTCTTGACACGGGCTTCACCGGGATCGAAAGAAGCCGGCGCCGGAAAGGATTGGCAACCGCGCTCAAGCTTCACGCTATCGACTGGGCGCGGGATGCAGGCTACGGGCACATTCGGACGGACAACGGCTCCAACAACCCCATGTACCGTCTGAACCTGAAACTGGGCTTCAAGCCGCGTCCTGCGTGGATCGGGATGGTCTGTGAATGTCCTGGCTGAATCACGCGAGCGCGGCTCGCCGCCGTCTCCATTGAATTGGGCGATACCGGCATTCCGGCACCGACACCAGCCGGAACCTCCAATGGACGACCTGTTGTGCATTTCCGGGCGAAGCCAAATCCCGGGAGGGCACCCCAACCGATGCCGGAATACATGACCGACGGACTGTCGCCCGTGGCGTCGCTTGCCCGCCACGATTCGGACCATCCCTGCAGCCCGGGCCACCGCCCAACGTAATCAAACCGGGACCTGTCGGTGCATTCAAGCACCGGTACCGGCCCGTCAGCCCGGTTGCAACTACTGCCGATCAGCCGCGGAGCGCGCCGATTCCCGTCTTGAACAAAGGCAAAATCAGGCTTTTGGGTGGCCGCCTGCTATAGGATCCGCCGGTTGCCGTCCCATGACACTCGCAAACGCTCGAAACAGCCATGTTGATCCGCGACTTCAAATTCGACGACTGCGACTATCGGGCCACGTGCATCCTGCTGGAAAAGGTCTATCCCCGGGAACCGGCTCCGGTCGAAATGCTGCGCTTCGAAGATGCCTCCCGTCCCAAGATCTGGTGGCGGAAACGCGTGGCGGAGATCGATGGCCATTTCGTGGCGCTGGGCATGGTGGGCGAGGCCTTCGGGTCGCATCGGGAGGACGACTTTCGCCTCCGGATCCATGTGGATCCCGACTGCCTCAACCAGGGCATCGCCACGCAGCTGTACGCAGATCTCCTGGCCCTGGCGCACGGACAGGGGCCGGTTGGCCGACTGGCCACCCACACTCGGGAGGACCAGACGGAGGCCAGCGAGTTCCTCAGGGAAATAGGGTTTGAGGTGGTTATCCGCGAGCCCATTTCGGAGTTGGATCTGTCCACGTTCGACGAAACCCCGTTCGTTCACAAAATCCGCCAGGCTGAAAGCCACGGCGTCCGGCTGGTCAGCCTGGCGGACCTGACCCGGGAATGTTCCGACTGGCAGGAACGGTTCTGGCGGCTTGACACGACCATTCATGAGGATGTGCCACTGCCCAATCCCTTCAGGCCGCTGCCGCTGGAGGACTTCCTCCGACAAAAGGTCGAGAATCCCGCGTTCACGCCCGACACCTCCCACGTGGCGGTCCACGGCGAGGAATGGGCCGGCATGTCGGAAATGTACATCCCCCCCAACCATCCGGAGGTCGGCGGCACCGGATTGACGGGAGTCACACGGCCGTGGCGGCGCAAGGGCTTGGCCACCGCCCTCAAGTTGAAGGTGCTACGGAGGGCCAAGGCCAAAGGTGTCAGGCGGGTGATAACGGACAACGAAGAAAACAACCCGATGTTTCAAATCAATCTGATGCTCGGTTTTCGGGCCCAGCCGGCCTGGCTGGGTTGGCAATTGAAGCTGGCCGGGGATGACTGAACCGCGGCTCCCAATCCCGGTCCCGGACCGCGGTGCCGGTGGGTTCGTGCCGGCAACCGGGGACACGGCCGCAGCTTCGGGACCTGCGGCCGTCTGCCACGGCGGCTCCCCTGTCCGTTGCGCGGATTTGGGAGAGTGCCCGCCTGCCGTCCCGCCCCTTACCGTCCATTGCGTTCAGGTACAACGGATATTGCCATGTTAATCCGCGACTTCAGATTCGATGACGACGACTATCAGGCGCTCCGTATCCTGATGGAGAAAATCTATCCGGACGAACCAGCGTCGGTTGAAACCCTGCGTTGGGACGATGACAGCAGACCCAAGGTTTGGTGGCGGAAGCGCGTGGCCGAAGTCGACGGCAAGTTTGCGGCACTGGGCACCGTGGGCGAACCGTTCTGGTCGCTGCAGGAGGGCAAGGTTCACCTGTGTGTCGACGTGGATCCGGATTTTCTCAACCAGGGCATCGGTACGCGGATGTACGCGGATCTTGAGGCAATGGCGCGTGCACGCGGACCAGTGCACCGCCTGATTACCGGCTCGCAGGAAGACAAATCCTTCGCCAACGACTTTCTCAGGGAGAGAGGTTTTGAAGTAGTCATCCGAGAACCCATCTCGGAGTTGGACCTGCCTGCCTTCGACGAAACTCCGTTCGTTCACAAGATCCAACAGGCCGAGGCCAGCGGCCTCCGGCTGGCCAGCCTGGAGGATCTGGCCCGGGATTATCCCAACTGGCAGGAACGGCACTGGCAGCTCGACACTGCCATCATGCAGGATGTCCCAACTCCCGATCCGTTCAGTCCGCGCACACTGGAGACGTTCATCCGCCAGCATGTCGGCAATCCGGGATTCTCGCCGGACGTAACGCACGTGGCGGTCCACGGTGACGAATGGGTCGGCATTTCGGAACTATATATCGATCCCAACCATCCGGAGGTCGGCGGCACCGGGCTAACGGGCGTCACGCGGCCGTGGCGGCGCAAGGGACTGGCCACGGCCCTAAAGTTGAAAGCCCTGAGACAGGCTCGGGCCAGGGGAGTTCGGCGGGTTATCACGGACAACGAGGAAAACAACCCGATGTTCCAAATCAATCTAATGCTGGGCTTCAAGGCCAAGCCGGCCTGGTTGGGATGGCAACTGACGCTGGCGGACCATGGCTGAAGATCCGACGGCAGGCCCAGCCAGTCTCCGCGGATGCAGGTTGCGACCCTTTGTTCCCGGCCAGCCGGATTGGGAGGCGTTGGCACAACTGCACAATCGCGCCCAGCCGGAAGAGCCCACCACAGCCGCACTGCAAGAGCATGTGCACCGGTCGACTCCGGCAGACAGTTGGTGGGTGGAGCGCACCCTTGAATGCCGAAACGGACACCTGATCGGCTACGCCGCGCTTGGCCAGGCATTCTGGAGTGGCCGACCGGATGTGTTCCACCTACACATGATGGTCGATCCGGACTGGAGAAACCGGGGCCTGGGGACACTCCTCTATGACCGGGTGTGGAACACTGCCGCGCTGACGCAACGGTTCACCAAGGTGACAGCCCGAACGCTGGAGAGCCGCTCGGCCGCGCTGCACTTCCTATGCAAGCGGGGATTCGAGGTCGCGATGCGGGAACCGGTATCAAGCCTGGATCTTGGCACTTGGGATCCAACGCTTGGCCAAGCCGGCCTTGCCAAGGCTGTGGCACAAGGAATCGCAATCCACAATCTACAGGACCTGTTCCCAAACATGCCGGACTGGCAAACCCGGTACTGGCACATGGACTCCGCGATCAGGCAGGACATTCCATCCCTGCATCCCGATCCCGGCACCTCGCTGGAGGAGTTCGTGCGGCATCCCCTTGGCTCCCCGCGGTTCTCGCCCGACCTGCGCTGGATTGCAATCGAGGAGGCGACCGGATCCTGGATCGGGGTAACCGGCTTTTGGAAGCCGGCTCCCGAGGCGTACCGCCTTGAGACGCATGTCACGGGTGTACACCCAACCTGGCGTCGGCATGGCGTGGCCACGGCGCTCAAGACCACAGCCATCAACGCGGCGGTCGCCATGGGGTTCCGGCAAATCGAGACCTTCAACGAAGAAGACAACCCCATGCTGCAGTTGAATTTGGCCCTGGGATTTCGATCGACCACGGCCCGCGTCTCGATGAGCCTGAATGTTGTCGGGGACCGTTGACGCAGCGGAACCAACTGCTTCTCTTTTGCACCTGACATTCCAGGCCCGCAACCCATCGGAGCGAATGGAACGGATCGACTCTCCCAGCCGATCCGATGGCCGACGGACCCCACACCGCCGGAAACCTGCTTCACGGTGTAATCTGGAGCCCCCGGTCCCGGGGACGAAACATCGGTAAGGCCCAAGTGCTATGCTGAACCGCAACCGCGGATCGAATACGGCCTTTCCAAAGGCCTATCGTTGGCCGAATCGAATTCGGTCCTTGGTTGCACGGCGTTATCTCAATTCAATGGAGATTCGACACATGCGAGTCAAATCCAAACTGTTCCTGCTCCTCGGTTTGCTGATGGTCGTCGCCCTGGCGGCCGCCGGCTGTGCCCTGCCGATGGCGGCCGATGAACACACCCACGAAGATGGTGCAGACCACACTCACGACGAGGAGATGCCTGACGGCGGCTTCGTCATCGGCGTCAGCAACACCCTGGTGGGCAATGGCTGGCGCGAGCAGATGATCTGTGCCATCAAGGCGGAAGCAACCGCCAGCGGCATGGTGGACGAAGTGATCGTGGTCAATCGCAACGGCGGCCCGACCGAACAAATCGCCGATCTGGAAGGACTGATCTCCCAGGGCGTTGACGCCATCATCCTCAACCCCACTGATCGCGAGGGACTGAACGCCGTGATTGAGGCGGCGATCGCCCAAGGCATTGTCGTGGTGGCAGTCGATCAGGCCGTCACTGCCGAGGGAGCCTATGTGGCCACCAACGACCAGACCGCCTACGCCCGGCTGGGAGCCGAATGGCTCTTCGAGACCCTGGGCGGATCGGGCAAGGTCGTGGAAATGCGCGGCATCGACGGCGTGCCGGCCGACACGGACCGCCACAACGGGTTCATGGAGGCGCTGGCCAACTATCCGGACATCGAGGTGGTGGCGTCCACCTTCACCGGCTGGGACCCGTCCACAGGTGCCCAACAGGCTCTCGACCTGATCACCACGCAGGAAATCGACGGCATCTGGACTTCGGGCATCGACTACCCGGTGGTCGAGCAGTTCCAGGTGGCGGACAAGCCCTTCGTCCCGATTGTGGGTGCCGACAACAACGGCTTTGTGGCACAGTTGCTGGACTTGGCCGATGAGGGCCTGGTCGGGGCCGCGGTCACCAACCCACCCGCCATCGGCGCGGTGGGCACTTCGATTGCGATCGACGCGCTCCTCGGCAACAACCCGCCGCACGAAACCATCCTGACCCCCAAGGTCTTCGCGACCGACAACACCGACGGCCTGAACGCCATCTACGCCCCGGACGAACAGGTCGGATGGAGCACGTACGTCGACATCGAACCGTTTACCCACTACAACGGCAGCGCGGATGTCTCCGCCTGCAAGGCACCCGGCGAATAGCAGACGCCCACGTCCCGAATTGACATGAACAGGCCATCCCCGCTGCTGACCATATCGGGCGTGGCCAAAGCGTATGGATCCGTGGTGGCGCTGGAAGCGGTCGACATGACCGTGCGCCGCCACGAGATCCACGCCCTGCTGGGTGCCAACGGCGCTGGCAAAAGCACTCTGGTCCGCATCCTGGCCGGAGTCCATCCGGCGGACAGGGGAATGCTGGAGGTGGAGGGCAAGACCTCCACCTTCCGGACTCCGGTCGAGGCAATGCGGGGCGGCATTGCCACGGTCTTTCAGGACCCGGCCCTGATCCGGGATCTGACCATTGCCCAGAACCTGCGGCTGAGCCAAACCGATCCGGCCACCTTTGAACAGTGGCTGGACGAATTCGATCTGGGTTCGCTGGACCGGGACCGCATGGTCCGGGACCTACCCCTGGACATTCTGCGCCTGGTGGATCTCGCCCGCGCCCTGGCGCTGAATCCCAAAATCCTGCTGCTGGACGAGATCACCGCCGCCCTGACCGCGGATCAGGCCGAGAGACTGTTCGAACTGCTTGACCGGCTGAAGTCCGACGGAGCCTCCGTCGTGCTCATCACCCATCGCTTGGCCGAGGTGATGCGCATTTGCGATACGGCGACCATTCTGCGTGACGGGCGCAATGTGGCCGAGCTGGAAGTCGGTGGCATCACGCAACAGGAACTGGTTCATGCCATGCTGGGATCTCCGGTGGACCTTGCACCCGACACGCCGACTGGCACCACAGCCCCAACGCCTGCAGACGCCGAAACCGTCTTTGCCGTGGAGGAACTGGCCTCCGGGGAGACGGTCCGCCAAGTCTCGTTTACCGTTCGCCGGGGCGAGGTCCTGGGCCTGGTGGCATTGGAGGGCCAAGGGCAGGAACGGGTGTTCGACATCCTGTGCGGAGAGAGACGCCCCAGTGCCGGCCGGATCCTGGTGGACGGCAATCCCTGCCGATTCCTGTCGCCGGCCGATGCGGTGCGACAGGGGGTGGTCCTCATTCCGGGAGACCGTCTACAGGCCCTGCTGCCCAGTCTGCCGGTGTACCAAAACCTGGTCGTAACCCTCATCACGCGCATCCGGCAGTGGCTGGGCCTGCCGGCCGATGAACGCACTCGGGCTGCCAACGCCATCGATAGCCTGTCGATCGACACCAGGGCTGCCGCTCAGGTACGGCGGCTGTCAGGCGGCAACCAGCAAAAAGTGGCCATCGGCCGGTGGCTGGTCTCGGGCTTCCGCACGCTGTTGTGCTTTGACCCAACCCGTGGCATCGATATTCAAACCAAGGGAGAGATTTATGCTCTCCTGCGCAAACTGGCGACGGATGGTGCGGCCATCTTCCTGTACACCAGCGAACTGGCTGAAATCCCGCTGGTTTGTGATCGCGTGCTGGTCATGCACAATGGCCTGATCGTCGATGAACAGGTGGCGGCCCAGGCCACGGAAGCCTCTCTCCTGACCGCGGCCCACGGACTCGTCTGACCCTGGCCCATTACCCCTTGCATGAACCGGGATAGCCGCGCCACAGCCGTATTCAACAGGGCCGGTCTGATCCTGTCCCGCAGTGGCTGGACCCTGGGCGTCTGGCTGCTTTTGCTGGCCCTTCTGATTTGGTATGCCAACCTCATTCCCCGGTTCGGGGAGTTCCAGATCACATCCATCAGCAAGAACAGCCTACCCCTGGTCTACCTGGCGCTGGGGCAGGCCATCATCGTGATCGCGGGCGGCATCGACCTGTCGCTGGGGGCCCTGCTGCTGCTGAGCAACGCGATTGCGGCCCGTTTCATGGCGGACCAGCCCTTCGGGGCCGTTGTGGTGATCGCCCTCCTTTTGATCAGCCTTGTCGCCTTCCTCAACGGCATGACCGGCTACGTAATCCGCATCTCGGGGGTGCCGGACATTGTGGTCACCTTGGCCACCAGCTACATCTGGTCGGGCTTGGCCCTGTGGATCCTGCCTTCGCCGGGCGGCGGCACGGCTCCCCGGTTCCGGTGGCTGTTCACAGGTTCCGAATCGGGCATCGGCGGCACCTATGTTCTGCCGGTCCTGATGATGATCATTCCGGCGACCGCCGTATTCCTGTTGTCGCGACGCACCCGGCTGGGCCTGTCCATGTATGCCGTCGGCAGCGACTCCAACATCGCTTCGTTGGCCGGACTGGGCGTGACCCGGGCCAAGGTGGCCTCCTATGCCTTGGGCGGCGCGCTGGCGGCACTGGCAGGCCTGGCCACCGTTGCCATCACGGGTACCGGAGACCCGCGGTTCAGCGTGGGGGCCAATGCCACGCTCAACAGCGTGGCGGCCGTTGTGCTGGGCGGAATTGCCCTGACCGGAGGCACCGGGCTGGTTCTGGGCGTGGTAGCCGCCGGCATGATTCTGATCATGCTCAATCCCATCCTGAGCGCCATGGGCATCAACCCCAACAATGCCCAGATTCTGCAGGGGGTGCTCATCGCCATTGTCATGATGATTGGCGGCCTGGTGGCCTTGATCCGGGAGCGCCGAACATGAGTCCCGGTTGCAATCCCGGTCCGTACCGCCATCCGCGCAGGTTCCGCCATGGTTGACTCCGCGGCCGCTGCCACAACCGTCTGGGCGCGCCTGGCCGCCAAGGCGCGGGCCAATCCCTCGGTGGTCCTGGGCGGCGTATGTCTCCTGCTGGTGCTGGTC
>JAPPAJ010000393.1 GCA_026705565.1 Caldilineaceae bacterium | reverse complement strand
CATTTCACCCGCACCCTTCACGCCCGGGGGAGTGGTCGGTGAAGGGGTCTCGATGCGGTCCGTCTCGATTTGCGGGAACCGATCGGCCCGCGGCATGGCGTAGTCCATCATGGAGCCGGTCAGCAGCTGGCCATCCTCGCCGTAGATGCCGTGCTCCCACAGGGCCTGACCAACGCCTTGGGCCACACCGCCCACCAGCTGGCCATCCACAATCATCGGATTGATGACGTTGCCCACGTCGTCCACACCGAAGTACTTCTCCAGCGTCACTTCGCCGGTCTCGCGATCAATGGAGACTACGGCTATGTGGGCACTGTTGGGGAATGTGAAGTTGGACGGGTCGAAGAACGCCGTCTCCTCCAGCCCGGGTTCGATGTCGGGCGGCAAATCGTGGGCCGTATAGGCTGCCAGCGCCACTTCGAAAAACGTCATCCCTTCGTCGGTCGCGCCCTGAACCCGGATGTTTCCGGTTTCGTCGTCGAAATACACATCCTCCGGCCGGGACTCCATCTGGTGGGCCGCGATTTTGGTCATCTTCTCACGGACGCGCGTGGCACTGCGGACCAGCGCACTGCCGCCCACCGCAGCACTGCGGCTGCCATAGGTGCCCATCCCAAACGGAACGCGGCCGGTATCGCCGTGCACCACCTCGATGTCCTCAAGGGGGATGTTCAGTTCGTCCGCCAAGATCTGGGCAAAGGTGGTCTCGTGTCCCTGGCCGTGTGCGTGGGAACCGGTCAGGGCCGTAACCTTGCCGGTGGGATGGACACGCACGGTGCCACTTTCCCAAAAGCCCACGGCACTGCCCAGGCTGCCGGCCACCGCGGACGGGGCCGGGCCGCTGGCCTCAATGCAGCCCGAGACACCCACGCCCCAGAGCTTGCCTTCGGCTCGCTTGGACTTCTGCTCCTCGCGCAGATCGCCATAGCCGGATATCTCCTCCAGCTTGTCGAACAGTCCCTGGTAGTTGCCGCTGTCGTATTGGAACGCAACCGGCGTCTGGTACGGGAACTCGTCGGCCGGAATCAGGTTGTGACGCCGGAAGGCGATCGGGTCCATGCCCATCTTCTGGGCTCCCTTTTCCACAATGCGCTCCAGCAAATAGGAGGCTTCGGGCCGCCCGGCACCCCGGTAGGCATCCACCGGAACCGTATTGGTCAGCGTGCCCTTCATTTCGCCCCAAATGCCCGGAATCTTGTACAGGCCGGAAAACAGGGTGATGGAAAGGGCCGTGGGGATCAGGGGCGCGAACGTCGACAGGTAGGCACCCTGGTCCGCCCAGGTCTGCACATGGAGGCCGGTAATGGTGCCCGTCGCGTCCATCGCCATCCGGACGTTGGTCACATGGTCCCGACCCTGCGAATCGGTCATGAAGGATTCGGAACGGGTGGCCACCCACTTCGCGGGCCGGTTGATTTTGCGTGCCACCCAAGGCACGATGATTTCCTCGGGATAGTGGAAAATCTTGCTCCCGAAACCACCGCCCACGTCCGGCGAAATCACTCGCAGCTTGTTCTCCGGAATGCCCAGCGTGAAGCCGGACAACAGCAGGCGAATGGGATGGGGATTCTGGCTGGTGGTCCAGACCGTCATTTCCTCCGTGGTGTTGTCCCATTCGGCCATGCAGGCCCGAGGCTCCATGGCATTGGGAATCAGCCGCTGATTGATCAGGTCCAGTTCCACGATATGTGCGGCCTCGACAAACGCCCGGCGCATGCCGTCCTCATCCCCCAGGGCCCAGGAATAGGCCGTGTTGTTGGGAATCTCGGCGTGAAGCTGCTGGGCCCGATACTCGGTCGTGGCACGCGCGCCCATGGACACGGGCAGCGGTTCGTAGTCGACCTCGATCAGCTCCAGGGCATCCTCGGCCACATAGGGGTTGTCCGCCACCACCACGGCCACGGCATCTCCCACGTGACGGGCGCGGTCCGGCACAACGGGCCAGCGCTCGGGGATCTTGCAATCGGGAACGACCCAGCCGCATGGCAGCTGGCCAACGCCTCCGTCAATCAGGTCCTGGCCCGTGAACACGGCGACCACGCCGTCCAATTCCAGGGCGGCCGACGCGTCGATGCCCTTGATATCGGCGTGGGCGTGCGGGCTGCGCGCAATCGCCACATAGGCCATGCCCGGACGCTGAAGGTTGGAAACGTACTTCCCCTGTCCCTGCAGGAAACGGGGATCCTCGACTCTCTTGAAACTCTTGCCAACGAATTTGGCCATGAATTCACCTCCTCCGCGTTAGGCAGCGGCCTGGGCCGCTACTTTCATCGCCTTGACGATGTTCTGATACCCGGTGCAACGGCAGATGTTGCCTTCCAGACCATGCCGGATCTCCTCGTCGGAGATGTCTGGATTGCCCTCGACCAGCTTGACGCCGGCCATGATCATCCCCGGGGTGCAATAACCGCACTGCAGGCCGTGCTCGTCCCAGAAGGCCTGCTGCATGGCAGTCAGCTGGCCGTCCTCGGCCATGCCTTCGATCGTTACCACATCGGATCCATCGGCCTGGACGGCCAGCACGGTGCAGGACTTCACGGCCAGGCCGTCCATATGAACGGTGCAGGCTCCGCACTGCGACGTGTCGCACCCGATGTTGGTGCCGGTCAGACCAAGTTCCTCCCGGATCAAATCCACCAGCAACAGCCGCGGCTCGACATTGTCGAGACTACGGGCTTCGCCGTTGATGTTCAAGGAAATGCTCACACCCATAACCAAACCCCCTTCGTTGGTTGGCAACAAACTCAACTATCCGGTCAGTACGTCAATTCACCTCCCCACCGCTACTTGGTGCTTCGGCCGGCAATACATGCGTGTGGCGTGCAAACAGACGGCACGCTACCCATGGGCGGTCTCTTCCCCTCATTCGGTTCCGACCCGCGCCCGCAGGGCTGCATCCAGTTCATCCCGGAATCCGTCCAGGCTGCGGTTGATGACGGTCTTGGTGGCGGTGGAGACCAAACGCTGTCCGACGCGGGCAATGCGCCCGCCGACGTTGACGGTGCAGGCATACCGCAACACCGTGCCGGTGCCGTCCGGTTCCAGTTCGATGCGGCCCGATCCTCCCATGAAACCGGTGGGGCCCTTGGCGCTTACGTCCAGGACAAACCGATCCATGGGTTCAACTCCATGGCGCACCACATCCGCCTTGAACTTGCCCCGGATGGGGCCAATCTTGATTCTCAGGTCCGACGCGAAGGTATCGGGATCGTCCTTGGGGGTCAGGGAGTCGCACCCCGGAATCACCTTGGCCACGAACTCGGGGTCCATGAGGGCGTTCCACACGTCCTCCTGCGGATAGTCCAGATGTACGTCGCCTGTAATTTCCATGTGGGTCTTGTTGATGGTGTGTCAGCCGGAACCGGAATCCCGTGGGGACCCAACGCATCCTGTGCCGGAGGCCAGTTTCGCGAGGGGATTGGGGTTCGGTTGGGTCCGGACTGTCTCTATTGTAATCGCAGGTGCAGTTGTGCCTCAGGGCAATCGCATTCCAATTTGACAGGACCTTGAGCAGATGCAGGGGCGACACGCGCCGGGCCTGGTCGTACGAACCCCGGGTCGTCTTGCCGTCCGCGGCCACAATCTCGTCCTGCAGCGTCGCGGCCAGAGACTGCACCCACGCGGCAAAGCAGGCTTCCAACCGGGCCGGAAACAGCAGGCCGAGAAGACACGCCCGAAGGTATCGTGCGAGGAGATGCCGTGCGGCAGGTCCAGGAAGGTTTCCAGCCAGATCTGCTTCTGGAGACTGAAAAACTCGACCTCGGTCCCGTTGTCGGCAGCGCAGATGACGACCAGGGTGGCGATCAGGAGAATGGCCTCCAAGGCATGTCGCCGGGCCTGGGGACGACGGGGATTGTCGACCTCGGTCAGCAGCGACACCAGGGGGACGGAGGCAGGTCGGCCATGAGCGGGACTCCAGGGCGGAAGGAAGCCCCCATCCTGCCCAGAACCGGTGCAATCCAGATTGGAATGCGGCTGATCTGACCAGGCCTCCAATCACCCACTTCTAGGGTCGATTCGGCGTTAGACAAAAATGTTGTAGCCTGATACACTCGCTGACTTAAGAGATCGACCGCATAGTTGGCAGTCGAAGAGGCAATGGGGAGGTCACCATGAAAGCCGTCGTGTACCAGGGTCCGTTCAGCGTTGCCGTAGAGGAAGTTCCCGATCCCGAGATAAAACATCCGAATGACGTAATCGTCAAGATTACGTCGAGTTGCATCTGCGGCTCCGACCTGCACATGTATGAAGGTCGAACTGCGGCCGAACCGGGCATCGTCTTCGGACACGAGAACATGGGCGTAGTCGAAGATGTCGGGTCCGCTGTGAAAACATTGTCCGTAGGCGACAGGGTCGTGATGCCGTTCAACGTCGGCTGCGGCTTCTGCAAGAACTGCCAGCGGGGTTTTACGGGTTTCTGCCTCACGGTCAACCCTGGATTTGCCGGCGGCGCGTATGGATACGTGGCAATGGGACCATGGCGCGGCGGGCAAGCCGAGTTAATCCAGGTGCCTTACGCGGACTTCAACTGTCTGCCTCTTCCGGCCGGGGATGCGCTCGAGTGGGATTTTTCTCTTCTGGCGGACATTTTCCCCACGGGCTATCACGGCACTGAGCTAGCCGACGTGAGTCCCGGCGAGAGCGTCGCCGTGTGGGGCGCGGGACCAGTCGGCCTGATGGCCGTCTATAGCTGCGTCATCAGAGGAGCGGCGGAGATCTATTCCATCGATCACGTGCAGGAGCGACTGGACAAGGCCAGCGAAATCGGCGCTATTCCCATCAACTTCGATGACGGCGATCCGGTGGAGCAGATCAGGGACATGCGCAATGGCGACGGTGTGGACAAGACGGTCGACGCCGTGGGCTATCAGGCCGCTGCGCAAGGATCGTCCGCCGCCGGAGGCGAGCAGAAAGAGATTCCCAACGTGGTCCTGAATCAGATGATCGACCTGATCAATCCCACGGGGATCATGGGCATTCCAGGCCTGTATGTGCCATCGGATCCCGGTGGAGTGGACGAGGGCGCCAAGCAGGGCTCTCTGTCCATCAACTTCGGAAAGCTCTTTGAGAAGGGTCTGAAGCTGGGGACGGGTCAATGCAACGTGAAGCAGTACAACGCCTACTTGCGCGACCTCATCATATCCGGCAAGGCCACTCCCAGCTTCGTAGTGTCCCACGAGGTGCCGTTGGACGATGCCGCCGATGCCTATCACAAGTTCGACCAGCGCATCGACGGGTACACCAAGGTCATCCTGAAACCATAACCGGAACGCGCTGGTTCGTTCCCGGTCAGCACGTACGCAAAAAAACAGGGGATGTGGTGCGGCATCACGCCCACGGCATCCCCTCGGCACGGGTGTGATCACTCGTGCCGCGAAGCGTCCCCCTGCATGTTCAGGAACGGTAGGCGCGCCTCAAGCGCAGGCAGGCGCTAAGACAGCTGCACTTGGAATTTAACTAAGAGAAAAGCAAGTACAGGAGATTGTTTCATGCGGGTAGGAAGCGAAGAGCATTCATACAACTGGATCGACAACTGGGCCAAGCTTCCCGAGAGTGACAGCTCACGCAAGGGGTGGGCGCATCCGGGCATTGTGGTCTCGCAATCGGGAAACGTTTTGACCTGCCACCCCGGCGAACCGGAAATCTTGACCTTCGACGGGGACGGTAACCTGATTTCCTCGTGGCGCGGCGACTTTGCCGAGGGACATGGAATCACCCTCGTCAACGAGGGCGGAGTCGAGTACCTGTGGATTGTGGACCACGGCGGCAAGAATCACCACCTTCATGGTTACCAAAACCCTCCGGGCGTGGGCGATGCTCCCGGTCAGGTATTCAAGACAACATTGGACGGTGAAGTGGTCATGAGGCTGGAGACGCCTCCCCTTCCTGTGTACAACGACAAACGCTACTCCCCCACAGACATCGCCGTGAACGAGGAGCGATTCGGTGGCAACGGCGACATCTGGGTGGCCGATGGGTACGGCGCGTACCATGTCCACAGGTTCACGAAGGGCGGCGAGCATGTCAGCAGCATCAACGGCGAGGAGGGAGCCGGGGCCTACGATTGCCCGCACGGCGTTTTCATAGATTTTCGCAAGTCCGAGCCGGAGCTCTACGTGGCGGACAGGGCCAACAACCGTGTACAGGTCTACGACACGGAGGGTGGCTTCAGGCGGATGTTTGGCGACGATTTTCTGACATTGCCCAGCTGTTTCGCAGCACATGGCGATCTGATGATCATTGCCGAGCTTCGAGCGCGCCTCACGGTCGTCGACAAGAACGATGAACTGCTCACGCACATCGGTGACAACCAGCAGGTGTGTGACGTTGAGGGCTGGCCCAACAATGTGAACGAATCAGGGCAGTCAGTACGCACGAGCCTCCTGGAAACGGGCAAGTTCAACAGTCCTCACGGTTTGGCTGCGGATGCCAACGGCAACCTGTATGTGGCCGAATGGCTGATTGGGGGCAGGGTAACCAGGCTGAATAGGTCCTAAGCATCCCTGGGACGCTCTGCGTCGCCGCCCGACCATTGAGAGGAAGCCACCACACGTCCTGCCGGTATTCCAGCACGGTGGCAAGGGATGTCGGATGCCCTGCAATGCAAGGCGTCCGTACCGTTGTAAAAATGGTTGACTTGGGTGGCAAACCGTCGTCAGCCATTCCCGGAGACGCGGTTCGGGCCGCGCCGTCGCCCCAACAGTGCAAGGCGGCTCCGCCCTGGAATCCCGCCAAGGAACACCGAGCTGATCCCCGCTCAAGCCACCCTCCGGGCAGCCGGAACCGGATTGGGGGGCCACTCCGCCTCCCCAGCCGATGTTGCGCTGCAAGCGCCGGTCCCAGCTGCCCCGAAACCGCACCCCAGTACGTCCACACGTGCTTCACCCGTTTCCTCGCGGGTACGGCGATGGCGACCTGGACGCCATCGCCGACGGGGGCCACCCGTCGGCGCGGGATACGTTCGGAACAGCCGAGCCAACGTCGGGCCAGCACCAGGGCTGCTGCCTGGTGGACGCTGAGCCCATAACGTTCCATGAACTTCACCCGGCCAATCACCGAACTGAAGGCCGGGTTGACTTGGCGTACCTCCACGCCCTCCCGGTAGCCGCGGGAGAGGAAGCAGGCCTTGACCTTGCCGTAGCTGAAAGATGACAGCATCCGGCTGTACCTGCGCGACTCGCCCTCCAGTGCAGCTTTATTCTGCCGAAAGTCGAGCCGCTCGATGACGACGGGCTTGCCTGCCGCGCGGGCGTAGGCCACCACGGTGGCCACGGCGTCGCCGATGAGAGCTTCGGCCTGATGGCGGGATTTCCCGTAGGTGACCAGCGACACCCGGAAGGCGTGGACAGGCAGGGCGGCCGCAGTGCCGGCTGGTTCTCCTTGACGGTCAGCACATAGTCGGCCTGTTGCGACCGGATGTACCGAGCCAGTTCCTTCTGGCAACCGAGGGCATCCAGGGTGATGGTGGCACCCGCCAAGTCCAGCAGGGCCAGCACCAACCGGCTCTCACCGGCGTAGGCGCTGACCGTGTGCAGGGCCGACCGACCGTGACTTCGGTCGTGCGAGCGCCGGGCGGTCTTGCCGTCCAGGACCACCTCCTGACCGGTGAGCAGGCCGTGCAGGCTCTGCACCCACCGGGCAAACCCCACCCCGGCTGCTCCGGGTCGAGGAGGGCAAAGGCCCGGCCAAAGGTATCGTGGGAAGAGATGCCGTGCGGCAGGCACAGCCACCGCTCGAACCAGGCGCGGTGGTCCTGACCAAACTCCTCCACCTCCACCCAGGTGTCGGCACCGCCGATGACGGCGGTCAGGGCCAGGAAGAGAACGGACGTAAGCGGGTGCCTGCGGGCATGGGCGCTGCGGGGATCCGACACCTCCTCCAGACAACTCCGCAGGGACGCGGCCAGACACGGGGCCATGAGGGAAACTCCATGGTGTCAACAAGGAGCCCCGATCTAGACAAGCACTCCCGCAACACAATCTTGCGATTGCCCTGGAGTCGGCGGTGACACTCGGGAATCCATGGTGGTCCGCAATCGTATGGCGCCACATTCTCGCGATGCCAATGTTGTCACCGGAAAATCCAAAGGGCTCGTCGCGGCGAACTTCAGCCAGCCTCCGAGCATTTCCGTGTCCTTGACCAATAGTCTTGGCAAGTCCAATCCGCCCCGACACTGATAGCGGCTCTTGGACACATGAGGCACCTTGACTCTCGAGGGTGATTCAACTATGATGTTACCAGTTGTTGGTAAGTGGTGACGTT
>JAPPAJ010000349.1 GCA_026705565.1 Caldilineaceae bacterium | reverse complement strand
GATCCCGTTGGGGGTGCTCAACGACCCGTGAACAAGAGTGGGGCATGGTCTAAAGTGTATCTACTGAGTGCCACAAGTAAGGGGAACATGATGCCGTTTTGGGTTGCGGCAAGCCCGGAACGGCGTTCCGGAATCCGGATGAAATTCTGACGAGGGGATGGGTCCGGCCTGGATTCCCTGCCGCGCACAGGAGGCCACACTCATCCGGTGCGGCAGGACCGGGTGGTCATCCCAAGCCCGAATGGTCTGCACTGCGTGTTTCGGTAAGGGATCATGCACCGGGTGCGTCGGCTCGAAGCAGCGTGACCGAAGACCTTCCGATGTCAAGTGTGTTGGCCTCGACTTGCGTACGCGTTGCTGCCCACGCTTGGGGTGCCGGTCACTGACTACTCCCGCCGGCCGGGAGGAATGTCCACGGGGTGAGGAGCAACTCCAGTTCGACCACCCCCCACGACGGGCGGCTGAACGTCTCAGGCTTGTCTCAGGCTTGTGGCATTGGTCTGTCGGGGACAACCTCGACCGGCTCGCTTTCTTCCGCGTACACCAGATAGCGGAGTGGCGTCAGTCCAATCGTCTGTCGTTCACGGACTTCCATTGACTTGGCCATGAACACCTTGACAGGTGCGGACGCGCCGGCCAGGGTCACCAGCACCTTGCGGTAGTGCCCCATGTCCATTGTCTGTTCCACTTCCCCGGTCCACATGCCTGGCTCGGAGGGTACCGTCACCTGAAAGTCCTCCGGTCGAATCGCCACGGTCAGGGAAGCATTCCCCTGCATGCCCGGAGGCAGCGAAAGGGTGCGCGGGTCAAGGCCGAGGGTGGGATCCGACGGATGGGTCGGCAGAAGGTTCATCGCCCCGATGAATTCGGCGGCGAACAGGTTGCGGGGATGCGCGTACAGTTCGCTGGGCGTGTCAAGTTGCACGATGTTGCCCAGCTGCATAAGGGCAATGCGGTCCGCCAGGCTCAGGGCTTCCTCCTGGTCGTGCGTCACAAAAATCGTGGCGATGCCCAATTGGCGCTGAATCCGCAGCAGTTCCTCCCGGAGACGCACGCGCAACGCGGCGTCCAGACTGCTGAACGGTTCATCCAGCAGGAGAATTTTGGGTTCCAGGACGAGCGCCCGTGCCAAGGCCACACGCTGCTGCTGACCGCCCGAGAGCTGGGACGGCAATCTTTTTTCGTACCCGGCAAGGCCTACCAGGTCCAGTCCGTCCGCCACCTTCTCCTCAACCACAGCGCGCGCCAGCCGACGAAGACGTAAGCCATAGGCGATGTTCTGGAACACGGACATGTGGGGCCAGAGCGTGTACTGCTGAAACACCATGGCGGTGGGGCGCCGATTGGGAGGCATGGCCGTGACAGGCATGCCGTCGATGAAGATGTCTCCCGCCGTCGGGTTCTCAAAACCGGCAATCATACGCAAGGCCGTGGTCTTGCCGCATCCGGAAGGGCCCAGCAGGCACAGGAATTCTCCGTTCTCCACCGATAGATCAACTCCGTTGACGGCAGTCACGTCGCCAAACCGCTTGACCAGCGAGTGCAGTTTCAACGTAGCCATAGTCTCAAACGCCGAATCCCGAGGCGATGGTGTTGCCCCGCAGTACGCGCTGGGCGAAGATGAGCAGGAGCAGGGACGGGACCCACAAAGCTACCGAGAGGATGGCACCGTACTGCACAATCACCTGGTTGTTGATGAGGCGGATCATGACCACCGGCAGGGTTCGGACTTCGGGAACCCCTACCAGCAGCGCTCCCTGGGTTTCGTAGAACGTACCGATGAAGGTTAACAAGAGTGCGGCAGCCAAGGCGGGGGCCACCAGGGGCAGCGTAACCTGCAGAAACACGCGCAGCGGGGATGCCCCGACATCCAGTGCGGCTTCCTCCAGGGCGCGATCCACTCCCTGAAAGGCGGCGGTCGGAATCCAGATCATGAACAGCAGCGTGTTTACCAGTTGGATCAGGACCACTCCCGGCACGGTCCCGATCAGGCGCAGACGGAAGAAAATTACGGCAATTGTGATGTAGAGACCAAACCGGGGAAATGCATTGGTGGCCAGAAAGGACAGCAGCAGGAAGGTTCGTCCGGGAAACTGCATGCGCGCAAAGGCGTAGGCGGCCGGCAGGCAAATGACCGCGGACAGACCGGTCACGATCAGTGAAATCCAGACGCTGGCGATGAACCCTTCGAGGATGTCCGCGCGGGCGAAGGTATCATCCCAGAACTCGATGCTCCAGACTGTGGGCAGGAGCGAGGGATAGGCCCAGTTGCGCGTGAACGCCCAAAGAAAGACGTTCAGCATGGGTCCCAGAATGACCAACGCCAGGAGAAGCAACAGACAGATGCCAAACCAAGGCCGGCCCGCGACGAGGCGCAGGCTCCGTCCAACCATACTGCGCATGGTTGTCGTAGCGTTACCTGCCATGCGAGGGTAGTGTCCGGGGGTGGGACTTCAACTCTCTTCCTCCACCTTCTGACTAACCACGGACCGGACATACAGCAGGCTGATAACGGCGCTGATCAGGAACGTGATCACCGCCTGTACCTGGGCCCGACTGGGGAGGTTGGCATCGTAGAACGTGCGCCGCATGTAGGGTCCCATCATTTCAGGCGATGCCGGTCCCAGCAGATAGGGGATCGTGAAGGAGCCGAAGACCGTCAGGAAGTTCAGGGTCAGCACGATGAGCACGGAGCGCTTCATCAACGGCATGGTGATGCGCCAGAAGGACTGCCAGCGGTTGGCGCCCACGTCCGTGGCGGTCTCCAGGAGGGAGTCGGGGATCTGACTCAGACCCGCGGTCAGAATCAGGACCGTGATGGAGATGCCCTCCCAGGCCAAGCCCACGACGATCCCGGCCGGGCGCAGGTACGGTGAAGTGAATCCTTCGTAGCCGAACAGAAGGTGCAGGAAGCGCTCCAGCCAACCATTGTCTCCAATGAACCGGATGAGTGCGTAGGCGGCGATGATGCCCGGAACGAAGAGGGGAAAGAGCGCCAGCATCTGGATGAGATTGCCAAGGCGGCCATGGGTGAAGCGCAGGTAGAGCGAGATTGGAAACCCCGCCAGAAAGAGCACCGCGACGGTAACTGCCGTGATGCGCAGGCTAAAGGCCAGGTTGCGGACAGCCAGGGGCGTATTGAAGAATTCGACGTAGTCGGCCAGCGACACCTGCAGGGAGCCGCCGGGGCTGTGTTCCGTCACCGTGTCGGCGATGGAGAGGAAGGCGGGATAGAGAATCAGTGTCCCCATTACCACGAGGGGAAGCAGTATCAGGGCGTATCCCAGTACGGATTGGGGAATCCGGAACCGGCCACGTACAGTGGCCGGTTCCGGCAGGGACCCGCGGGATCCCGTAACAGTCATGACGGTGGGACGGGCCTATTCGCGCTCAACATCCGGTGCGACATGCGTGTACCAGCCGTCGAACATGGCGGCGCGCCAGGAACTGCTGAAGGAAGGCACCGTATCCGTGATCACGTCGTTGAAGTCTTCCTGCAGTTCACTGGGCAGCAAGTCCCAGCTGATGGCCGGGAACCCGCCGATTTCCCGCACCACGGACTCCTGCATTTCCGCGGAGAGCAGGTAGTTGGCGAGGAGCAGGGCTCCCTCCAGGTCGTTGGCGTTGGTGGGAATCGTGGAGGACGCGTATCCGCCCACCATCGGCAGGTCGTCCAGTTGGATGAACTTGGTCTGTTCCGGCAGCAGCCCCAGACCCTTGGCCTGCAGGGCCTGATCCGACCAGATGGTGATCATGGTGGTCAGGTCGTCCACCAGCAGGCGCGTCTCGGCCGAGGAACCCGAAGGATAGGCCCCGTTGTCGTAGAGGCACGGCTCGATGGCGTTGAGCTGCTCCCAGGCGCCGGCGAAGTGCGTCTCGTTGATGTCGGCGATTTGCTCCGCAGTCAACTCCCCGGCCCCGTACTGCTCGGCGTAGGCCTGGGTGGAGAAGCGTGCCGGTTCCAGGTTGTTGGCCTGGAAGATGGCACGGGTGACGAACTCGCGGCCGGCACCCGTAGTGTCGGGCCGGGGATAGATGAACTCACCCGGAAACGCACAGATCCAATCCATGAGTTCCGGCCAGGTTGCCGGGACGAACTCGGATGGGACCTCGGTGGCGTCGGCACCGACCTCGCCTCTGTCCTTGAGAATCTGCAACAATCGTTCCGCGTTGTAGGCCAGCAAAACCTGGGACCCGCGGTAGGGGATGTCGAATCCATTGCTGCTGCGTCGGGCGGATTCAATCACGTTCGCCAGATTGGGAACATTGTCCTCCGTGATCTCCTGCCACAGGCCGGCTTCCATGGCGCCAATCGGCTGCAGGGGATTGAAGGTCTCGAAGTAATCGGAACCCGGATCGTCTCCCGTTTCCAGGGCTGCCATGGCGCGGTCGGCGATGGGGCCGTTGCCGCCGCCGCCCGAGCCGGTGTGAATGATGTTCAGTTCGTAGCCGGGATGGGCCTTGTCGAAGGCCGGCTTAATCGAATTGCTCCACCAGTCGGAGATATTGGTGTCCGAGCCAATGTACACATCGATCACGGAAACCTCGGTCTCGGCAGCGGTCTGGCCGGGAACCGGCATGGCGCAGGCCGCGCAAATCATCAGTACCGCCAATAGGATGCTGGCAACGCTCACTGCGTTCCCCAACGATGGTTGCTTCTGTGACATGGAATCCTCCAGGTCTGGTGGCACAGGCAAGCGGACTGTAACCGCGTCCCGCGTCGGGGGCGGTGTGATTCCGCTTAGCATGGCAAGGATACGGTTAAGCATCAGTCCACTGCATGACGTGAACGGGCCCATGGGGCCGGGAATCCGCACGGGCACCAACGGAACGATACCAGACTCGGAAATGGACACGAGGTTCCGGCGTTTTGCCCGGGTCTCGTCGTTGCCGGGCCCCATGTCCGACCGGACACCGCGAGACACGGCTGATGGAATGCCATGTTGCCAGGTGCATGAACTGGTGAGACGACGCAACTACGTGTACATTGCAGCGAACTTCCTGTGCAACAGACCGGCAGAATGGACATGACATCGACAACAAGAAAGGACCTCATCGAAGCCGCCATGGGCAACAGGCCGCTGGACTTGGCGATTCTCAATGCGAGTCTGGTGAACGTCTTTACCTGTGAAGTGTATGCAGCGGACATCGGCGTGCTCGGCGACCGGATTGCCCTGGCAACCCCGGCCGGCGCATACGACCTTGAGGCCGCGTCCCAAGTCGATGCCACCGGGCTGTGGGCCGCACCGGGATTTGTGGATACGCACCTACACATCGAAAGTACGATGGTAACGCCACCGGCCTACGCCGCCGGGGTGCTGCCGAAGGGAACCACTACGTCCATCATCGATCCCCACGAGATTGGGAATGTCCTCGGCAAGGAAGGGATCCGCTACATGATCGACAGCAGCAAAGGACTGCCGTTGTCGGTCTTCGTCTGCATCCCGTCCTGCGTGCCGGCGGTGGAGGGCGCAGAGACGGCCGGTGCCTATTTCGGCCCGGAGGATGTGGCTGAGATGCTGACTTGGCCCAGGGTGATCGGCGTAGCCGAGGTCATGGACTTCCAGGGGGTGATCCACAGGGATCCCAGAATGCTGGGCATTGTGCAGGCTGGCCTGGAGGCGGACATGGTTGTGCAGGGACACTCCCCGTTGCTGAAAGGGCGCGAGGCCAATGCCTACACGGCGGCCGGTATCCACAACGACCATGAGCTGCGGGACGGCGCCGAAGGACTGGAGAAGCTGAGGCTGGGCCTCCTGCCCTTGCTCAAGGTGAGCAGCCACGGCAATCACGTGCCGAACATCCTCCCGCAGATGCTTGAGGCCAGGCACGTGGACATCGCCCTGTGCACGGACGACATCGAACCGGCCGACCTGCTGGAGAATGGCCATATGGATCGGGTGGTCCGCGAGATGATTTCACACGGGGTGGAGCCGGCGCGCGCCATTCGCTGGGCAACCTGGATTGGTGCCCAGCACTACGGCCTCCGGGACCGCGGTGCCATCGCCCCCGGGTATCGGGCGGACTTCGTCCTGCTGGACTCGCTGGAGGATGTCTCCGTGCGGGATGTCTATGCGGACGGGGAACTCGTTGTAGCTGCGGGCAAGATGACTGTGGAAATCCCGCTCGACACCCTGGAACCGCCCGGAGGCAACACGGTTCACCTCAATCCGCTGACGACAAGGGATCTGGAACCGCGGACTCCGATCGAGAACGGCTCGGTTCAAGTCAACACAATGCACCTGCTGCCGTCACGATTGACGGAACTGCGAACCGTTGCAGCCGAGGTGCGCGATGGTCGATTGGTCCTGTCCTCGATTGCCGAGGATGCCTGTTTTCTGGCCGTAATTCCCCGGCATGGCCAAGCGCATTCGCCCGGACTGTCCATTCTCACGGGACTTGAACTCAACCAAGGGGCCGTTGCGACCACGGTGGCCCACGACTCTCACAACCTGATGGTGGCCGGTCGCAACACGGAGGACATGCTGGTGGCCGTCAAGGCGCTTGAAGCAAGCCACGGAGGCATCGCCTTCGCCTCGGGCGGACAGATCATCGGCCAAGTGGATCTCCCCATCGCCGGTCTGATGTCCGGCAAGTCCGTGCCCGACTTGGCGGTGGACATGGCCGAACTGAACGATGTTGCCGTGGAGTTTGGCATCACCCACCGCGCCAAGGCCCTGGCCACCACGGGCTTGGCGCTGACGGTCATTCCGGAGGTGTCCGCCTCGGATACCGCAGGACTGCTGGATGTGGCCTCGCAGGAATCAATTCCGATGTTTCCGTAGGCAGTGCCGGTTGGGTGTGCCGGGGTTCCGGTTTCCCACTGTACTGCCCGTTGCCCGGCTGCCGAAGAGGATGATCTCCGCATCCGGCAGATAGTCTTGGAGTGCCCGCGCCACGGCCAGGGCCCTTGGATCGGGTTGTCCCCGCCTGTTCGCCTCCGCCGCGTCCGGGGGATCAACCGCAGCCATGTTCCGCTTCTCGTTGCAGTGCTACCAATTCTGTTGACAATGGCCTACCAGGTCCCGGTTGGACGGTTGCGCCAGGATTCCCCGTACCGTTGGATTTCCTCTGCATCCGGGCGGGCTTCGGAGGCTTGCCTCAAGGCTTGTTCCTTGGCGGGGTCGAGACCGCCTTGCCTATTGTTCTTGAACTCCGATTCGACAGGCAACGGCACCGGGGCAGGAGCGTACCGGGGATGCTCCCAGTCCGATTCGCACATGTCGTTCCACAGACGGCGAATGAAGTCAACCGCCATATCCAAACCGGGTGCGTTCCCCCGATGATTGCTGGGGTACATGTCCGACACGTACTGGGCGTAGTCTCTCCGGCACACGTCATCGTTTGCCAATGCCGCCAAGGTGGCGGGCAGGCCGTCCAACAAGGTGCTCACGCGCACCTCGGACAACGCCTGTTGAATCATGAGGGGGTGGAAGGATGGATTGTTTGCCACCCGCCATGCGCCCAAATCATGCACATGGCGCATGTCCTGGTGGTTTCTGCCCGGATGCATGAGGGACAGGGCATGCAGCTTCCCCAGCATCGTCGCCCATGTCGCAACGCAGGGATATTGGGGAATAAGGACTGAGGTTTCGCTTGTCATGGCCGGAAAGGATTCGACGGATCTGCTCAACCAATGGGGGACGGACTTGGCGAACATCACCTCAACTTTCAAGGTTTCCGACCGGCCGGGCTCCACCACCGACGGGTATTCCAAAAACACCCTCTGAACGGGTACGGCATCCCGCAACTGCGATAGGGGGCCATTGATGGAGGATCCCGGAATCCTGGGCAGAACCCACTGTTGCAGGCAGTGCAGCAAGTGGGTGTGTACGCGTTGTTGCGTATCGGCGGAGAGGTCCGGCGGAAATGTCTGTCCCAGGTACCAGAAGTCAATGTCTTCCGAAAATCGGGCGGACAATCGCCAAGCCTTGACCAGGCCGGTGCCGCCTGCGAACAGCAGGCACCCATCCTCCGGCCACGGCGCAAGGCCCATGCCCTGCAACACGGCATTGACCCGAACATCCTTCTCCACGCGATAGGGCGCCAGATCCAGTTGCTCAGCCCTGCGGCACAGCTTTTGCGGATCGTGTATCTCCGTGGCCGTGAAGCCGAAGTCCGTGGAAAACTCCATCAAGTCCCCTTGATATTCGGTGTAGGCGCCGCCGCCATTCCACAGGAGGGAGAGGTGGACGGGCTCCTCGACCCCGATGGCCTCGAAGTTGGGCACACCCCAAACCCCTTCGCACCCCTTCGTCTTCCGGAAGCGGAAGTAGTCGCGCTCCTGGCGACTGACACAGGTCGGCACCCC
>JAPPAJ010000067.1 GCA_026705565.1 Caldilineaceae bacterium | reverse complement strand
CGACTACCTGGCGGAGCTGATCGGCGATCCCCTGCGATTGGATCACGTCTACCTCGACATCATCAGGTCGGGCAAGGGCCCCATCGGGACCTCGCTGCACGGCGGCGCGACACCCCTGCATCCCACGCACTACTACCGGCACCGGAACCACACGATACGCAACGGCCTGTTTGTCGTGGCCTACAACCTGTACGACGTAAACCCGGGAGACGGGGGTTTTGCGGCCGTGCCCGGCAGCCACAAGAGCAACTACGCTTTTCCGAGCCATTGGAAGGAACTGGACGGAAGCCAGGATCTGCCGTTTGTGGCCAAAGTCACCGGCAGAGCCGGAACCGCCATCCTGTTTACCGAGGCCATGACCCACGGCACGCTGCCCTGGCGAGGCCGGGAACGGCGCACCATCTTTTACAAGTATTCCCCGCCCGCCGTGTCCTGGTCCAACCGGTATTTCAACGCCGCCGACTATCCGGCGATGACCGAGCGACAAAAGGCCATGCTGGCACCGCCAAGTGCCCTCGCATCTCCGTTTCTGAACGGTGGCTGACGCCAGGACGTGGACCCTCCCCAATTTTGTGCTCCAGCACGGCCGGAGCTTGTCTGAATCGATCGGTTCAAGCCGATCGCCAAGACGGCTGCCGTCGTTCATGAGAGGCTCTGCGCATCCGGCAACCAACGGATGGCGACAGCCGGTTTGTGCCCGACCGGACCGTTGCCGCCTGAGCACGTCGCCGGCTTCTGTAGACTGTAGTTGCCATCGACCGCAAATCCCGATTCCGGCGTGGCCGGCGCGTCGGACTCGCAATCCAACCGCGCAAAGCGTTTCCCCGGCGATTCAAGTCCCGAAGCAAGTGAAGCATGTCCCAAGTTCCCGCGACGCCCCTTGGCCGCCCCGCAAACCTGTCGGCTGTTTTCAATGCAACACGGGCCGGTCTGCCGGCCGCACTCCACCCCGGAACGGGTTTGGATCCGGGATACGGCGAAGTTGCCTTTTGGGGGTTGCCGTTTCTGCTGGGCGGAGCTTCGTCGTCGGACCCGGATGTGATTCATCTGACGGACAACACGGTCAGTGTCGCACTGGATGGTTCCCTCGCCAACTGGCTGGTCTTCCTGCATTGTGTTGAGGACGTCAAAACCAACTACCTGGCGGGATTCGCGGATGATTCAATGGATGGCAATTCGGTGGGCGACCCGGTAGCGGAATACGCGCTGGTCTATGCCGACGGATCCCGTCACGCACACCCCATTCGCAGGAGGTTTGCGATCCAGCAGTTGCGGATCGGCTGGGGAGCCAGTGCCTTCGAAGCCGTTCCCCACCGACCGCACACCGTGGATCCGACGATGATGGAAGCCTATGCCATGGGGATCACTCCCCGCACCAACTACGGGTACGGGGAGGTTCGCCACAATTCGGGCAGGGGGGTAAGTAACCTGTGGGTGTATGCCATGCCCAATCCGCATCCAGGCTTGCCATTGGACACGCTGGAACTGACGGGCCGCGGCGAGGAGGCTGCCATCTTCGGCCTGTCGCTGGTGCAAACGGCACAAAACCCGTTGCGCTGGGAGCCGCGTCGCAAACTGCGGGTGCCCCTGCCGCCAGGCTTGGAAATCTCGGAGACCGAGGATGTCCTGGGCCTGGACATGGACATGGGCATGGTCATCTCGGCCCGTCCCGTGCTCGTCTACGACCCCGCATCCTGGAAGCCGGATCCGTTCGACCGGCAACCGGCTGTCAGCACCAACGAAATCGTGGTCGAATACGCCGCCCATCCCGATGCCCGACTGTATGCGGCCACCAAGGAGGGGTGCAGTCTGGTGGCCGATCTGGCAAAGGATGCCGCCGCGGAATCCGGCCTGCAGGTGATCGAACCGGCCAGCCGGCCGGTGAAGCTGCGCTTCCGCCTTAGGGAGAACGGACAGCCCATCGCTGTCCGTCTGCATTTGCACGGTGTCCACGGCGAGTACCTGCCGCCGCGCGGCGGGCACCGGCGGGTCAACGGCCACTGGTTCGAGGACAACTACGGGGAGTTCGTGAACGGCGCCAACCAGTACGCCTACGTGCACGGGGACGTCGAGGCTGAACTGCCTCTGGGGCCCGTGTACCTCGAAGCCGTGTACGGGCTGGAAGCGCTGCCCCACCGCGAAGTCCTGGACATCGGGCCGGAGACCGAGGAGGTGGTCGTTGAGCTGGACCGCGTGCTCCGGTGGCGCGAGCAGGGATGGGTGTCGGCCGACACACACGTTCATTTCCTAAGCCCGACCACGGCCCTGTTGGAAGGTGCTGCCGAGGGTCTCAACGTGGTCAACCTGCTGGCCAGCCAATGGGGGGAGATGTTCTCCAATGTCACCGACTTCGACGGCGCCACCACCCTGGGGGCCCGCGACTTCGGCGGCGACGGCGAGTATCTGGTTCGGGTTGGCACCGAAAACCGCATGCACGTGCTCGGCCATGTCTCGCTGCTGGGCTATTCGGGAGAGATGATCCATCCGCTGTGCACGGGCGGTCCCAACGAATCCGCCATCGGCGATGCGCAGGAAGTCACCATGGCCCAGTGGTCCCGGCGCTGCATCGAGCAGGGCGGCCTGGTCATTTCCCCCCACGGGCCCAATCCCCAGGGCGAACGGGCGGCCGATGTGGTCCTGGGCTTGGTGCACGGCATCGAAATGATGGTGATGAATCCGTACAGCCAGCAGATCAGCAAGTACGGCATCGCCGATTGGTACCGTTTCCTGAATCTCGGTTACCACATCCCGGTGGTTGGGGGTTCGGACAAGATGATGGCCAGCGCACTGCTGGGCGGGGTACGGACCTACGCCAACCTGGGAGCTCGGGAATTCACCTACGAAAACTGGATGGATGCCGTGCGCGACGGCGACACGTTCGTGACAATCGGACCACTGGTGGACGTTGCGGTGGAAGGGCAGAGGCCCGGGACCAGGGTTCGTCTGCCGGCATCCGGCGGCACGGTGGCCGTGGAGTGGAAGGTCGAATCGGTTCGGGTGCCGATTCACCGGGTGGAGGTGATTGTCGGCGGCAGAATCGTCCAGCTCGAGGACGGCAACGGCGGTCGCTCCCTGAAGGGTGCCTGCTCGGTACAGGTCACGGAGTCAACCTGGATCGCCGTACGGGTGCGCGGAACCTATACCGAGGATCCCGAACGCATCGCGGCCCACTCCTCGTCCGTCATGGTTACGTTGGAAGGTTCGGCCCACTTCAACGACGAGGCTGCGGTCTCCCTGTTGGCACAGATTGAAGGCACACGGGCCTATCTGGAAACCATTGCCACACGGCCTGACGAACAGCGCTTCGAGGCCATGCGCCTGGTCCTGGAACAGGCCTACAATCGGCTGCATCAGCGGATGCATGCCAGGGGCATTTTCCATCAGCACCCCCATGGGAAGTGAGGTCGAACGCCGGGCCGTCTCGGACGGAAATGGCGAATCACAGGTGCGGCGACAGCGGAGTTCGTTCAAACTGACGGTTGAATCTGGAGGCGCCAGGGCGATACCGGCCCCCCTTTTCGTGTGAATCCGGTCGGTGAGAACAAATTTCGGCGCCCGTTAGGCAACTGCCAAGACGATTCCGCGTTGGCAAAACGACCCCATGGTCAAGGAACTGGACATGAGTATGTACGGACGCCTCGGGGTGGTTCCGTTTGTCCTGGCGATGGTGTGCGTGGTTGTGGCCGCAACTGCCTGTACGCCCCTGCCGGTTCCCGCGCCGCCGCAGTTCACGATACCCCCCGAACGGTTGACCGGACACCAACTGCTGGTCGTGCGGGAGGCCGACGGCAACTTGGCGGTTGTGGATCCGGCTACGGGCGAGAGGATTCAACTGACGGACGACGCCTCCGCCACCGTGGTCCATGGGCAACCGGTGTGGTCCCCGGCAGCCGCCGAACTGGCCTGGGTGCGGTCGGAGCTTGACGGCACGCGGGCGTCCGGGCAGGTTCTGGTGGCGGATACCGCGGGCACCGTCCGCTTGCGCGTGGCCACGGTGTTTCCCCCTTTCTACATGTACTGGAATCCGCAGGGCACCAGGCTGTCGTTGCTCGGCAACTGGATGGTGAATGGCCGGCCCACGATGGCCATGAGTGTTATTGACATGCAGGGCTCCGGCGACGGCACGGCGCGCATCGTCGACGTGGGTGCTCCGTTCTACTACGACTGGGCACCGGACGGGGAACGGATGCTGGTGCACAGGAACGCCAGCACCGTGTGGGCCGGTTTGCCCGAGCAGCCGCAGCCTGTTACGGATTCCAGTTCGGCGTTCGCGGCGCCGGCTTGGTTGCCGGACAGCGAGTCGATCGTCTACGGAGACCTGCGGGACGGTGTGGCCACACTGGTTCGGGCCGACCTGGACACAGGGGAGGAAGAGGTGGTGACCTGGTATCAGGGTTCGCACCTGGCGGTCTATCCGGATCCAACAGGCGACCGCCTGGCCGTGATTGAAACTTCGGACATGGTGCCCGTCAATGCCTTCGGGCCGCTGTACCTCTATTCACTGGAACCGGCCACGCTTGAACAGATCACCACGCTGCCGGTCATGGCCGCGTTCTGGTCGCCGGATGGGGAGCATCTGTTGTACTGGGAAGGGGACCTGTCCGGCCGGCCGGGTGATTTCAACCTGCGCATTTGGTCCGAGGAGGGAATCAGGGAGGTTGGCTCGGTCCACAGTCCGCCGGATTTCCTGCAGCGATACCTGTACTTTTCGGACCAGTACGCCCGCAGCCATACACTGTGGTCCGCCGATTCCCGCTGGATCGCCTTTGCCGCCGAAGGCCCGTCCGGGCAAAATGAGATCCGGATCCGCGAAATCGGTTCCTTGGCGTCTCCCGCACAGGTTTTGGCGGGGGATCTGGTTTTCTGGTCCAGGCACATACATCCGGAATAGGTGGCGAACATGCAGACATCGGCTGCCTCCTCGACGTTTCCGTGGCCGGAGGCCCGCCAGGCCGCAGTGTCGCTGTCGTTTGACGACGGCATGCCGTCCCAGCTGGCACGGGCCGTGCCCATGCTGGATCGCGCCGGTCTCCAGGGTACCTTCTACCTCAATCCGCGCGACGGCTGGGAACGGGATTTGGAGCCGTGGCGCGCCGTTGCGGCATGCGGGCACGAACTGGGCAACCACACCGTCACCCATCCCTGCTCCAACCAGTTTGGCTGGAGCGACGACGGTACGCGCCGGCCGCTGGAGATGTTGACCCTGTGGGACATCGAGCAGGACATTGCGCTGGCTGCCGAACGCCTGCATGCATTCTGTCCGGACCAGGGCCGGGTTTCGTTTGCCTATCCCTGCTATCAGACCTGGATTGGCGAAGGCGCCACCCACCAGAGCTATGTTCCCGTGGTGGCGCGATACTGTACCGCGGGTCGGACCCGTGGCGAGCGGACCGCCGACCCTGCAACCTGCGATCTGTTCCATCTCAATTCGTTGCCGGTGGAGTTCCTGCAAGGCGGTGAACTGGTGGCGATCGCCGAGGAAACCCTGGAGGACAACCGCTGGGCCATTTTCACGTTTCACGGGGTCGAGGAAGGCCATCTGTCCGTGACGGAACAGGCCCTGCAGACACTGGTGGACTGGCTGTCCCGGAATACGGACAGGGTCTGGGTGGACACGGTGCAGCGCGTGGCCGACCATGTGCGCAACCAGCGTGACACCCCCGGGGAAGGGCTCGCGTCGGGTCCTTGACCCGTTCCGGCCTTAAACTACCGGCATGTCTTCCGCGCTTCAGCCCCGTTACAACCGACTGGTCGGCCGCGTCAGCTGGCTTTGGCTGCAGGTGTGGCTGCTGACCCTCCTGACGGTCGTGCAGCTGGTCGTGTTCCAGGTTGTGGTGCCGCCCTGGCAGCACTTCGACGAGCCGGCCCATTTCCGCCATGCCTGGTCCCTGGTCAACCTGGTGCCGGCGCAGCAGGCGGCGGTGTTCACGCCCCTGGATCCCGTCATGGTCCGCGAGACGTTGGGTTCCATGGTGGAGAACGCCTTCTACCGCGAGCTGACGGCGCCCAACTATCTGCGCACCCACGGCCTCGACACCCTGGGCCACAGCCAGAGTGTCGAGTTCCGGATGTACTACGACTGGGTGGGTTGGCCCCTGCGGATTTTCCAGCAGGCCGACATTACGACCCAGCTGCTGGCGGGCCGCGCCGTAACCGGCATTTTTCTGCTGATCGTGGCCTGGTCCAGCATCGGACTGATGCGGTCGCTGACCCGGCCCGGCAATCGGCTGCGCTGGCTGGTGCCGCTCTGCGTCGTCCTGGTGGCGCCGGTGGCCGACCTGGCCACGGCGGTCAACAACGACATCGTGGCCGTCGCCGGTTTCTCCCTGTTCCTGTGGGGCGCGGTGCACGGTCTGTCGCGCCGGATGACCCTGCTGCATACCCTGTGGATCATGGCAGCCCTGGCCTTTACCGTGGCGGCCAAGCAGGCCCTGTTGTTTGTCCTGCCCCTCGCGCCGCTGGCGGTGGTGATGGGACTTTGGAACAACCTGGGTATGCGCTGGCGCTGGCTGTGGCTGGTGTCCGTGTTGGCAGCGGTGGTCCTGGCCGTGCTGACCCTGAGGCTCGACCAAGCCGCCTTCTGGGTAACGCGCTGGCTGAACGACACACCGGGTCGGGTCACCCACGAGCACGCGGTCCACGGTGAATACGCCATGCCCGCGGTCGTGGGTTCGGAACCCATCTACCAGCGGCTGCACGACGACTGGGTCGTACAGCATCCGGAGTTCCTCCTGAACTTCGGCGCCTGGGTCTGGGCCGATGAACCGGTTGAGATCCCGTTGCTGGGCTTTGCCTATGTGGCCGAGGGCGCGAACTTCATGTTCACCGAAGTGCTCGGCAGCGAGGAGCCGGTGCGGGTGACGCAGGAGCCCCAGTTTGTGACCCGCAAGTTCTGGGTTCCCAAGGAGGCGGTCATCCTGTACGTCTTCCTGTGGCCGTATACCTTGGTGGCGCAGGAGTCGATCAACCAGGTCTACTACGACGGCATGGTCCTGATGGAGGGCGTGGTGGACACCGATCAGGTCCCGGTGTACACGACCAGCGACGGGCGGTACGTCCAGTGGGGGGAGCGTTCGGCGGAAAACCTGGTCCGCAATCCGTCGGGGGAACGGGCCTGGCCTACCTTCCTGAAGCAGATCGACCTGGCGGTGCAGGAAGTCGCGGAGTGGAATCCGTCGGCCGTGCTGCACCGCATGCTGGACCTGCGGTGGTCCGGGGACATCCTGTGGGTCCAGCAGCCCCGCTTCATGCTGCTCAACCTGTTCAACCGCCTGGCCTGGGGCGGTGTCAACCTTCCGGGCGGTTTTTGGGGGCCCCTCACACTGGTCCTGTTTGCGCTGGGCATCGTGGGCAGCGGCGTCCATGTCCGTTCCCTGCTTCAGGATCCCGAATCCGAGAACCGCGCGCGGGGCCTGCTGACCGCCTACGGCTTTCTGGCCATCAGCCTGGTTCTGGTTTGGATTGGGGCCGACCTGTGGATTGCGCGGTTCATGTGGATGGACGACCTGCACCTGTCCGACACGCGCTATACCTTCCCGGCCTGCATCATCACGGTGAGCATCATGGCCGGGGGCATACAGGTTCTGGGCAACCGCGCGGGGCGGTGGCGGGACGCAGCCACGGCCTTGGTGGCCGTGCTGTTCCTGGCCTTCAACGTGGCCGCCGTGGTGGCCTACGTCGACACGTTTCGGGGCCTGATTTAGGGCGGGAAAGCAAGGTGTCGGGGGAACGGTTTTTCCGGCTGCAAGCGCCGCTTTGTATACTGTTCCGCTGTCCGCAGGTGCCGGACCGGACTGTTGGAACAGGCGTGAAACGCGAGGAACAGTGACCGTGGCTGACAACATCACCATCCAGGCGGAGCCCCGGGCTGCCAGGGGGCGCGGCCTGAACAAGCTCCGCGCGTCCGGCAAGACCCCCATTGTGCTGTACGGCAAGACCCACGAAGCAACGGCGCTGCAGGTGGATGCGCGGGCTCTCGACATTGTGGTGCAGGCCAGCGGCCTGTCCCAACTCATCGACATGCAGGTCGAGGGCCAGTCGACGCTCGTGCTGTTGCGCGAGGTGCAGCGACATCCGGTCAGACACCACATCCTGCATGTGGATGCCTACGCGTTGCAGATGGACGAAAAGCAGACCCTGCAGATTCCGATCGTGGCGGAAGGCGAGCCGGACTCGGCCATCGCCTCCGATCTGATCATCATGCAGAACATGGACACGATCACGATTGAGACCTTCCCTGATCGGATTCCGCAATCGGTACCGGTCGACTTGTCCCTGTTGACCATGGACAACAACATCACCATTTCGGATCTGGCGCCGATTGTGGACGTGGACTTCGTGCACGAGCCCGACGAAGTGATCTTCA
>JAPPAJ010000136.1 GCA_026705565.1 Caldilineaceae bacterium | reverse complement strand
CCGCCGCCACACGTCGCGTTGGCTTGCCTGTTTGAGTTCATCCGTGAAACAAGCTGCCTCCCACAGAGCGAGGCAGAACCAGTTCAAATCCGTTCTCCCCGGTATAGCCGGTCCGGGTTATGAGAACCGATTGCGATTCCCAGGTTGCGGTCCGGGCCTTGAACCGGCGCAGACTTCCCGCATCGATCCCCAGGACATGCGACACCAACCACACTGCATCCGGACCCTGCACCGCGAGCATCGAGGTCTGTTCCGTGACATCAACGATGTCGACGTCTTGCCCGTCGGCTTGTCGTCGCAACCATTCCAGATCCTTGTGCCGGTTGACGGCGTTGGCCACCAACAACCAGCCTTCCTTCTGCCTAACCGCGATCAGGTCGTCGATCACCGTCCCGTCGCTGTAGGTCATCAGACTGTAGACGGCGTCGCCCGGTTTGCGCCGCGCCACACTGCGGGTCAGGACACGCAGCAGGAAGTCTGCAACCCCGGTACCGCGCAATTCCAGCCGCGCCATGTGGGAGACATCAAACAACCCTCCCGCCCTGCGGACAGCCATGTGCTCCTTGATGGGACCCGCCGCATACTGCACGGGCATCGACCACCCGGAGAAGGCGACCATGCGGCCCTGCAATGCAACGTGCAGGTCGTACAGGCCTGTCTGCAACATCGAAGGTCGGGAGGTGGACGGCCGAACGCCTGAGGCCGGACCTAGGTCGCGGCCTCCAAGTCGGGTTCCGGAAGTGCATCGCCGCTGAAGACGATTTCAAACTCTTCCCTGTTGAGGGTTTCGTGGGTCAGCAGCGCCGCGGCAACGGCGTCAAGCTGCTCCTTGTGCTTCTTCAGCAACTCGGCCACCCTGGCATGGGACTCTTGGACAATCGCGCGGATCCTTCCATCAATCGTCTCGCCGGTGGCTGCACTGTAACTCCGCTGTTCGGCCATGTCCCTGCCCAGGAACACAAGTTCCTGCTGCTGACCATATTGAACTTGGCCCATGTCGTCGGTCATCGCATATCGCGTAACCATCGCCCGAACCATGGCCGTCAACTGCTGGAT
Source organism: Caldilineaceae bacterium (assembly GCA_026705565.1). Lineage (GTDB taxonomy): Bacteria > Chloroflexota > Anaerolineae > Caldilineales > Caldilineaceae > Bin34. Next base: position 7,420 of record JAPPAJ010000136.1, on the reverse strand, counting down.
GTCGCCGGATGCTCCATTGGTTATGCTGCCGAATTCGATTTCCTCGGCCACACGGCCCCCCAAACTCACGTCCAGCTGGCTGAGGAACCAGCTGCGGGGCACGAGAAACCGATCGTTTTCGGGCACCATCATCGTGTACCCGCCGGCCATGCCCCGCGCCATGATGGTGATCAGGTGTACGGGGTCGGCGTGTTCGCTGAGCCTGGCCACAAGCGCATGGCCCGCCTCGTGATAGGCAACGATCCGCTTCTCCTCTTCCGTGATGATCCGGCTGCGGCGCTGGGGACCGCCCAAGGCCACACGCTCCAGAGCTTCCTGCAAATCGGCCATGGTAATGGCGTCGCGCCCGGCCCGGGCCGCCAAAATTGCACTTTCGTTCACCACATTTTCGAGGTCGGCACCGACCAGTCCCGGACTTTGCCGTGCAATCGCGGCCAGATCGATGTCCGGGCTTACGGGCTTGCCCCGGATGTGCACGTCCAGTATGGACTTGCGACCCTTGATGTCGGGGCGATCCATGACCACGCGGCGGTCGAAGCGGCCCGGACGCAACAGGGCCGGGTCCAGAATGTCGGGACGATTGGTGGCCGCAATCATGATGACGCTGGTGTCCGTATCGAACCCGTCCATCTCGACCAGGATCTGGTTGAGGGTCTGTTCCCGTTCGTCGTGGGAGCCTCCCAGTCCGGTGCCGCGGTAGCGGCCAACGGCATCAATTTCGTCGATGAAGATGATGCAGGGGCTGGCCTTGCGGGCCTGTTCGAACAAATCGCGGACCCGGCTTGCGCCGACTCCGACAAACATCTCGACGAATTCGGAACCGGAGATGGTGAAGAACGGCACGTTGGCTTCGCCGGCGGCGGCCTTGGCCATGAGTGTCTTCCCGGTGCCCGGAGGCCCCACGAGCAGGACCCCGGCCGGAATGCGAGCGCCCAGTTCAATGAACTTCTGTGGTTCCTGGAGAAACTCCACAACCTCCTGCAACTCCTCCTTGGCCTCGTCGTTGCCGGCCACGGCCTGGAAGTTGAAGGGGATGGTCTCGCCCATGACCATGCGCGCCTTGCTCTTGCCGAACATCATGGCCTGGGAGTTCGCGCCTTGGCTTTGCCGCATGATCAGGAGAAACAGTCCGCCGATGAAGATGACCGGCAGCAAATTGAAAACAAGCCCGAGCCACCGACCGGCGGAACTGGGCACGTCGGAGATGAACGTGACATCTTGCAGGTCCGAAGGCGACACGCCGAGAATGTTCAGGGCTTCGGAAAGGGCGATGCCCGATTCCTTGCGGCTGATTCGCGACTGGCCTTCCAGGCGGTTGACCACCTTGATTTGGTCACCTCTGATTACCACCTGTTCAATCGCGCCCTGGCTGATTTGGCTGGCCAGCGTGCTGAGCGGCAATTCGTCCGTGGTTCCGCGCATGCGAACGGACAGATTGAACAGCAAGGCAATGGCTGCCACCAGAATCAGGCTGTAAACAAGGTATCGGCTGCGTTTGGCACTCAAACTGCACCTACCATTCCGGTGGGAGATGTTCCATATGAACGTCGATTATAGTGGGTTGTTCACCGGCGGAAGGCCTTGGCCTGCCCCGGGCGCGGTTGCCGGATGCGGATTGGTCCGACAGATGCCCTGATTGACATCCATCCATACGAAGTCCGGATCCAGCGACCGGACGCACCCGAGCGGCGGCCTGCGCCGCCTGAACCGTCCGGCGCATGCCCTGTTCATGTGGGCGCGTTCGGTCAACCAGACACATCAACAACCCGAAATCCGTTGGGATTCCGCGCAACACTGATCGTCCTGCGAGCGCACGCCCTGTCGCGACCGAGACCCGAATCCGACACCAAAGTAGATTGAAAGTGCCGCCGTGCCCAATTTGCGATCAACAATCGGGACGGCAAAGTCTGAACCGGGGAGCGTGCGGCAATCGGCCGCCCCTTTCAGCAGGTTACGTCCTTGCCTTCGGCACCAAAAACCTGTAGCCGCTTCTCGTGCGCCTGTTTGCGAGCACTCTCCGGACAGTAATGGAACTGAACGGCTCGCCGTCGCGAATCCGATCGGTTGGTAGGAGTGCCGTGGTGGAGCAGGCTTGCGAAAAACAGGACCCCGCCCGGTGGCAATGGCACGGCCACCGGAGGATCCCGGCGGGCATCGGTGTCGCAGATCTGCCAGTCACGCCGCCTGAAGTGGATAACCGGTCCCTTCCGGTGGGAACCGGGCACAATCACCATGCAGCCGTTGTCCTCGGTAGCTTCGTCCAAGGCGATCCAGGCCCCTGCCACACGGGTGTCCAAATCGTAGTTGAAGTACGCGTGGTCCTGATGCCAAGGTTTTTCGCGGCCGATGCGCGGCGGCTTCAGCAGTGCCATGTCCTGAAAAAGAAGTGGCGTTTCGCCAATCAGGGACTTGACCACCCCGAGCAACTCGGGATCGAGAGCCAGCTCCATCAGGCTGGGATGGAACTCCACGAAGTGCCAGAACTTGCGCACGAAGTCCTGCTTGCGCGTTGCCGGCATCCCGGCCAGGTCATGGTCCCGGGCAATTTTTTCGTAGACCACGCCCTTGAAATCGGGGTTCGCACCATCAAGCAGCGACATGAGCGCGTCCAAGGCCGTGTCCAACCGGGACGGGGACAGCCACTGCTTGACCGCCAGATACCCGTTCTCACCGAAGAACGCGACTTCGTCAGGCCCGACATCCGCCATCGTCGGAACGTACTCGGCAAGACCGACCGTGTCGTACAGACCCTCGGGATAGGGTTCGCGTCCGCCGTCGTCGAATGTACCGACCGCTTGGATCTCCATGGGGATTGACAGCCCTTGGCTTGTGGTGGAGCGGCACCCGTGTGTTGCCGCGCGGGGATGATTATAGTCGCCGCCGCGGAACAGGGAAAGCCGAATACCGATTGTGATGGCCGCCGTACCTGCGGTGCGACTCCGGAGCTCGTCCCACACAGTCATCTGACAGCAACGATGGTCGGTTCGGTGCAATCGGATTTTCGGGGCCAGCAGATGTCCTTCACGATCGGCGACGCTACGGTAGACTTGATGCCGCCTGAACGGCCGCACCCGGCTGTTGGCCATCCCTGAAACCAGACGCAGTTAGATCCAACCCGTGACCAACCAACCCTCCAGCGTGCATGGGCCAGGCCCCTCGACGCGCAGCGTGCATGGAGGCGAACCGCGCAGGCGATCGTCCCTCAGTGTCACGGAACCAATCGTGACCGGGGTTATGTTTCCGTTCGCGTCCACAACGGAAATGGCGGAGTTTGTGGAGGAACGGCACCGGGCAGGCAGCGAACGGCCCGACTACGCCCGAAACACGAACCCGACGCGCCGGGCGGCCGAATGCAAGCTCACGGACCTGGAAGCAGCCAGCACGGACTTGGACGTCGATACCATCCTGACATCCAGCGGCATGGCAGCCGTGAACGGACTGCTGCTGTACGTGCTGAAGGCAGGCGACCACCTGGTGCTCAGCGACAGCCTGTACCGGGTCACCTGCCAGTTCGCCTGCGAGCTGCTGACGCGGTTCGGCGTGGAAGTATCGCTCGTCAAGACCGGCTGCCCGGATGCGCTGGAACATGCGGTGCGCCCGGATACCGCCGCAATCCTAGTCGAGTCGCCGTCGAACCCCTTCAACTACTGTACCGATCTTGAACACCTTGCCCGGATTGGCAGGAGCTGTGGCGCAGTCACAATTGTGGACAGCACGTTCGCCACCCCTTACAACTGCAAACCGTTGGCACACGGCATCGACTTCGTTGTCCACAGCGTGACGAAGTACTTGGCGGGCCACAACGACCTAATGGCCGGTTCCATCACCGGCGATCTATGGGAAATCGCAGGTCTTCGCGGAGTTCAAACCCAGTTGGGGTGCGTGGTGGACAGCCACACGGCCTACAGCGTAATCCGCGGCTTGAAGACGTTTGGCCTACGCATGGCAAGACACAACGCCAATGCGCAAGCCTTGGCGGAGATGCTGGAGCACCATCCCAAAGTCGGCAGGGTCTGGTACGCAGGCCTCGAGTCGCATCCTCAGCACGTGACCGCGGCCCGGTTCATGGAGGGATTTGGCGGCGTTGTGAGCTTCGATCTGGGGAATCACGAAACGGCGGCGGCCGTCAACGACCGGCTGCAGCTGGCCATGCTGGGCGGGAGCTTGGGAGCCACCGAGACGCTCGTGCACCAGCCGTGGCTGCTGTCCCACTTTGATCAGACTGCCACCGAACGAAAGGCCATCGGCATCGGCAAGGGGCTGATCCGCGTTGCCTGCGGAATTGAGGACACGGACGATTTGCTGGCAGACTTCCGCCAGGCGCTGGAGGCGGCCTAACCGGCCAGGTTGAGTTCCTCAATGCGATTGCGCAGGACCACCACACTGGGCTCGGTCAGGGTGGATCCGTCCGCGAACACGATGGTGGGAACGGATTGGCTGCCGTTGTTGATCGACAGAACGGTTTCGACCGCGTCGGGATCCTGTTCGATATTGATGTCGATATAGTCCACCTTCATCGAATCGAGAACCTTCTTGGCCATGATGCAGTCCGGGCACCAAGTGGTGCTGTAGACAACAATCTGTGAATCGTTCCGGTCTGACATGTGCTACCTGCCCCTCGTTGTCGGAACTTACCAATAGAGCCCTCACATTACCAAAGGACCGGTCCGAACCAGTGCAGAACTTCCCTCCCAAGACCACTGTGCTTGAACTCGAGCCGCAGGGCGAAGCGGAAAAGCTGGTGGACGCTGCCGACTCGATGGCGGGCCAAATCGATGGCGACGTACGGTTTGATCAATACAGCCGCATGCTGTACAGCACCGACGCGTCGGTCTATCAGATCATGCCGCTCGGAGTGGTGCTGCCCAGAACCGCGGACGATGTCCAGTGCGTTCTGGAACATGCCAACCGATACGGTTTCCCGGTGTTGCCCCGCGGCGGCGGATCCTCGTTGGCGGGCCAAGCCGTGGGGGCGGCCGTGGTGCTGGACTTCAGCCGCTACATGCAGGATGTGATCGAGGTCAATGTCGAGGAGGAAACACTGCGGGTTCAACCCGGCATGAATCTGCAGAGCATGAATCTGAAGCTCAGGAAGCACGGGTTGATGATTGGTCCCGATCCGGCCAGCGCCAACCGCGCCACCATTGGCGGATGCGTGGGCAACAATTCCGCCGGCAGCCACAGCATCCTGTACGGGATGATGATTGACAACGTGACCGAGACGGACGTGTACCTGTCGGACGGAACGTTGGCCCGTTTCCGTCCGCTGGACGCGGACGAGGTGCAGCGCAAGGGCGAACTGAACAGTCTTGAAGGCCGGATTTACTCGGGATTGACCAACCTGGTGCTCAACCGCCAGGAAGACATCCTCACCGACTGGCCGCGCCACTGGCGCCGGGCCAGCGGATACGCCCTCGATCGGCTGCTGCCGCCGCTGGTTGACGGGGCCCTGGCGCGCCAGTTGTATCTCGACTCGCCGTTGGTGCCGGCCGCGGTGCGGGGGCGCACGGACCACCGGCTCAACCTGAGCAATCTGATGGTTGGCAGCGAAGGTACCCTGGGTGTGGTGACCGAGGTGCAAACCAAGCTGGTGCGCGTCCCTGCGCATACCGGACTGCTGGTGTTCCACTTTGAATCAGTGGTCGAGGCGTGCAGTGCCGTGGTGGATGTGCTGGCCATGGAACCCAGCGCCTCCGAGTTGCTGGATCGCCAACTCATGGACTTGGCCAGGGCCAAGCTGACCGGGGGCCGGAACCTGTTCTTCATCGAAGGCGACCCCGCGGCGGTCCTGCTGACCGAGTTCTACGGCGAGAATGAACGGGAAGTGCGCCTCAAGGCCGACCGGTTGCGCGATCACATGCAGCGACGGGGATGGAAAGGCGCCGTGACCGTGGTCGAAGACCCGGCGGCCCAGGCCAAGGTGTGGGATTTGCGCAAGAGCAGCCTCAACCTTCTAATGGGGCAGCGTGGTCAGCACAAGCCGTTCCCCGGCATCGAGGATGTGAGCGTACCGGTGGAGCACCTGGCCGACTACATGGACGGCATCCTCAACTACTGTGCCGGATTGCCGGACGTACCTTCCACGGCCGTCTATGCGCATGCTTCGGCCGGTTGTCTCCACGTCAGGCCCCTCATCAATCTCCACACCGCCCGCGGTGCCGAAAACCTGAAGCTTGCCGGCGAGCACAGCCTGGAACTCGCCAGACGGTGCAACGGTGTCATGAGCGGCGAACATGGTGATGGCCTGGCCCGCAGCTACTACAACCAGTCACTGTTCACAACGTCTCTGTACGGTGCCTTGCAGCAAGTCAAGCACCTGTTCGATCCGGACGGTCGTCTCAATCCGGGCAAGATCGTGGATGCACAGACCCCGATCGAGAACCTGCGGTTTGGTGCCGACTACAAGGCCCAGGGCTGGTCCACGGTATTCGACTGGACTACGGACCACGGGTTCGACGGCAGCGTCGAAATGTGCAATGGGGCCGGTGTGTGCCGCAAGCTCGACGTGGGAACCATGTGTCCCAGCTTCATGGCCACACGGGAGGAGAAGCACTCCACGCGCGGGCGCGCGAATTCCCTGCGCAATGCCATGGCCGGCCGCATCCCCCGGGAAGAGCTGTGGACCAAGGACATGTACGAGGTCATGGACCTGTGCTTGGGGTGCAAGGCCTGCAAGACCGAATGTCCGTCGTCGGTGGACATGGCCCGGATCAAGGTCGAATACCTGCAGGCCTACAACGACCACAACGGAATATCCCTGTTCACGCGCCTGATGGGCCTCATGCCCGGTGTGCTGCGCATGTCGAGTTCGCAGGCGCGATGGTTGTTTCCCGCGTTGAACGCGATGGCGCGTTCACCTCTGGGCCGATGGGGCATGCGCCGAATGGGCATGCACCCGGAACGCAGTTTCCCCGCCTTCCGCCAAGCCTCGCTGGAGCATGCTCCGAATGCGCAGAGCCTTGCGGGTTCCAAGGGTCGCGCGGTCACCCTCTGGGTGGATACGTGGTCGCGGTTCTTTCAGCCCGAAGTGGCGAAGGCCGCCGGCAGTGTGCTTGCCAAGCTGGGTTACGACGTGGAGATTCATTACGACACGGGTTGCTGCGGAAGGCCCTTGATTACGGGTGGCCAATTGCGCAAGGCACGCACAGGAGCCGATCAACTCTGCCGGGAATTAATGGAGCCGATTGGGCGCGGTCGAACCATTGTTGGCCTGGAACCAAGCTGCATTCTGACGCTGCGGGACGAGTTTCCCGACTTGGCGACCGACAGGGGCTTGGCCACGACGGTGGCAAGCAATAGCCGAACGCTTGAGGAGTTTCTGACGGAGTCGGAGGTGGAGCCACTGGATCTGGATGCCTCATCAAAAGACGTGTGGCTGCACAACCACTGTCACCAACGCGCCCTGGTTCCGGGAAACCCG
>JAPPAJ010000184.1 GCA_026705565.1 Caldilineaceae bacterium | reverse complement strand
GGTTACGCCGCCGTCCTGGCTGGTGAACACTCCGCTGTCGCCAGGAGCATTGATGGTGCCAACCGTAATGCGCGCGCCGTCGTTCGGCGCGACTGATATTGAAATCGGCGCGTTTTCGGATGGAAAGCCGGACGCGGCTTCATCCTGGGCCAACAATGGCGCGGCCCCAACGGGCAGCAACACCGCGGCCAGCAGCCAGGCAAGAACCCAACGGAGAGCAGTGGCCGGCAGACGTCGGTCGCGGTGGTTCATCGAATGCTTTTCCGTTTGTCCGCGTGTGCTTCAGGGGCCGCGGCCGGATCGTCGACGCCAAACACCAGTGTTGGATTGCGGCATCTTGAATCCGAATGCGCCAGAGGCACGTCAATTATATATAGTCCCGCCGTACCGGACAGGTCACACGGACCAAGGCACCATTTCAGTTGCGTTGATTCTGGTCCGAGCTCCAAACGAACGACGGGGCTCCGACACCTTTGTTTTAACGATAACAGAAAGGCATCCCCGCCCGGGATGGACGCGACCTGGCCGGATGGTGCCGTCGCATGCCCCGATACACCGATTGGCAGAGGTCATGGACACCGCACGGGCCCAATACTACAGTTGCAGTTGGGGGTACTGGCGGCGGGTGTGGCAGCGCTGCGCCGTCCACTGGTGGCGTCGCCGCCAGTCCGCCCAGGCCAGAATCGCCGGGCCGGGGCCGGCACCCGCAGCCACAGGTGCCACGGCAAGCGCCGGATCTCGGGCAGGCTCAGCCCCCGGCCAGGCCGCGCGACCGGCGGAAGGCCGCCAGGCTGTTCGTGTCCGGACTCTTTTTTGGGGGAGGCGGGACGCGCCCGGTCGGCGGCCCGTACCACGGCCAGCAGGGCCAGGGTCACGTACCGGTACCAGCCGTGCGCACTGCACACCTCGTAGTCGTCCAGGCCCGTCTCCTGCCTGGCGGCCTCGAAGGCGTGCTCGATGCACCAGCGGCTGCCGGCCACGGCCACCAGCGTCTCCAGCTCACAGTCCCGCGGGGCGAAGGCCACATGGCCCTGCCAGTCGTCGGGGTCTGCCAGGGGCCGGCGGAAGAGCAGGTAGTGGCCCCAGTCCGCGCCCTCGGGCTCCGCCAGCACCCGACACTGCCAGTCGTACCAGCGCTCCCCCTTGCTGCCGGCACCGACGCCGATGCGTTGCCACTCCCGGTGCGCATACACCGCCTGCACCTCGTCCACGTGCCAGAGGCCGGTGCCGGCCCACAGCTCCTCGTTGCGGGGCACCGCCAGCACATGATGCGGGCCCCGCTCCTCCAACCAGCTCCGCAGTCCGCGGGAGTGGCCGTAGACCGAGTTCCCCGTCACCCAGGACCCGCGCCAGCATGCGCCGGGCCAGGGCCGGCTTGGTCGCGAAGGGCGTGTCGGGAGCCAGCCCCACGGCCTGCAGCCGGGCCGGGTCGTCGGTCCAGGCCTCGGGCAGGTACAGCTCCCGGTCCAGCAGCGTGTGGCCGCGGGCCCCGACGTAGGCCAGGAAGGTCCCCACCTGGCAGTTGTCCACCTTGCCCAGCGTACCGCAGGACTGCCGGCCCACCCCGGCCGAGTGCTCCCCCTGCTTGGGAAAGCCCGTCTCGTCGATGACGACCACGCCCCCGGCATCCCCTAGGTGATCCGCCACATAGGCGTACAGGGCGTCCCGCGCCCGGTCCGCCGACCAGACCGCGCGCCCCAGCAGGTGCTGGACGCCGTAGGGGATGGCGTCGCCGGCCGTCTCGGCCAGCGGTCAGGGGGACGGGCGCCGGCAGGAGCTCGGGCCGGGGGCGGACATTGGGCACTCCGGAAGGACGGGAGCGGCAACACCCTCAGTCTGCCACAACTATATACAACTGTAATGCTGAGGCGCGTGGAGGATGCCGACGGTGCGCCATCGTGGTGTTAGGAGGCGGTGTACGGCAGGTCGCTTGCATCTAAATTGGGTAGGCTGACCATGAGGGTTGGCCCGTGGCTACAATGGCAGGTTCCGAATCCAGCCTCCGGGGAGCCCCTCATGGACGGCCAGATATCCTCGCCCCTGGTCGAGACCCTGGAAACCCGGGGGATCCGCGGGTCGACCGGACCAAACGGCACAACCTGACGGACATCCTGGCGCTGTCCGTGCCGGGCCGGAGTTTTGCCCGGCTGGCTGCAGCCTCTCCCGGGACCGGCTCCGCCCTGGGAGTTGCAGTGGGTGGAGCCGCCAACCCAGTGCCCCAATCCACAATGCGGATGGGGGCTTCATCTTGCCCTGTCAGAAAAGCCAGCGGAGGCGGTTACGGCGGCCCCTCGTCAGGAGAAACCATGCGGTACCCCACGCGGGGCTCGGCGAGGATGTAGGCGGGGTTGTGTCCATCCTCCCCCAGCTTGCGCCGCAGCCGCATCAGGTGGGTGCGGACCACGTAGGGGTTGCCCGGATTGTTCCAGCCCCACACCCGTTGCAGCAGATGATCGTAGGTAAGTGCGGAGCCGGCGTGGGTAGCCAGTTCGGCCAGCAGGCCGTATTCGGTTGCAGTCAGCGGCAGCGGCTGGCCACTCATCGTGACCAGTCGCCGGGCAAAATCAATGGTCAGTGCCCCTCTGATGTAGGGTTCCGACGGCTCGGTCGGCCGGGCCGCGGCTCGTCGGCCCAAGGCCGCCCGCATCCGGACCGCCAGCTCCGAGGGCGAGTAGGGCCGGACCAAGTAGTCGTCGGCTCCCATCTCGAAGACCTGTGCAATGTCCTGGTCGCGCCCCGCGTCGGACAGACAGAGAATCGGCACGTCTGCCACCTCCAGGAGGGCCTGCACGAACGCGTCGGCATCGACGCCGGGCAGCACCAGGCTCGTCAGCACCAGGTGGGGTTTCTGTTCCGCCATCAGGCGCAGGGCCTGCTCCGGCTCGCCGACGGCGGTTACCGCATAACCCGCGTCTGTGAGGTCGCGGCGGACCTGGTGCAGGTGCGCCGGGTTGGCATCCACTACCAGCACGCGCGCCCGCCGGCTGGGCACAGGGGAATGAACCGCCACTTCCACCGGCAGGGTAAAGGTGAACCGGATGCCCTGATCCGGGCCGCTCTCGGCCCGGATGCGGCCCCCGTGGGCCTCCACCACACCCCGGCAAATGGCCAGGCCCAGCCCGGCACCCCGCCCCAACCGGCCGCCGTCCTTCGGATCGCCGAACTTCCGGAACAGGTGCTGCAGATGTTCAGGTGGCACTTCGGGGCCATCTGCGGCGATGGAGATAGCCACTTCAAGACCCTCCGCCGCGGCACCCACCCGTATAGCGACGGCCTCCGGGGAACGCCGTTCCGCATTGGACAAGAGATTGCCCAGCACCTGCACGATGCGCCGAAAGTCCGCCATCACCCGCGGCAGGTCCGGGGGCAGGTCGAGACAGACGTGGTTACGGCCCCCAGTGGTGAGAAAGGCGGCACGGGCCTGTTCCACCAGCACGCCCACATCCGAAGGTTCGGGGGATACCAACAGGTCGCCAGCGTCCAGGCGGGCTGCATCGGTCAGGTCGCTGATCAAGTCCAGCATGCGATCAGCCTGGTCGTTGATGATGTGGAATAACTGGGTCGTCTCGCCCGGATCCCGCATGTCATCAACCCGCAGCGCCGCGGCGGCGGACCCCTTGATCGATGTCACCGGTGCGCGCAACTCCCGACCAACCAAGGCCACGAACTCGGCCCGTTGTCGCGCCAGGTCCTCCAAGGGGGTCATATCCTGCAGTGTCACCACCATGGTCGCCACGCCGCCCTCCGCAGCAGGAACGGGGGTAGCGTTGATCAGGGTCGTGATCCGGCGCCCGTCGGGCACCTGCATGACGATCTCCTCGGCGCGCACCATCTCACCCACACTCAGGGCCTGGGCCAAGGGAAACTCCGACAGCGACATCTCTCGGCCGTCCGACCGGCGGAAGGTCAACACCTTCAGCAGGTCCTCCGGCGACTGACCCGGATCCGCCAGCTTCTCCACAAGGCGGCCGGCCTCCCGGTTGAAGTACCGGGGCATCCCCGTAGCCACGTCAAAGACCACCACCCCCACCGGGACGGTGTTGAGCAGGGCATCCAGATCCTGCTGAACTGCCACGCCATGGTACGCCTCGTTGCTGGGGGTCAACTCTCCACCTCCGTTCGCACAGGACCGTTTCCGCCATCCGGCATCGCCGGTGCGGGTGTTGGGTGCCCGTGATAGTGCCAATACAGTGCCAAGGGTACTGTTGCCGCAATGCCAAGCACCTCCCCATGACACAGCAAACACGGTGCATCCACCCAAGGCGGAACGGGAAGTATCCTTTGCAATGCCATGCTGATTGTACCCGATCCCAGGCAGTTATCGGTTTGTAATCCAAGGATGCTATTTTAATCGTTGTTGCATTGGATCCGGCTAGGCCCTCGCGGCAGCCCCCGCCCGTCGTCGCCAATTGCACGAGACACAAATTCCGGATCGTTATTATTCTAAGCGGATATTGCCCAAATGGATAACAGTATATTTATGCCACACGAAAAGGAATCATGGTGATATATGGTTAGTCGGTCGACACATTACTGGACTTGATGGCGGGTTGCTATGTTTAATAATCCTTTGACATACCGTTCCGTGATGAAGTTTCGACACGAGCGGTGCCATGGACAGGGAGGTTGTAGTACTGGATGCCGGCAACACGGCGCAACATTGAGCAAACTCCACCGGATGGGGTTTTGTAGCCCGTTCCCGGCAACACGATACTGGTTGAGTGGAGTTAGGCCGCGACCGGTTGGCCTCCGGGAACACTTCTGGAAACCGGTGCGCGACTGCCATGGCGGTCACGGCCTCGTCCGGCCAGATACTCCACTCCGCGTCTTCAAAGGCCGCCACCACCTCTGCGAACAGGGCAATCGCATTCCAATGCGAGTTGCGTCGGCCATGGGTAGGATGGGGGTCTTCGTTCCGTCCAGGCGATTCCTCTCATGGCCTGTCCCGCTCCCGTCCCCCTGATTGCCCTGCTCACCGAGGTTGATGATGCCCGACCGCCCCAAGCCCGGCACCATGCCCTGGAGGCCAACCTTCCAATTGCCACCCTAGTGGAGTAACTTGGTGAAATTGTGGGGTGTAACATAGGCGGTTGCACGGTGGCCGACGCCGGCCGGCACCGTGTGCGTCCTGGCCCGGCGACCCTCGAGAGCTCCGCCCATGTCCCACAAGCGATACATCGTCAAACTGTCCCCGGAGGAACGGACCCGCCTGCAACGACTGACCGCGACCGGCAGCCCCAAGGCCCGGGCCCGGCGCCGGGCCCGGATCTGGCTGCTCTGCGACCAGGGACCGGAGGGGCCGGCCTGGACCGATGCACGCACGGCGGAGGCCGTGGGAGTGACCGAGATGACCGTGTCGCGGGCGCGCCGGGCCCTGGTCGAGGAGGGGCTGGAGGCGGCCCTGCAGCGCAAGCCGCGTCCGCCGCGCCCGCGCAAGCTGGATGGGACGGCCGAGGCCGAGCTGGTCCGGCTGGCCTGCTCGACCCCGCCGCCCGGCCGCGCACGCTGGACCCTGAAACTGCTGGCGGCCGAGCTGGTGGCTCTGGAGGTGGTCGATTCGATTGCGCCCGAGACCGTGCGCCGCACGCTCAAAAAAACGCGTTGAAGCCCTGGCGGAAGCAGTGCTGGTGCATCCCTCCGCAGGCCAACGCCGCCTTCGTGCACAACATGGAGGACGTGCTGGCGGTCTACCAACGCCCCCCGGACGACCGTTTGCCGGTGGTCTGCGTGGACGAAACCAGCAAGCAGTTGGTCTCGGAAACGCGCGTGCCGCAGCCGCCCGTGCCCGGCCAGCCGGTCCGCTACGACTACGAGTACCGGCGCAACGGGGTCTGCAACCTGTTCATGATCACGGCTCCCCAGCAAGGCTGGCGCACCGTCAAGGTCACGGCCCGGCGCACCAAGCTCGATTTCGCCGCCGTCCTGCGCGACCTGGTGGACGTGCACTTCCCCGAAGCCGAGAAGGTGGTCCTGGTCTGCGACAACCTCAACACGCACCACCCCCATGTGCTCTACGAGGCCTTCCCGCCGGCCGAGGCGCGGCGCATCGCCGCGCGGCTGGAGTGGCACTACACGCCCAAGCACGGCAGCTGGCTCAACATCGCCGAAATCGAGTTCGCGGCCCTGGCCGCGCAGTGCCTGGACCGGCGCATCGCCAGCGCGGCCGAGCTGCGGGCCGAGATCGAGGCCTGGGTGCGCGCCCGCAACGCCTTGGGCACCCCCGTGCACTGGCAGTTCACGACCGAGGACGCCCGCATCAAGCTCCTGCATCTGTACCCCACATTTGAGTGAATTTGACCCACTGGCCGTCATCTGCGGCACCGACTACGGGACCAAAGTCGAGTTCTTCAGCCACCGGAAGCAGGCCAGGCTTGAGACCTTCCTGGAGTTGCTGCATGGCATTCCCCCGCACCACACCTCCGGGCTCGTCTTCGGCCGGCTGGATCCAGTTCAGTTGGCAGCCTGATTTGTAGCGTGGGTACAGTCGCTGGGCGCAACGCTGCAGGATGGGGTCGTGGCCGTGGATGGCAAATCGGTCCGGGGTTGGCACGACCAGCCCCGGGGCGTGTCGGCCTTGTGACCATCGAGCGGGTACCCCTTGGGTGGGGCTGCCGGAAGCGGATTGTGCCAACCATTCGCGACCGAGGGGTTGACTATGTGCTGATGCTCAAGGGCAACCAGCCGCCGTTGCACGCGGCCGTGGTCGAAACCTTCGCCGCCGAGCAGGCCGAGGGCTTCGAGAGCTGCGACCACGAGTTCCATAAGACCGTACAAAAGAACCGCGGGCACATTGAGACGCGCCGCTGCCGCGCGCTCGGGACACCGGAATACACCCGGTACGTGGACCCCGACGGGGCTTGCCCCGACCTGCACAGCTTGGTCATGATCGAGGCCCAACGGCGACAGGACGAACAGATCGTCTCGGAAACCTGCTACGACATCTCCAGCCTGCCGGCGGATGCACAGGCCCTGGTGCAGGCCATGCGCAACCATTGGGGGTTGAGAACCGTCTGCACTGGATCCTGAACATGTCCTTTCGGGAGGACGCAAGCCACATCCGTACCGGCCACGCTGCCCACAACCTGTTGCTCTTGCGCCGGGAGCCCACCGCCAAGGACGGCCTTGCCACCCGGCGCAAGCAGGCCGGCTGAAATGACGGGTACCTGCTCAAGGTCCTGTCCAATGGGAATGCCATTGTCCTGCCTCTGCGAACCGGTGATGCGGGTTGTGCTTGACAACTAGCATATGATTACCTCTCGTCGGTGGTGTCGATACCGGTGCCAGCTCCAACGGCAACTCCTATTCCTGCACCCGTGTCTATACCCCTCCCTGTGGAGATAAGAGCATAATGTCAAAAAATATAACTGCCGGCATCTACGCAGGTCTGTTTGGCGGATCCGTATTTGGCGTCATGATGGCGGTCGGAGGGATGTTCCCCATGATCAGCGGCATGATGGGAATGGACAACGCCCTAGTTGGCTTTGTGCTGCACCTGATCATTTCGGCCGTTATCGGTGCCATCTTTGGCTTGGCCCTGGACACCATGGTCATGCAGGGTCCGGGCATGAGCCTGTTGGCAGGCGGGGTCTACGGCATCGTCTGGTGGGTTCTTGGACCGTTGCTGATTATGCCGCTGGCGATGGGCATGCCTGTGTTTCAGATCCAGGCCATGATGGGGAGTCTCTTTGGGCACATCATGTTTGGCATCACCATGGCCACGATCTACTTCCTGTTGAGGAAACTTCCCGCCCACAGTGAAGAATAGGCATGGTATTGGGTATTGGCCCCCAATGGACAAACCCGATCCGGAATTCCGCTGAACCACCCTGACCATGGTCAGGGCGGCCCATGCGCTCCTTCTGCACCCGAATCAGGCTGTGCAGGCTGGGCCAACGTCAGGGAGTCCGGTCCCATTCGCAGAAACCGGAACCGCCCGGCACTGTGCCGGTGACTCTACTCTTGCCGCCACGGTTCCGTTCGCAGATCTCGCGTCCCGCACCGGTCCTCGCCCCCGGGAACATCGGTGCCCCGCTTGGCATCCGCGAAGGCCACGGCCGCTTCCAGTGGGCAGATGGGGCGCACTTGATGGCCAGCACATAGTTGGCTCCCGCAAACCACAGTGTCTGCGCGATGGCCGTTCGGCTGGTAGAGACATCATTCCAGCGGAGGATGAACAGGATACATCCGAGCATTTCCCGAACTCGTACTTATTTGAGTCCCGGGCGTGAGACGGCGTTCCAGGGCAAACTTAGGGGATTATACAGAATAGTTGACAAGCGGAAGGTTTTGCGGTAGGATTTCCCATTGGCAACAGGGGGGTGAACGATGGCCCGAAACGCACCCGGACTCCACTTCCGCGTTGGGCTCAGTCTCATCGAGATCATGGAACTGTTCCCCGACGAGGAGGCTGCCACCAAGTGGTTCGAGGCGGTCTACTGGCAACAAACCCGCTGCTGCGGCAAGTGCGGCAGCACCAACACCCGCGAG
>JAPPAJ010000227.1 GCA_026705565.1 Caldilineaceae bacterium | reverse complement strand
TGGCACCCTTGCCGCTCTTTGTCCAAACCGAACCACAGCCCGGTCCACTGTTTGTACCAACCGAAACACCGACACCAACGGCGACCCCAACCCTTACCCCCACCTCCACCCCCACACCGACTCCTACACCCACAAGCACACTCACCCCGACACCTACACAGACCCCCACGCCCACGAACACCCCGACACCCACGCAGACACCCACCCCAACCCCGATTGTCTATCCCCATGAAAGTGAACCGTGGCCCGACCTGAACCCTCAAGCAGGCGACCACTTCCCCATCGACAGCAGGCTGATTCCGTCCCACCAAGGGTTCGCGTACGGCCGCACCTTCCCCTATGGCATGGATTTGGGCGGAGACTACATCCACCACCATGGCATCGATCTGGGAGGCTCGACCGGAGACCAAATCCGTGCCGGCACTGCCGGGGAAGTGGTTTTCGCCGGGTGGGACGAACATGCGGGCCTGGCCTACCCGTTCTACGGTCCGTTCTATGGAAACGCGGTGATTGTGCGGCTCGCGGAACCGCTGATCACCGAAACCGGGCCTCAGGATGTATATGTCTTGTACGGTCATCTGCACAAGGTGCTGGTGAGAACCGGCTACCACGTGGCTCCCGACACAATCGTGGGCACATTGGGGCAAACCGGGGTTGCGGACGGACCGCATCTCCATCTCGAGGTGCGGATTGGTGGCAACGAGTACGCCAACACGGTCAATCCATTGTTGTGGATCGCGCCGCCCGCCGGAACCGGGACCGTAGCGGTACGCCTGGTGTCGGCTGCCAATCGGATCTGGGAGGCGGCCCGCATCTTTCTGGTTGCAAACGACGGCTCGGCGCGCTACCAGACCATGAACTACCGGCTGGAGCCGGGGATCCAACACGATCCCTGGTGGGGCGAAACCGCAGCCTTCGGAGCCGTCCGGGTGGGCACGTACACGGCCTTCGCCACCATCCGAGGCGAACGGGTGTCGGCTCCCGTGTTGGTAACGGAAGGCCAAACCACCTTCGTGGAACTTAAGACCGCCCGAACCCGGTTCGAACCGAATCAGTGAAGGAAGTGCCTCCGGCCGGTCATCATCATGACCAGGCCCAGATCATCGGCGGCCTTCACCACCTGATTGTCCCTGAGCGAACCACCCGGCTGCACAACCGCTGTGACACCGGCCGCAGCCGCAGCCTCGAGGCCGTCGGGAAACGGAAAATAGGCATCCGAAGCCAACACGCTGCCGCGTGATCGATCTCCCGCCTTGCGGCAGGCCAGCCAAACCGAATCGAGTCGACTCATCTGGCCCGCACCGATGCCCACGGTGGCGGTGCCGGCCGCCAACACAATCGCGTTGCTCTTGACAAACCGCGCGACGTGCCAGGCAAACCCGAGCGCCACTAGTTGGGCCTCGGTAGGTTGTTGGACCGTTGCACATTCCCAGTTGGCAGGGATCAGGTCGTCCACACTGCTGTCGCTCTCCTGAACCAAGTATCCGCCGACGGCCGAGGAAACCCGCCAGTCAGATTGCAAGCCCTTCCGGGCCTGCAGAAGCCGAACGTTGCGCTTGCGCTGCAGGCGCTTCAAGGCGTCCGGTTCCCAGTCGGGTGCCACGACAACGTCGACAAACATCGAGCCAATTCGATCGGCTGTGGCCAAGTCCATTGCCCGGTTGGCTGCCACAACGCTGCCGAAGGCACTAATGGGGTCCGAAGCCAGTGCCTGCTTCCATGCGGTTTCAAGCGACGGCGTGGTTGCCAGACCGCACGGATTCCCATGCTTGACAACGGCCATCGCCGGTTGGCTAAAGGCACTTGCACACTGCCACGCCGCATCCAGATCCTGCCAGTTGTTGAAGCTCATCGCCTTGCCGTGTAGTTGGACAAACGGCAGGTCTGTTCCCGGACTGCCATAGTACCCACCAGCCTGATGCGGGTTTTCTCCGTACCGACACTCCTGAAGCAGTTCCAGGTGCAGGTCCATGGTTTGCGGCAGCCCCGTGTCGGCCCCGGGTCCATCCCCGGCCAACCAGCCTGCGATGGCCCGGTCGTAGGCCGTGGTGCGACGAAACGCGCCCACGGCCAGGGACCGGCGCAGGGAAGCGTCGACTCCGCCTTCCAGGATGCCGGCGGCAACTCGCGCGTAGTCGGCCGGATTGGTGACCACGGTGACATGTTCGTGATTCTTGGCGGCCGCCCTGAGCAGCGCCACGCCCCCGATGTCAATCTGCTCAATCGCCTCCTCAGGGGTGACATTGCCCCGCGCCACGGTCTCCTCAAAGGGATACAGATTGACCACCACCACATCGATGGCGCGAATGTTGTTGGCTTCCAGTTCCTCCAAGTGTGCCGCATCCCGCCGAGCAAGAATCCCACCGTGGATCTGCGGCTGCAGCGTCTTCACGCGCCCGTCCAGCATCTCGGCGTGGGCACCCAGGTCCTCGATGGATGTAACCGGCAACCCGGCACCACGCAGCACGGCCCCGGTTCCGCCGCTGGCAATGTATTCCCCGACCATGGGTTCCACTGCCCGGCAAAACTCGACAATGCCCTCCTTGTCCGCCACCGAAACGAGCATCCTCAGCTTGTTCATGTTGCCGCGCCTGATGTCCGCTGATCCGAGAGCCGAATTGTGCACCCGGACAAGGAGGATTACGCAATCCGGCCTTTTGTTGACAGGCCGGCGGGACGGCCGCATACTTGGGCCATTGACCACGACGAAGACAGGTTCGCGTGGCCGGCGCCTCAGAGAATCCGGTGGGTGGTGTGAACCGGTGTCGCTCGGCTGATGCGAACATCCCTTCCGAGTCGCGGACCGAACCAGTCTGGCTGCAGTAGGCTCCGCCGGCGTTGTGCCCGTTAGCAGCACAGTCTGATCCGGCCGTGCGGCCGGGGACAGGCACTTGAGGTGTCCGGGTTGAACCCGGGAACTGGAGTGGTACCGCGGCCTTGCCGTCTCCTGACAGGGAGACGGTTTTTTTTTGGGGTCTTGACAGGGGAGGCAGCATGAGCACATCGGACGTGAAGCCAGTGTTTGCACCGGTGTCCGCCGGAATTGACTACGCCGCCATGGAGGAGGACATCCTGCAACGCTGGCGCGACCTGTCCCTCCTCGAACGCATCCAGGAGGAACGCGCAGACGGGGAGGACTTCACATTCTTCGAGGGTCCGCCAACGGCCAACGGCCCGCCGGGCATCCATCATGTACTGGCCCGGGCCTTCAAGGACATGTTTCCCCGCTATCGAACCATGCAGGGTTGCCGCGTACTGCGCAAGGGCGGCTGGGACACCCACGGACTGCCGGTCGAAATCGAAGTGGAGAAGGCCCTCGGCCTGGGCGGGAAAAAGGCCATCGAAGACTTTGGCATCGCCGAATTCAACCGCCTCTGCCGGGAGTCGGTGTCGGAATACATTGGCGACTGGGAAGCCATGACGGAACGCATGGCATTCATGGTCGACATGAACGATCCCTACGTTACGTTCGAGAACGAATACGTTGAATCCCTGTGGTGGATTTGCAAGCAACTGTGGGACGAGGACCTGCTCTTCCAGGGCTTCAAATCCGTGCCGTACTGCCCGCGCTGCGGCACACCGTTGTCAAGTCACGAACTGTCCCTTGGCTACAAGGACGACACGGAGGATCCTTCCGTTTATGTGAAGTTCAAACTGGCGGATGAAGAGGGAACGTACTTCCTGGCCTGGACCACCACACCCTGGACCCTGCCGGGCAACGCGGCGCTGGCAGTGGGGCCCGACCTTGACTACGTGCAGGTGCGCACGGCATCGGGCGAGCGCTACTGGCTGGCGGCCGAACGGCTGGCGGCGGTGCTGTCTGCAGGTTTCGAGGAAACGGCGCGTTGCAAGGGCGCGGATCTGGTGGGCCGGAAGTATGAACCGCTGTACTCCTTCCTGCCGGTGTCGGAAAACCATGCATACGTGGCCGAGGCCGACTTCGTAACGACCGGCGATGGCACCGGCATCGTGCACGTGGCACCGGCCTTTGGCGCCGACGACCTCGCGCTGGGCCAGCAACTGGGATTGCCGGTGATCCAGACCGTGCTGTCGGATGGAACCTTCCGGGCCGAAGTAAAGCCCTGGGCCGGACAATTCGTGAAAGACGCGGACCCGGGCATCATCAAAGACTTGGATGCGCGCGGTTTGTTGCTGAAGGCCGAAACCTATCTGCATACCTATCCGTTCTGTTGGCGTTGCGATTCACCGCTGCTGTACTACGCGAAAGAAACCTGGTACATCCGCACCAGTGCCTTGCGGGAGCGCCTGGTAGAGCTCAATCAGAAAGTCAACTGGTATCCCGATCACATCAAGAACGGACGCTTCGGACATTGGCTTGAGAACAACGTGGACTGGGCCCTGGGACGGGATCGCTATTGGGGCACGCCGCTGCCCATCTGGCGCAGCGACGCGCCGGGCAGCACCCACACCGTGTGCATCGGCAGCGTGGCCGAATTGTCGAAGTTGAGCGGCCGGGACCTGACCGATCTTGACCTGCACCGGCCCTTTGTGGACGAGATCACCTGGCCTGCTCCGGACGGCGGCACCATGCGCCGAGTAACCGAAGTGGCCGACTGCTGGTTCGACAGCGGCGCCATGCCGGTGGCCCAGTGGCACCATCCATTTGCCAATCAGGCACAGTGGGAAACCCACCGGCAGGCGGACTTCATCTGCGAGGCAATCGACCAGACACGCGGTTGGTTCTATACGCTGCACGCAATCAGTTCCCTGCTGTTCGACCAGCCGGCCTATCTCAATGTCATCTGTCTGGGCCATATTCTGGACGCCGAGGGTCGCAAGATGAGCAAGTCCCTCGGCAACGTGGTCAATCCCTGGGACGTAATGAACCGATACGGCGCGGATGCCACGCGCTGGACCCTGTACAGTTCAGCGCCGCCGGGCAACAGCCGGCGCTTCAGCCTGGATCTGGTGGCCGAAACCGTCAACAAGTTCCTCAACAGACTGTGGAACAGCTACAGTTTCCAGGTCACGTACGCCAACCTGGCTGGCTGGGTACCCGAAGCCACACCCAAACCCAGCAAACATCCCCTGGATCGGTGGTTGCTGGCCGAGTTGCAGAGCCTGGTTCGGCGCGTGACCGACAGCTACGAAACCTACGATGTGCTCGGATGCACGCGTCCCGTGGTGCGTTTTGTCGAGCGCATGTCCAACTGGTACGTGCGACTGAACAGGCGCCGGTTCTGGGACGGCGACGCGGCAGCCCTGCAGACGCTTCACACCACGCTCGTGACCCTGTCGCGACTGATCGCACCCGCAGCGCCATTTGTGGCGGAGGCCATCCACCAAAACCTGGCGACGAAAACGGGGAAGGACGCACCAATCTCGGTCCATCTCTGCCGCTGGCCGGAGGTCGATGAGAGCTTTGAGAACCAAAACCTGACCGTCGCCATGTCCGTAGTCCAGGAAGTGGCCAGACTCGGATTGGCAGCCCGCCAGAGTGCAGGCATCAAGGTGAGGACGCCGTTGGCACAGGCAGTGGTCCAGTTGGCATCACCCGATGAGCGCGAGGCCATAGCCGATTTCAGCCAACTCCTGTGCGATGAACTGAACGTGAAGAGAATCCACCTCGAGTCCACGGACAACCTGCAGGAGACAGTTGTGTTTCCGCTCCCCCGCCAGCTGGGTCAGAAGTATGGTGCAGGCTATCCGCGCATTCGCGACGCCATGGCCGCCATGGATCAGGAAGAACTGGCACGCGCGTTTACGGGAGGTCGGTCCCTTGCCCTGGACATCGACTCCGACACATTTGAGATTGCAGCCGAGGAGGTTGAAGTACGCAAGACCCCAAAGGCCGGGTTCGCCGTGGCCGACAGGCCTGGCAGGCTTGTGGCGGTTGCCACGGACCTGACACCGGAACTCAAACGGGAAGGACTAGCCAGGGAGCTGGTCCGCCATGTCCAGCAGAGGCGCAAGGAGTTGGATCTTGCCATTTCCGACCGGATCCACCTGGAACTGCGTTCGGACGACCCGGAACTGGCCCGGATCATCGACGAACACGGAACATGGCTGCGGGCAGAAACCCTTTGCACCGATTTGCGGTTGGCCGATACTAAGCCAGCCGGTGAGGGCAAAGTCCCACAGGTAACCTTGACCAACGGAACGGTCGCGATCCACGTCCGCAAGGCGGAGCAGAGCAAAGGAGTTTAGAGAAATATGGCGAAGGACACAATCACGCTGGGCGGCGGCTGCTTCTGGTGCCTGGAGGCGGTGTACCTGATTATGGAAGGGGTGGAACACGTCGAATCGGGCTATACCGGCGGAACGGTTGCGAACCCCTCCTATGAGCAGGTATGCACCGGTCGCACAGGTCACGCCGAAGTCGTCCAGGTAACGTTCAACACCGATGTGACATCCTTGGACGAGATCCTGGCAGTCTTCTTCACAATCCACGATCCAACTTCCCTGAATCGACAGGGAGCGGATGTGGGCACGCAGTACCGTTCGGCGATTTTCCATCACTCGGAAGCGCAACGGAACGCGGCCCAGGAAACCATGGACCGGATCACCGCCGAAGGGATTTGGGCGAAGCCGTTGGTAACCGAACTCGTGCCGCTGGGCGACTACTACAAGGCGGAGGACTACCATCAGGACTACTACGCGAACCATCCCTACCAGGGATATTGCAGGGCAGTGGTCGAACCCAAGGTGGCCAAGTTCCGCAAGCAGTTTGCCCACAAGCTCGCAGCTGTCAGTGCCGCCTGAACCGTTGCCCACCACCGACACCGGTCCACAAGCTGCCGAATGGCAATGTCGTGATGGACCTGCCGGTTTCCGCACCAGACCGGGTTGAGGCCGGCCACGTCCTGTTGTTGGGGACACCAGGCTCCTACCGGCTCCGACCGTTCCTGGACGCCGCCGCACAGTTGGGAGTCCGCGCATCGACAGCCGTCGACATGCCGTGGGAACTGGCGGGTGACGGCAGACACGGCCATGGGTTTCCATTCGCCGAGGTCGAAACCTGTGTGGATCTCATTGACGGCCTACACCGAACACTCCCCTTGAACGCCATCCTGGCAGTGGACGACAGCGGTTCCCTGTTGGCTGCGGCGGCATCCTTGGAACTGGGCCTGCCACATAACTCCCCCGAGGCGGCCCTGGCAGCCAGCGACAAGCACCGCATGCGGCAGGTCCTAGCCGAAAGTGGACTGAACTGTCCACGGTTCCAGCTTGTGACAGCGGACATGGATCTGCTGGATGCGGGCACCAACGTGGGATTCCCGCTGATCATCAAACCGCTCGGGGCCAACGGTTCCCAGGGAGTGATGCGCATCGACAACCCGGAGGAGTTGCCGAAAGCCGTAGCTCGGCTCACTGCCATCATCGGCGGTGATCCCGGCCAACTCCGACCCGATTTCTTGATGGAAAGCTACATTCCGGGTGTTGAAGTGGCCGTAGAGGCGCTGGCCCACGGATCCGCACTAACGGTTCTGGCCATCTTCGACAAACCCAATCCCCTGGAGGGCCCGTTCTTCGAGGAAACCATTTATGTAACGCCGTCACGACTGGCTGCCGACACACAGGAGTCAGTGCGCCGGTCCACCCAACGGGCTGCTGCGGCATTGGGGTTGGGGTTCGGGCCGATCCATGCCGAAATGCGGATTAACGATGCGGGAGTGTGGATTCTGGAACTGGCCGGCAGGTCCATCGGCGGCCTCTGCTCGCGCACGCTGCGCTTTGATGCGGGAGTGTCGCTTGAGGAGTTGATATTGCAACAGGCCTGCGGCCTGCCGCTGTCACTGCACCGGAATCGCGACACCGCCCAGGGGGTCATGATGATCCCCATTCCCAAATCCGGGATTCTGTGCGCGGTGGACGGGGTCTGCAAGGCTGAAGCCGTCGCCTTCGTGAACGACGTGGAAATCACCGCCCTGCCGGGCACCAGCCTGCAGGCGCTGCCGGAAGGCAACAGCTATCTGGGCTTCATCTTTGCCAACGGTCCGAACCCCGAACCCGTGGAGCAGGCCCTGCGCGACGCCCATGCATGTCTGGACATTCGCATCGAACCGGAAATCCCACTGGCGGTAGGCTGAACTGCGGGTTCGACAGTCCGGACGGATTGGGTACTGACGACTTCGCGAAAAGAGGTTGGGAACAGTGCCTGCTTGTCCGCCGCCGTGTGAATTGGGGTGCGGTACGGCCGCCTCGTGCCGGTCCCGTTCCCGGCCGGGGGAGTCCGACGGACCGAACGCCGACTAGAAGGGAGACCCCTTGGACTGCTGCGGGATGCCCGAACCCGGCACCCCTTCAGGGGTCCAGCCTTCCGGCATGGGAGCATCCGGACCGAAGAAGAAGTCCTCCATCTGCAACATCAGGAAGTCGTGTGCCTTGGGGTCGCCAAGGCTCAGCCCGTAGTGGTTGATCAGGATCACCGACTGGGTCATCCACATCTGCCAGGCGTCCTTCGAAATCTCGTTGTAGATGCGCGTGCCGATCTCCGACTTGTAGGGTGGATTGTCCAACCCTTCCAACTCGCGGATGAGCTTGACGCAATGCACCATGCGGGCCATGTACCA
>JAPPAJ010000260.1 GCA_026705565.1 Caldilineaceae bacterium | reverse complement strand
AGAGCAAACAAATACTAGTTCATCGCCTCCTTCGCGGCGTCTCACAGATTTACTAGTCCAGTTCCGGGAGGACGACTGTCGCATCCGCACCGGCCACGCGCCCGCCGTCATGGGCATCCTCAGACGGGCGGCCCTGAACATGCTGCGCACGATTCAACGGAAGCTTGAAACAGACGTGTCCATCGGACTGTTGCGCGACCGCATCGGCCGCCAACCCTGGATCCTGGCCTCTGCCCTACCCTGAATCCGACTTTGCGTTTGCCCTGGGTTGTAGGGCCCCTGCCCGGATGCCTGTATAGTCTTGGTTCCATACCCGAACGACTCCAAAGGCGGTGTTGAATTGCGGGGTCGATTGACTGCTTATTGAACCTAGGGTACCATCCATGGATTGGCATCAGATTTGTCAGGACCGATGTAGTTCAACCGCTACTTGGAATGCACCATGTACACTTCATTCCATATTCGAAGATTTCGCCGCTTCAAACAGTTGAAATTTGAAACATTAACACGGTGCAATTTGATCACAGGACTGAACAACAGTGGCAAATCCACTGTGCTGGAGGCTTTATGGATGCACGCGGGCCCCAACCGGCCTGACTTGGTTCTCCGCATGCTCCAGTTTCGAGGCGTACCCGGAGCCGACATTGAGAATATTGCGCGCGATCTCTTCTTCGACTTCGACACACGTGAACCGATTGAACTGGCTGCAGACGGGGATTGGGGCGAACACCCACGTGTGCTCGAAATCGCCACACGGCCAAAACCAGCAGCTGTTGTACCGCCTCCTGCACGATCCAATGGTCGAACAAGCACCAACTACCTGGAGTCTGGGACAACACCGCTATCGGATATTGAACTCATCCTGTCATATCGCGACGAGGATCAAAAAACCTATAAAACCAAAGCTGTTTGGATACCACAAGGTCCCAACGAACAGGGAAATTTGACTGCTGACTTCTCAGTTGAAACAGCAGATACGCCTCCAAGGCCGAACAACATTCTTCTTGCATCGGGAATCCGGCGTGCACCCATTGAAGATTGCCAATCGTTTGACCGTTTGGTACAGAATGGCCACGAATCTGAGGTTGTTGAGTTCCTAAAGGTGGTTGACAGTCAAATTCACAATATTCGTACCATGACTGTGCCTGAGCCTATGCTGTACGCCGATGTTGGCCTCAGCCAGTTTGTTCCTGTTGGTTTGCTTGGAGGAGGAGTAAGTCGTTTACTTTCGTTGGCTTTGACGATGTTTGAAGCGCGCGGTGGACTGATTTTGGTCGATGAACTGGAGAATGGCTTGCACCACACAGTGTTGGAACCGGTTTGGCAGCGGTTGCAAACTTTGGCAAAAGCGTGCGATGTCCAGTTGATTGCAACCACCCACAGCAGCGAATGTCTGTCTGCTGCCATGCGCACCTTCCATTGTTCGTCACCGGAGGATCTTGCCATCCATCGTTTGGATGAACGACATGGCAAACCATTCGCTGCAACATTTCTTGCGAAAGACTGGGAGTATTCCCTTCAGCTTGATGCGGAGCTGCGGTGATGCCACGGTATAGGTGGAACAATGAACTGCTGCTGGGCAAGAGTTCATTGTTGTTTGTCGAGGGTCCGGACGATGTACGTTTCTTCAACGCGTTTCTGGCGTATCTGCAAAAGGTTAGTGTCCAGGTTTCAGCAGTGGGCGGGAAGAATGAGTTTCGTAAAGCACTGGGATCCATCAAGAACGCACGGAATGTCGATCAGTTGCAACGTTTGGCAGTGATCCGCGATTCCGATGGGAACCCACAACGAGCTTTGCAATCGTTGCAGGATGCAGTCAAGGCTGCTGGCCTGCCGGAACCGATGGATGTTGGTGCTCCAGCTGACATCCATTCCATCTCGGTGTACATTGAATTGGTACCCGGAATAGGACAGGCAGGCAGTCTGGAAACCTTGCTTTGGAAATTGCTGTTGGACTCGGAGAGGGAGTGTATTGGCAAGTACCTTGGCTGCATGTCACAGTTGTGTGAAGTTCGCAACATGGACAAGTCCAGACTGTACTCCTACTTGGCTGCAGGCCCCATACCGGAATGTTGCAGTGATGGCAATGGTGCAGCACGACGGGTGAAGGCTGGTTTGCGCTTGGGCGAATCAGCCGAGAAGGGAGTTTGGGATTGGGAGGATTCGGCTCTTTGCCGCGTCAGGGAATTGCTTGAGGCGTTGTGAACCTGCATTGCATGATGGTTGTGGTCCGTGCCTTCCGGAGTGTCAAGAGTGCCGGATTCATCAGCGTGGCAGGAGTGCATGTTCCGGACCGACTGTTGTGTGTTCGGATTGTCGGCCTGGCTGTCGTTTAACCAAGCCGCTGTTCATCCGGCTGGCGTTGCCGGTGTGGCAGGGGGGCTTCGATCCACCAGGTCCATCACCCGCAGACCTTGCTGCAGACAGGCTTTCTCGGTCGCCTCCCACTCCCATGGATGGCCGGCGCGCGACTCCAACTGCCGGACATCGGCGTTTTCCAAGTCGTCCGGCACCGGGTTCACAAGACGCATGGCCAATCGGTAGAGAGGGGGTTCCCCACTCGGCTGGTCGAACGCGTAGAGCCGGTCGAACGATGTCAGGGCAACCGCCAGACCCGCGTCGTCCAACCGCTGCAGAAGTGCGCAACAGTCCACGTAGTCGCGGACTGCGTTGCGACGGATCACCAAGAAACTCTTGATGCGCAGTATTTCTGCATACGTGGGCACGCGAATCGGCCGTCCTTGAAAGTCAAGCGTCTCTGAATCCAACGGATCGGGTCGGAGCAATTGGCGCAGGCCCATGCGAATTCCGTGCAGACTGCCGAGGATCAGAACCGGCTCTCGGATCCTTGCAGTGTGCCAACCCGGTGTGGCCTCCAGCAGTTCCGTGATTGCGGCAAATCGATTCTGCAGGTCCGGCAGGACATGGTCAGAGTCGTGGGAATAACGGTGGCCTGCCGCCAGCGCGGCCGCCGTACCGCCGACCAATACTGAATTCTCCACCACTTCCTGCAAGTCGGCAGTCGCCAACAGAAGTCGGTGCCACGCGCGGCGTGCAGCGTCGGGGACATCAGGCGTGCTTCGCATACTGAAACCAGAATCCGTAGGAGAAGGCGTCGTAAGGGTGGTTTAGGTTGTCCACGGACACCCTGCGTACCAGGGCACGCACTGTGGGATCCCTGCGGATCCGTCGCCGCAGTGCGGCGTGCTGTGCGAGGTTGCCGTGCTCGATGCACCGGACAATCGCCTCGTAGGATGGCGTGTCACCCAAGGCACGCTCAGGGCTGCCATCCCACAGGGGTGGAGGGTCGGCAGGGCATTCCTGCCTGGGGATTCCGTGCCGCCGCGTGTAGCTGCGCAGATTGCCGGCTGTCCACTTCTTGCCGGTGGCGGTGAGGATGTCTGCTGCATTGAGCTGCCGCGCGGCTTCCGCATATGTCTCCAATTGCCATGAGCGCATCCGGAGCGCGGCCCGGATGCGATCGGCGTGGCTGATTTCCAAGACTTGACTGTACGCACCCGGCTGGAAATCGAACGTTTGCATGTCGGCCCTGGAAGGTTCGTGGTTGTGTTTGCCTGATGAATATCCGTAGCAGGGAGCCGTTTCTCGGTGTCGCCAGGGCTGGCTGCTGGTTGCGGCGGGACCGAACCCATTGGAATGGGATGCAAGTCTAATCGGTTGACGGCGCGAGCTGTGTCCACCAGGCCATTTCAGTCATTCGGTCATTGCATAACCGGCACTGGCCAGAGGTTGTCAAAGGTACCGACGCGCGGTGTCGGGATCGGTCGGTTCATGCTGTGTTCTGACAGTTATCTTCCATAGGCGGCAAGCCGTCGACGGTCCATCATTGTGGTCAATCCCACCTTCGTCCTGTTCCCGACATGGGATGCACCCGTTTCCGCGCGGGAACGGCTTGGTTTTGATGCAGTCCGTCTCATCCTGGAGACCCCACAGGACCTGTGTCAGAATCGCGTATTCGGTGCCGGGATTTGACCTGTCCGTTTGCTGCCAGGCAGGGATTGCAGGCCCTGCTCCTGCCTTTGTGCCTTGTAGCGCACAGGACGAAGCTGCAAAACAGGTGGGACCAGCAGTGAACATCAACCTATCCCGCTCAGACTTGAACCCCAGTGCCATGAACGCAATCCACATCGATCCGGCTCGCAGGGTGGATGCCATCCATCCCCATCTCTTCGGCGGATTCGCCGAACACCTCGGCCGTTGCATCAACGGGGGCATCTACGACCCCGACCATCCGTTGGCGGATGACCGCGGCCTGCGCTCCGACGTCCGTCAGGCACTTATGGAACTGCGCATGCCCATCATGCGCTACCCCGGCGGCAACTTCGTGTCCGGTTATCGCTGGCGGGACGGCGTCGGGCCCCGGGCGGAGCGCCCCGCGCGCCACGACCTCGCTTGGGGAGCCTTGGAACCAAACTCATTCGGTACCAATGAATTCGTCGACTTCTGCCGCGACATCGGGACAGAGCCGTACCTGGTGGTCAACTGCGGCGACGGCGACATGCGCGAAGCCCACGACTGGGTGGAGTACTGCAATGGCCGGGACGATACCGCCCTGGCCAACCTGCGCCGCGCGCACGGCTGGGAGCGGCCCCACGACGTGATGTACTGGGGTCTGGGCAACGAAGTGGACGGTGAATGGCAAATCGGCGCCAAGCAGCCACAGGAATACGCCCGCGTCTGCAAGGAATTCGGCAAGGTGATGAAGTGGGCCGATCCGTCCATCAAGCTGCTGGCTTCGGCCACCTGTCACTGGCGCTCCGACTTTGTGGAACGCGCCCAGCTGATTGTCGAGGAGGCGTCCAGCCTGATCGACTACATGTCAATTCACTGGTATGTGGGCAACCGAGCCGACGACTTCAATGCCTACATGGCCACGTCGGAACTGATTGAGGCCCGCCTGTCCGGCTATGCCGGCCTGATGCGCGGCCTTTGTCTGGCCCACGGCCTGGCACCCATCCCCTTGGCCGTCGACGAGTGGAACGTCTGGTACCGGGCCTATCGTGACCAGGCCTTGGAGGAGCACTACAACCTTGAGGATGCGCTGGTGGTGGCCATGCAAATGAATGCCTTCATCCGGCATGCCGACACCGTCAAGATGGCCAACTTGGCCCAGATCGTCAACGTGATTGCACCCATCCTGACCAGTCCGGCAGGCCTGGTGCGGCAGAGCATCTTCCATCCCTTCCGGCTCTACAGTCAGTGGGCGCGCGGGGACGCCTTGGATCTGCACTGGGAAGGGGAAACCTTCGACGGCGGCGACCATCAGGGGGTCAGGGTCCTGGACGTGGCCGGGTCCCTGCAGGGCAGCCGTCTGGCCCTCTTTGTCGTCAACCGCAGCTTGGAACCCAGCACCGTGGTGCTGAAGCCGGCCGCGGGCGAACTGTCCGACCTGACGTGCCATGTGGTGAACGGGCCGGACATCAAGGCCGTGAACAGCGAGGCGGAGCCCGAACTGGTGTCGGTGCAAACGGCCAAGCCGCAATCGGCCACGCACTTGGAGTTGGCTCCACACTCCGTGACGGTGGTTACAGGACATCTGGCCTAATTGACGTCCATGGCCGACGGGCCGTGGACGTTTTGCCAAGGATGGTTCCGGGCGGGCATCCGGCCGACCGGGGGTGGTCCAAACCGGGTCCCAAACTTTCAAATTGCAAACGAACCCGGGCACCGGGCAGCCAGAGGCTGCCGCCCGGGCCGTACTGGGCCTGTGGGTTGCGGCGGTGCGGACTGCCGGGCCCGTCCCAAGGGGTCAGGCGGGAACCTCATCCCGCCTCAACCGATGGTGGTGGTCGAAGTGATGCTCCTCGTCTTGGCACCCGTCGGTCGTGAATTCCAACTGTACCGTGATGTGCCGCAGGTTGTAGTCGCGTTTTGCGAGTTCCTGCACCTGGGCGCGCATGCGCGTCAAGTCCTCGATTTGCAGGGCGGGGTCCACCAGGATGTGTGCGGTGAGGACATCGTAGTCTGAGGCCAGCGACCACACATGCACATCGTGCACGAAGGTTACGCCCGGCAGATCTTCCAGTGCGGCACACAACTTGTGGAGGTCGACGTGTTCGGGGACGCCCTGCAGAAGAACGTTGAACACCTTGGCCAGAAGCCGCCAGGCGCTGATGCCAATCAGGAGTGAGATAACCACGCTGAGAATCGGATCCACGATGGTCCAGCCAAACGCCCATACCAACGCCCCCGAAATTACGACTGCCACCGAACCAAACAGGTCGGCAACGATGTGCTGCAGCGCGCCTTCGACATTCAGGTTGCCTTTCGCACTCCTGCGCAGGACGAGCATGGCCAGCACGTTCACGAGCAGGCCTGCCAGGCCGATGCCCAGCATCAGCCCCCCTTCCACCTCGGGGACGGTGCGGAGGCGGCGATGGGCCTCCCAGAGCACGCCGCCGATGATGACGCACAGGGACAGGGCGTTGATCAAGGCCGCCAGCACTTCCAGGCGGCGGTATCCGTAGGTGCGCTCCCAGGAGGCGGGCAGGTCGGAAAAGTGCAGGGCCACGAGTGCCAGAACAATGGAGGCTGCATCCGTGAGCATGTGGCCCGCGTCGGCCAGCAGCGACAAGCTCCCCGAAAGCACCCCGCCTACGACTTCCACCACCATGAACGAAGCAATCAGCGCGAGCACCGTCTTGAGGCTGCGTCGGCTGGCTCCCCTCAGATCATGGTCGTGATCGTGGTGGCCGGGTCCGTGTACATGACGGTAGCCGTGGTGGTAGTGCGAGTGGTCGTGTCCGTCCCGGCGACTGGAGAGCGAGTCTGCGGCCTTCATTAGGTAGGAATGGTTGTTGAAAGGAACAGGTGCCGAGCCCATCCGAGGCCCGTACCTAACCTTTGCCGGCTTCCTCCCGCGACAACGCCATCAAATGATCGACGTGGTGGTTTTCCTCGTGGCAGTCCGCGGCCGAGAATTCCAGCTGAAAGGTGGCGTGCCGGATTCCGTGCTCCTCCCGTGCAGTCTTCAGCATCTCCGCGCGAATGCGCATCAGATCCTCTGCCGTACTGTCGGGATCCACAATGGCGTGGGCAGTGAGCACGTTGTAGCCGGGGACGAGGGCCCAGACATGCACGTCGTGGATCAGGGTCACGCCGGGCACATCCTCCAGGCTGCCGCACAGCCGGTACACATCGACATCCTCCGGGACGGCCTGCAACAGCACGTTGACGACTTTGACCACCAGTCGGTAGGTGCTGAACAGGATGGCCGCCACCAGCACCAGGCTCAGGGCCCAGTCCAGGAAGTCCCAGTGGAACAGCTCCACCAGGATGCCTGAGACGATGATGGCTACCGATTCCATCACGTGCACCGAAACATGGCGAAAGGCCCCTTCCACACTGATGCTGTGGTGCATGGAACGGTGCAGGATGAAAGCGGAGGCCATTTGGATGACCAAGCCAACGACACCGACGGCCAGCAGATAGATGCCAAGGTGCTCATGGCTGTGGGCGTGGCCGTGTCCCACGATCTCGAAAACCTGGAGGAGGATGGAGATCGCCACGGTCCACATCAGGAGCACATTGAACAGGGCCGCCAGGACTTCCAGCCGGCGCAGGCCAAACGTCCGCTCGGCTGAGGGCGGCAAACCGCCATAGTGCAACGCGGCCAGCGCCACCATCAGCGCCCCCGCGTCGGTCACCATGTGGCCGGCGTGGGCCAACAGCGAAAGGCTGCCTGCGAGCACACCTCCCACCACGTCCACCGCCATGTGGACCAGCAGCAGCACCAGGGCTGCAATCAGGCTGCGCCGGCCCGCACCGCTGTAGTCGTGATCATGTTCACCGAACAACGACCTCGCTTCCACATGATCGTGGTGGTCGTGGCGATAGTGACGGTGATGGTGATGGGGTGCGGAATCGGACATCTTGAGCAAAGCGGCAGGATGGAGGCGCCAGACCCCCTTGGCTCAAAGAATAGCACCGCCTCCAGAGCCGTTCGGCCCGGCCTCGTTCGGGCAGGGAGACAGATCCCTCCCGGTACTGCTAGAATCGGCCTGCCGGTGAAAATCGTCCCCTTGATGCCTTGAGGCGCGGTTCGGCAACCGGATTGCGGCCGCGGCAGTCCATCTTGAAGCAGCCGTTCTTGGTACGTTGCCAGGTGGCCGGCACCGCCGCCGTCAAGGTGCGCCCGGCTTCATGGCAGTGAAGCGCCTTTCCCGCACACCCGTACGCGGCGGTTTCCCACAGGCTTGCAGGCATCCCAACCAACGACAGGATCGATCCACACATGTCAGACAACGCCATCCGCATTGGTGTCATAGGCGCCGGCGCCAACACCCGCGACCGCCACATTCCCGGTCTCCTGGAGCAGGAGAACGTTGAATTGGTGGCCGTGGCCAACCGAACACCCGAGTCCGGCCGGCGCGTGGCGGAGCAGTTCGGTTTCGGACGGGTTGCCTCCCACTGGACCGAGATCATCGAAGCCTCTGACATCGACGCCGTGGTCATCGGAACCTGGCCCTACATGCACTGTGCGGCGACCGTATCCTTGGTCGGCGACGACGAGACGGATCAATCGGTGACGCCTGCCGCCTTCGAACT
>JAPPAJ010000001.1 GCA_026705565.1 Caldilineaceae bacterium | reverse complement strand
TATGAGTTATGACGCGTTACCTCAAAAACCAGCAGTTGTGCGTCAATCCCGCCTCTGATTGCATGTACTCCGTTCCAAGCCGTTCAACCTCCATGGGATATCGTGTGGGACCCTGAATACCAACACCACCGAGCTACTCCCCTACTTGAACAGGGGCTCTCCGGATGTACAATCCACAACGAGAGGACCCGCGCAGCGCAACCATCCCGCAGACATTCTCCGAAAGACCGCTGCTACCATCGCCAGAGACTTGACATGTTGCACAATCAATGCAATAATCCGCCCAATGACCACAAGAGATCCTATAAAATGGAATCTTCAGACTTCAAATCATTGCGTCCAGAAACCAAGAATGCAATTCTTTGTGAAGATAGAGACCAACATCACTCCTTATCGTTGAGTGATCTCCATGATGAAATAATGTTGGAGCTTCACGGTGAGAAAGTTGATCGTTCATCGAACATACAGGAAGTCCATGTTGAACCTTGGCCGCGCCTACGGCAAAAGAAGATTCCAGAATTTAGTCCTAAAAGTAGAATCTACAGTGGAGCGTTTACAATTCAATCAGCCATTACCAAAGCCTCAAAAACTGGCCAAACTCAAAGGTAGACCTGATGTTTGGTACTGCCGCTTGGGTGACGATCTCAGGTTGATATTCGACTACCCCAGCAACGATGAGATTAGGCTGATTGACATCGGTACTCATGTCCAACTTGGACTAGATTGAGGACATCATGGCAACAAGACTGGATGAAACCAGTGTGTTCGGTCGATTGATCGACGAGGGTTTGCTGGTTCAAACACCTGACAATCCTGACTCATATATATGGAATATAGCAGATGACGAGAACAAAAGACTGAGGATCATGGATGTCATTGGCATTTTAATGGAAGAAATAGCCAGGCTTCAGCGGGCGATCGCGGACAGTGATGCGCTGACGTGGGAAGGTGCAACATTTCCGAACCGAGGGAGCAAGCCCGATTCAGGTTAACCATCGCTGCATCGAGCAATTGGAGCAAGGGGTGCACAAACAGTCGCTGATTGTTGAACCGGGCGACAGCTTAGCAAATGGCGCGGCGGCCTCACACTTGGGCGATCAAGAGGCCAGACAGGATGAACCCGGTACCTGAAGTGGGGGCTTCTCTGTAAGGACAGTGGTTGATTAAGATTCCGGACGGATAACCGTCCGTGCCTTGTTCCCGAATGTCTCCGGATACTTGGAGGCCCGCCTGCACATGAACGACATCAACCCGGCTCCAACGGCAGGCCAGGAGGCCCTGACCGCCCTGGCCGTGCGCACCCTGACCCATGCCCTGGCCAGCCCAGGCGGGATGGAGGCGCTGCTCAAGGAAGAGCGAAGCATCCGGCAACCCGACTCCTGGCTGGTGGAACAGTGCTGGCGGATGCTGGCGGAGACCGGCCAGGCCGACAGTGCCCTGGTTCTGGCATCGTTGGTGACGCCGCGCCAGCCGCTGGCCGTGGCCGAAACATTTCTGGCCCTGGCGCAGGTCCCGAACCTGCGGGCCGAAAGCGTCCAGTTCCTGCGGGAACGGCTGAACCAGCACCTCGCGGTCACACTGATGACCGAAGACGGGGATCGCGAACGGATGGACCGCAACCTGATTATGTCGGCGGTGGCCGCCACGACGCTGCATCTGCCCAACCTGGCCTACACCTGCCTGGAGAAGCTGGATCAAACGTCCGGCACTTGGAGCCGCCTGCTGCAGGACACCGACTTGCGTCCGCTGCTGGCCCAAACAGTGGCGGCGCTGCCGGTACACCCGTTGACGCGCAACCTGGTACTAAGCGGACTGGTCTGGCACGATCAATCGGACGGTGCACGGTTTCTGAAGGAGGTGGCCGACCGGCTGGACACCGACGAGGGACGTCCGGTCGGCCACGCGCGCATGCTGGAACTGTGCCTTGAGGCCGTGAGTGGCCCGGTCGTGGTGGACCTTGGGGCCCGACGCTACACGGCCGCTGTGCTGGCGCGTGGCGGCGACATCCGCGCGGTGGCCGAAACCATCGACACCCTGGCCGCCGTGATGGAGGCCCAAAGCGAAACGCGGCTACCGCACCGGGACGCCGACGACAACATCCTCAGACATGTGGTGCGCAGCGGTGCCAACACGGATGTGGACTTCCAGGTGTTCACACTCCAGGAAGCACTGCGGGCCCTGCCATCCGCACTGCACAGCCATCCCGACGTGGCGCATCTGGCCCAACGTCTGGTGGATCTGGCGCGACACAGCGACGGCTGGACAGCCGCCAGTGCCACCGCAGCCCTCACGGACATCGGCCAGACGGATGCCGCCGCACGCGTGGTGGCCGGCATCCCCGCGGACGACATCGCCCGCAGCGATGCAGTCTGCGAACTCGTCGACGGATGTCTGGCGGCCGGCAGGAGCGAACAGGCCGCGGCCCAGGTGCGGGAAGCCTGGTCCTGGATCTCCAACCTGGAAGACGAACACCTGCAACGGCTGACCGTGCGCCGCCTGGCCGAGTTGTACGCCCGCGCCGGACATCCCGACAAGGCACGGATACTTCTGGCGGAACGTCATCGCCCCGGTTTCTGGCGGCGTCTCTGGCCCCGAAAGCGCCGCGAGCCCGAAGAGTGGTTGCTCAGCGAGGATTGGGTGCGGCTGCTGTGTCTGCTTGCCGACGCGGACCGCAGCAAAACCGGCGAGGCCCGGGCTCGGGCCCGCAGCCTGGCCGTGCGCGCGCCCTTGTTGCTGGAAGGCGAGGCACTCGCAATCTTCCAACTGCGCATGATGCCGCACCTGGTGACCGCCGGTCAGTACAGTGCATTGATTGACATGCTCCCGGGCATCGCCAAGGCCCTGTCGCGCATCAAGGGCCAGAAGCATGCCGTGCGCACGCGGGACTTTGCCATGCACCTGGCCGCGGCGCTCGCCCAGGCCCCGCAACCGGAGCGCCAAGCCTTGGCCGAAGCCCTCGAATCGTGGACAGTGGAACTGTGGCAAACCGCGGCGCAGGCCGGCATCTGGCAGGCGGTCTACAGCGTCGCCGGCTGTCTCGCGCTGGTTCAGGCCCTGGCGGGAGCCCGCGCGGTCCTGGACATCGGACGCTTCGCGCTCCACGCCAACCGGGAACAAACCTGGGGCGGCACCGTGGACGCCGCGGTTCAGGAACTCATGGACACCCTGTAGACAGGGCCACTGACGCGTCCGTGGCAGGGGCGTTTTTCCGCCCGCAGCCGGCTCCCGGCCGGGAGCACCCGCGGATGGGCGGCAGTCAGTGGGGTTGGACAACCCATCAGCCGAGGTTGAGCAGTCCGCTACCCATGGCACCGGCAAACACCAGGCTGACAATCGTCATCAGCTTGATCAGGATATTGAGGGAGGGACCGCTTGTGTCCTTGAACGGATCTCCCACGGTGTCGCCGACCACGGCCGCCTTGTGGTAGTCGGAGCCCTTGCCGCCGTACTCGCCCGTCTCAATCCACTTCTTGGCGTTGTCCCAGGCACCGCCCGCGTTGGCCATCATCACGGCCAGCAGGAACCCGGACACGATCGCGCCCATCAGCAGACCGGCCAAGGCCTCCGGCCCCATGACAAACCCCACCACCAGCGGTGCGGCAATGGCGATGAGGGACGGCAGGATCATTTCGCGCAGGGAGCTGCGCGTACTGATGGCGACACAGGCCTTGTAGTCGGGCTTCTGCTCCCGCTCCATGATGCCGGGAATCTCCCGGAACTGGCGGCGGACTTCCTCGACGATGCTCTGGGCCGAACGTCCTACCGCGGTCATTGTGCGGGCCGCAAAGAAGAACGGCAGCATGCCGCCCACCAGCAGGCCCGGAAGCAGGACCGGCGAGAGCAGATCCCACTCGGTGATGCCGGTTTCACTGACGTAGGCCGCCATCAGGGCCAGTGCGGTCAGCACGGCCGACCCAATGGCAAAGCCCTTGCCGGTGGCGGCCGTGGTGTTGCCCAGGCTGTCGAGCGCGTCGGTCCGGTCCCGCACCTCGCCGGGCAGGCCGCTCATCTCCGCGATGCCGCCCGCGTTGTCGGCCACGGGTCCATAGGCATCGGTCGCCAGCGTAATGCCCAGCGTGCTCAGCATGCCAACCCCGGCCAGGGCCACGGAGAACATGCCCGCCTCCGGACCGCCCACGGTGAGACTGGCCACGATGGCGACCGCCACCGTCACCACCGGCAGCACGGCGCTGTTCATGCCCACGGCCAATCCCTCGATAATCAGGGTGGCGGTCGTGCTGCCGGCTTCGGCGATGCCCTGGGTCGGCCTGCGGGTATAGCTCGTGTAGTACTCGGTGAACCAGCCAATCAGGTTCCCGGCTACCAGGCCAATCACGACCACCCACCAGTACCGCCAGGCGATGTCCCAGCCCAGGATGTTGTTCAGGGCCGCGATCGCCCCCGCCGCAAAGAGGGCCACCAGACCGGACGAGGCGTAGATGGCCCGGGACAGCGTGGCCAGCAGGGCTTCCTGGTCCGCGTCCTCCCGCGTCCGCACCAGCAGCGAGCCCAGGAACGCGGCGACGATGCCAAGTCCCGCCACGATGAAGGGCAGGACGGCCGTTTCGGGGTTGACGGCCACCAGGCCCAGCGTGGTGGCGGCAATGATGGAGCCGCTGAAACTTTCAAACAGGTCGGCGCCCATGCCGGCAACGTCGCCGACATTGTCGCCGACATTGTCGGCAATCACCGCCGGATTGCGGGGATCGTCCTCCGGGATGCCCTGTTCCACCTTGCCGACCAGGTCGGCCCCGACATCCGCCGCCTTGGTGAAGATGCCGCCGCCCACCCTGGCGAACAGGGCGATGCTGCTGGCACCGAAGCCAAAGCTGGTCACATAGGCGATCTGGCCGTCGAACAGGATGTAGAGAAGGGTCAGGCCCACAATGCTGAAGCTGACCACCGACATGCCCATGATGGAACCGCTGCCGAAGGCCACGCGCAGGCCGGCGTTGAGCGACCGGCTGCTGGCAGCCGCGGTGCGCACGTTGGCGCGCACGGCCACGTACATGCCCAGATAGCCGGCTCCGGCGGAGGTCACCGCGCCCAACAGAAAACTGGCCGCGGACTGCCACTGCATCAGCAGGAACATGGCGACGGTCACGACAGCCACAAAAATGGCCAGGATGCGGTACTCGTCCCTGAGGAAGCCGGCGGCCCCGGCCTGGATTGCGGAAGCAATTTCGCGCATCGTCGCATTGCCGGCATCGAAAGCCAATACCTGGCGCATCTTCAACAGCACAAAGATGATTCCGAGGACGCCGATGCCCAGCGCGGCCCAAATCAGACTGAAGTCGTTGAGTTCCATCTGCCGGCTTTCTCTCCGTTCGCGGACACGGCTTGGGGCGGCCCAATCAGGCCTTGCTGCCGCAATTCAAACCCCTGATTCTAGGATACCGACTTTGGCTTGACCAAAACGGGCGCAGTGCCCCGTAGGCTGCCGCCGCCGGGTGCAACCCGTGGTTTCGACATCCCTCGGGCGGGGGCAGTTACAACGTTGAGACCGGATCGATATCCACCCGCCAGGCCGGTCCCACGGGCACCCGTTCAATCAGCCGGACCGGATCCTCCGCCAGCACCAGAATTTGCATTCGCCACCAGGACTGCAGTTGCGCATGGAACGGAGGTGCGGGACCAATCAGCTCAATCGCCTCGCCCGCATCCAAGGACATCCGGGCATCCTCGAGTGCCGCCATCATCGTCGCGGCGTGCCTGCGGGCCTGCTCCTGTTTGCGGTCCCAGACAATCAGGCGGGCCAGGCGCCGGTAGGGCGGATACCGCACCTGTCGGCGGAACGCCAACTCGGCCCGGCAGAAGGCCTCATAGTCGTGGCGCGCGGCCGCCCGAATCGCGTAGTGATCCGGGTTGTACGTCTGTAATACGACCCGGCCGCCCCGTTCACTGCGCCCGGCACGACCGGCCACTTGGATGAGCAGCTGGCACGCCCGTTCCGCCGCGCGGAAATCCGGCAGGTTGACCCCCACATCCGCCGCCACGGCCCCCACCACGGTGACCCTGGGCAGGTCCAGTCCCTTGGCAATCATTTGCGTTCCGACCAGGACATCCGCCTCGTGGGCCTGGAAGCTTTCCATGATGCGCGTGTGGCCGCCCTGCCCGCCGGCACTGTCCGCGTCCCATCGCAGGACGCGCACCCCCGGGAACCGGTTGCTCAGTTCGGACGCAATGCGCTGGGTGCCGCTGCCGAAGTACCGAATGCGCCCGTCGCCGCAGGCCGGACACTCCGACGGGTTGGGAAACTCGCGGCCACAGGTGTGGCACTGCAGCCGCTCAATGTCGCTGTGCCAGGTCAGGACATTGGTACAGGCGGTGCACTCCATCACATGGCCGCACATGCGGCACATGACAAAGGTCCGCGTGCCCCGTCGATTAATAAACAGGATGGCCTGCTCGCGCCGCTCCAGGGACGCCGCCAACTGGTCTTGCAATAGACGCGAGAACACCGACAGGTTGCCCGCCATCAGTTCCTGGCGCATGTCCACCAGTTCGATGGGCGGAAGTTCGGCCCGGACCACACCGCGGCCGGCGGCATGAATGCGGTGCGGCAGCCGCAGCAGACGGACAGTGCCCTGCCCCACCCGGTGCAACGTTTGCAGCGACGGCGTGGCGGATCCCATGAGCAGACGGACCGGGAGGGATCCGCTCATCCGCAGGGCCACCCTTCGGGCGTCGTAGAACACTGTGGCGCCACCCCACAGTTCGGCACTCTGCTTGTAGGAGTCGTCATGCTCCTCGTCCACCACGATTAGACCCAGGTTGGGCATCGGGGCAAACAGGGCGCTGCGCGCGCCCACCAGGATGTCCACCCTGCCATCCAATACATCGTTCCAGACGTCGAACCGCTGTCCGGGTGTCAACCCCGAATGCATGACGGACACCCGGCCCGGAAACCGTCCGGCAAACCGACTCACGGTCTGGGGTGTCAGGGCAATCTCAGGCACCAGGACAATCGCCTGGTGCCCCTGGTCCAGGCAAGCCTCGAGCACTTGGAGATATACCTCGGTCTTGCCGCTGCCCGTCACGCCCTGGAGCATCCAGGCACGGTGCGATGCGTCATTGCCTCCAGCCAGTACCATCTGCAACGCGGTTTCCTGTTCGCCGGTCAGCGGAACGGCCCGCGTCCGCGGATAGGCGGCCCCGGCCAACGGATCCCGCGGTCGGCGCCGGTGGTCGAGAAACACCAGACCGTACTCCTGCAAGCGCCGCCAGATTTCAAGGCTGCGGAATTCGCCGGGCAGATCGGACTTCCAAGCTCCCCCGCCCATGCCGGACAAGGCCTGCAGTGGTGGCAGCCAGCGGCCCGAACCGCGCAGGGCAAGCCGGGCCTGCACGACGGCAGCCGGCTCCAGAGTGAAGTGCACGGCCCCGTCAACCACGCCGACCAGCCCCTTGTCCGCGAGGGCCTTCAGCGCCGGACCGTGGCCCTTGCCTGCCACCTCCTGCAGTTCGGTACGGGACAACTCCGTACGTCCGGTTGCCTGTCGCAGGCTATCCAACATCTCCAGCAACCGCAC
The DNA here is from genome assembly GCA_026705565.1 of Caldilineaceae bacterium. Lineage (GTDB taxonomy): Bacteria > Chloroflexota > Anaerolineae > Caldilineales > Caldilineaceae > Bin34. The sequence continues at coordinate 1,045 of JAPPAJ010000001.1, read as the reverse complement.
CGGGCGCGTGGCCCGTCCGGCTTGAAGCAGTCTCGGCACGAGGTCTTCGTCCTCGATGGCCAGCTGGAGGTACCAGTCCATGCGAGGTCCCATGGGCTTGCGGTCCTGGTTTCGACCCAACAGGCCTGGCGGCACAAACAGCGACAAGCAGGAAGAAAGCGGAGCTCCGTAAAACGCAGCCATCCACCCAGCCAGTTCCAGTTGGCGCTGGCCAAGCACAGGTTTGTCCTGAACCAGATCCAGGATGAGGCGCGTGGCCACCGGACTGGTTGAGGAGCGCCGCATGACCACCCCCTTGACCGTCCTGCGACCGAACGGAACGCGCACCACATGGCCCGATGCCAGCCGCGACCGCAAATCATCCGGGATGCCGTAGTGAAACAGCTGCAGACGCTCTGCAAGGGGCTTTTCGCCCGACGGCACCTCCGCCTTGCCTTGATGCCAATGCGGCCGGACCGGCACAAAGACCGCGACTTCCGCGAAACGCCCTTGGCGGTCCCGCGGCGATCCATTTGATGAAGCCATGACTGCCACTTGCCGCGTCCGGCTGATGGTTCCGTGCCGCTCGTCAGCTCCGTGCCCGGCTGCACCGCCCGATCTCTCCCTGTCCGGCGGCGTGCAAGGCCCTTGGCAGCCAGTCTAGCACCGGCAGGGGCGTCCTGGCCGTGTCCTGTACGTGACCGCGCCGGATAGGCGATGCGGGAGGCTGAAATGTGTCACGGTGCTGGGAGATCACGAAGTTTGGAGCTCGCGGCTATGTTCAAACGAAACGGACGGCACTGAGAAAATCTGCTCAAGGACCTGTCGAATCGGGATGCGATCGCCTTGGAAATTGGAAAAGACGGGAAGTTGCCATTAGGAGCGTGCCAATAGGCAAGGGCATCACTTCAACCTTTCCTTTCCATTTGGGTTTTTGTAACAAGAGGCTGTGACCGCATCCCGCGACCCGTTCAGTTGCACACCACGTTGCTTGAGTGGTAGGTACATACCCAGGGCAAACGCAAAGTCGGTTTCAGGGCAGTGCAGCCGCCAGGATCCAGGGTTG
>JAPPAJ010000210.1 GCA_026705565.1 Caldilineaceae bacterium | reverse complement strand
GTCCTTGCGCGTGGCCGCCCCCTTGTGGTGCAGGACACGGGCTTCCGGCAGATAGACCACCTGCCAACCCTTGCGGCGAAAGCGAACGCAGTGGTCCAGGTCTTCTCCGTACATGAAGAAGGTGTCCTCATCCAGGAGGCCGACTTCCCGCAAGGCCTCCGCTCTCATCATCTGGCAGGCTCCCATCACCGAGTCGATGCAGGCCGCCTCATCTTCATTGACATAACCGCAACTGTATCCGGCCCAGATCGGACTTCGCGGAAACCACCTGCGGAGGCCCGTCATGTGGGCCAGTGACATCCAAGGGGTTGGTTCCCTTCGCTTGCAGCCGGTGTCCAGGGAGCCGTCGGGACGGATCATTCTGGGGCCGACCACCCCTATCCGGGGATGCCTGTCCATGTAGGACAGTATGCGCGGCAACGCTTCCCTCTCCACTTCGGTGTCCGGGTTGAGCAACAGCACATATTCGTATCCAAGGGAAACCGGTTCGGGATCTCCTCCCACGCCGATCTGCTCCAGACCTCGGTTGTTGCCGTAGGCAAACCCTCTGTTCTCCGGGTTCTCCAGAACGCGGACATCGGGAAAGTGTTCCCTCACCCACGCGGCGGAACCGTCGGTGGACGCGTTGTCCAGGAACCAGGTATCGTGGGAGACTCCCACAAGCCCTTGGTCAAGGGCAGCGAAGCAGGCCTCCAGATACTCCCGATTGTTGAAATTGAGGATGAAGATGGCCAGACGTTTCATGCGGGAGATACCAAGCCGTCAGGCTGGAGATACCTGGCGCTCCAATTGAACTGAAACCGAACACGGCACCTCACATGCATATCCCTGCAAGGGCCTTGCCACATATTGGGTTGGTATCGACCGGTACGGTCATCCTGCACGCATCCGAGCGCGTTGGCGACAAGCTGATTCCGGCAAGTAAAACCGTATTGGCGCGGCAATTGCTATCGAAGGTCACAGGGCAACTTCGGACCCGCTGGCGGCCGACTTGTACATCGCCTCCAGGATGGCGATGCCCACCAGGGCCTGCTCCGCGGTCACAACGTCCGCGGTCTTGTCCCCGGTCAGATGCCGGATCAGGTCCTTGCTCTGCAACACCGAGGAATACTCTCCTCCCGTGGGCACCTCGACATCGATGGTTACCGGTTCGCCGTGCATCTCCTGGAATATCTCCAGCTTGTCGGGACGGATGATCGCGCCGCCTTGGGTTCCGTATACCTCCACCAGTTCGGCGGCCGGCAAATGCATGGCCCAGGAACTTTGCACAATCAGGGAGGTTCCGTTCTCGAAACGCACCAGGCCGTAGGCCAGATCCTCGACATCGAATCGACCGCCCTCCCTGGGTTTGGCCGCGCGGTCGATGCCCCATCCCCCGGTTCCCACGCCCTGAGAACCCAAGCGGTCGTAGGCCACCGCCGATACCGTTGCGGGTTTGGGATAGTCCATTAGGAACAGGGCCTTGTCCAGGGCGTGCACGCCGATATCCAACCCGCAACCGCCGCCGGCCATGTCCTTGTTGGTAAACCAGCTGCCGAAGCCCGGAATTCCCGCCCGGCGCGTGTAGACCGTACGAATGTGGTAGATGTCGCCGAACTGACCGGAATCCACCGCCTTGCGTCCCATCCTCATGGTTGTGGACCAGCGGTAGTGTGTGCCGACGGTCAAGGTCCGGCCCGCCTTGTCCGCAGTCCCAAACATTTCCTGGGCATCCGCCAGGGTCAGGGCCACCGGTTTCTCGCACAGCACGTTGGCCCCGGCTTCCAGGGCGGCAATCGACATGGGTTTGTGGAAGATGTTGGGAACCGCCACGACCACCAGGTCCAGGTCCTCCGTGTCCAGCATCTCCCGATAGTCGGTATAGGCCGAGGGAATGCCGCGCTCCGCGGCAAACTGGGTAACCCGCTCTTCCTGCACATCGCAGATGGCCACAACCTGACAGTTGTCCACAGCCATGGAGAAGGTGGGTTGGTGTCCAAACTGGACTACGGATCCGCAGCCGATGATACCTACGTTCCAAGTCTTGTCACTCACGATCTTTGCTCCTGAAGTTGTGTTGCCTGATGGGCTACGGGTTGGGGTTGGTGTGAATGTCTCTCCGGGGCGGTGGACCCGCGCGGACTTTTGTCAGGATTCCACTTGGGATCCCGGCCGGGCAAAACCGCTGCGCAAGCCGTCGATGTGCTCGTACAGGTCCGGCCCAATGTTCGACCACAGGGGATCCAGAATGATGCTTGCACCCTCGCCTGGCCAGCTTGGCTGCCGGTACAAAATCCGCATCTCCGGTTACTAAGATTAAAATATCCGCTTGTTTTTTCAATGTTAATGAAGAAATATCTATTCCAAGCCGCATATCCACTGATTTTTGTTGAAGACTTAACTTGAAATCTTCATCTCGCAGATCGTCCAGCTTGAGCTTGTTCTGCAAGAGTCGCTTTTGGACATCAGTATGCAGGGCCCAGCCGCCTATCCGCCGTACTTCCCCCAAACGGACCGCCGTGTTGGGCATGCTGCGCAGTTCCTGAAACAGGTTCAATCGGAATCGCGCTGTCTCGGAATCTGCAAAATTGACCGCTTGGCCGCTGACGGGCCTGTGTTCCTTCCCCTGATATGGGTAGGCATCATAGTAGAACACGCGATACAGCAGTGAACGCGCGTTGGGTACTCTTTCAATCTGGTTGATTTGTTGCAGGTGGGAGTTGACCAACTGGTGGATTGCCTGCCTAATCGCGACAGCATCCGCCATCTTCACCGCGGGTCGAATCTTGCGCAGACGCTTGAGGAAGAATCCCCCATCGATCAGGATGGCAACTTTGGTCAAGGAGCGAATGCCAGCAAAAAGCCCCCGGGATCAACTGGGTTCGGGATGAATTGAACCGAGCCTACTGCCAAGGGGCGGATGTGGCCGTGAGTGTAACACGAGCACGCGTCCGGCAAGTTGCCTGCGGAGTACGGAGTTGCGGGGAAGGGCACCGTTTTAGTTCCGTTGATGTGGATACGAATCCGCCACCGACAAAGGACCCTCCGCATGGACTTGACTCCAGCCTCTGGCTCTGCTGACAGGCACTTTACCGATCCCGGAACGCCCGATGCCCATCCCACTGGCGGAACCGGGGCTGGTGACGCAACGGCATCCATGTCCGCACCCCTGTTGTTCTTGGAGGCCCCGAGGTCAGAGTCGGCGGTGCAAGACCTGTTTGGCGCGATCTCCCGACCAAAGCAAGGGGCAACCGCCCGGCAGCGCAACCTTTCCAGGAACTGTCGGTCCGATTGTACGTCCTTGGAGTTGGCTTTCTCTGGGTTCAGGCGAGCCTTGCATAAAAGAGTGTGATGGAGGTTCGGGAATGAGAGCCCGCAGAGGCCAAAAACGGTTCAAGCCCTTCCACAGCCCTAGTCGGCGGCCGGGTACAGTACCGCGTGCAGTTCCTTGGGGCCGTGCACCCCCAAGGTCAGCTTCGATTCAATGTCGGCGGACTTGCTGGGACCGGACACCAGTGTCAGGTTGGCACTGTTGCGAATGGCGTGCCCTAGGGAGCCATCCTGCTGGTGTTGCTCCAACCAGGTTTCCACATTGGGCAGCAGCAGCGTGCCGGGAATCAGCGCGATGTGGTTGAGCGGCAAAAGGGAGGCGCTGCGGCTTTGGCCCGGAGTGCTCTTCAACAGGACGGAACCCGTGGCGGCGAACGCGACTTCCACACCGGTGACGCCCACCCGAACTTCCTGCAGGTCGCCTCGCGTGTCGGGATTGTCCAGCGACTCCGGGACAACCACCTCCACGTCCCTGTCGAAAAGGCTTTCCTCAAGACCTGGAATCCAGGAGTTCAGTTCGGACCAGGCAAGGACGCGCCGGGGCCCGGTATCGTCCAGCCACTCCAGGATCTTCCGCACTGTGAACATGCGCGCCGCCACCATCGAGTCGGCGATGTCGCTGGTGCCGTGCAGTTTCTCCAATTCCGCAGCGAAGCGCTGTTCAAGTCCGGCATCCTCGGCCCTGAGGGTGGCCACGTGCATGTGTTCACCCGGAGTCAAGGGAGGCGCGTCCGCGGGTGGCCACGGGAGCTTCGGGTTGGCCAGTCCCTGGCGCAGCCGATCCAGGATTCGTTGCCGGGCTTGGCTCACTTTGCGGGTCCCTGCGTCCCGGATCGCTTGGTCCACCATTCCCTAAAGCTTTGCTTCGCCATCGGTGGGAAGTCGCGATGGCGGGTCCAATGGTGCAGGGGCGGAGGCAGCCTGCGCAGGTTCCGGTCGCCAAACCCCGATAGGAGTCTGGTTCCGGTCCGTGCCACGCGGGCAGCACTCTGATAGGCTGCCGGACGGCTCGCCACGCCGGCAAACCCCTGCATCGCCCGGCGTTCCGCGCCCGGCATGTTCCTGCCGGATACCAGATCGTGCCGCAGGTTCAGCAGCAGCTTGGGCAGGTCGATCTGGACCGGACAGGCGTCGCGGCACGCTCCGCACAGAGTGCTGGCATAGGGCAGGTCCTTGTTGCGGGCCATCTCCTCCGACAACAGCGGCGAGATGACGGCGCCGATGGGACCGCTGTAGGTATTGCCGTAGCCGTGGCCCGAGATTTGGCGGTAGACGGGGCATACGTTGAGGCAGGCTCCACACCGAATGCACATCAGCGATTCGCCGTAGCCGTCCGCCAGCATCCGGGACCGTCCGTTGTCCATCAGGACCACGTGGAATTCCTCGGGGCCGTCCACGTCCTCCAGGCGCCTGGGGCCGGAGGTCATGGACAGGTATACGGTTACGCGCTGGCCCGTGGCGCTGCGGGTCAGCGACTGGTACTGCAGGAAGGCGTCCTGGGGGGTGGGCACCAGTTTCTCAATTCCCATTACCGCAACATAAACCCGCGGTAGCGTGGAGACCATGCGGCCGTTGCCCTCGTTGGTGACGATGCAGACCGTGCCCGTGTCGGCGATGGCGAAGTTGCAGCCGGAAATGCCCATGTCGGCGCTCAGGAACTCCTGGCGCAGTTCCACGCGCGCCCGCGCGCAGAGGGCTTGGGGATCAAGGGTCCGGGGCATGGACAGCTTGTCGGCGAAGAGGTCCGAGATTTCGTCGATCCGCTTGTGAATTACCGGGGCCACGATGTGACTGGGGATTTCCGCCGCCAACTGAATGATGTACTCCCCCAGATCCGTTTCCACGCAGGTGATGCCCTTCGCCTCCAGATGGTGGTTCAGGTGAATCTCCTCGGTGGCCATCGACTTCGACTTCACGACCTTGCGCACATCGTGCCGCTCCGCCAGTTCGCCGATGATGCGGTTGGCTTCGTCGGCGTCCTCGGCCCAGTGGACCTGGCCGCCGTTCATGGCCACGTTGCGCTCGAACTGTTCCAGCAGTTCGGGAAGATTGCGCAGCGTATGCGCCTTCATTTGGCGCATTTGATCCCGGAGGCGCTGGGCCTCCAGTTCCTCCAGGCTTAGGCGCTTCTGTTCCTTGAGATGCAGCGTGGCCCGCGTCAGCGTGTCCGCCAATTGGGGATCGGCCACCGCCTGTTTGACGCGGGTCTTGAAGGGGGCTTCGATGTCGATGCGGGAACGCATGGTCGCGGTTGCCGGTGCTAATCCGTCCCAACATCCTGCCAGCGCCGGGGCCTGTCGCCGGCATCCGGTGCCTTGGATTGGGCTGCTGTGTTGAGTTCGTCGTCCGACCGGGAGGCGCGGGAGGCAAGGGCTTCGGCAATGTGCATGGCGCGGCAACGGCGATTCTGGCGTTGCAGAAGACCCTGCAGATGGGTCATGCACGAGACGTCGCACATGACCACATGGTCGGCACCGCAGGCTTCGATGCTCGTCAGCTTGGCGTTGCCCATCGCTACCGATATGGGCTCGTTCTTGACGGCAAAGAGGCCGCCGAATCCGCAGCACTCGTCGCTGCCCGTCATGTTCACCATGTCCAGGCCGGACTCGGCCAGGAGGGAACGGGGCTGTTCGTCGATCCCCAACTCCCTGAGAAGGTGGCAGCAGGCGTGGTAGGCGACCTTGCCCGGCAGGTGCGCCTCGGGCAATCGGGCCTCCAGGACATCCACCAGGAACTCGGTCAGTTCGAAGGTGACTGCCGCCAGTTCCTCGGAGCGCTTTAGATAGGCCGGATCATTCTCCAACAGCTCCAAATGGAAATGGCTGGTCATTGTGGCGCAGCTGCCGCTGGGCAGGACGATGGCCTCCGCCTGCCCCGATGCCATCAGGGGGTGGAACACGTCGACGAAGTGGCGGGCCAGGGGCACGGCCTCGTCGTGGTAGCCGGAATTGAAGGCCGGCTGGCCACAGCAGGTCTGGTCCTCGGGGAAGACCACCTCCACGCCCTGTTCCTCCAGCAACTGGACCGCGGCCCGGCCCACCTGCGGATAGATCATGTCCACCATGCAGGTGACAAACAGGGCCACGCGGCGCGGAGGTTGTTCGAACTGCTTCTTGTGTTGCATGGTCGGATTTCAGGCAAGGAGGGCCGTCATGCAGGTTTGCAGGGGCAGGGTGGTGACCTCGACACCGCGTTCCCGCGCCAGGCAATTGACCTCGGATCGGATCCCGACGCCAACGCGTCCGTCCTCGCCAAACGGCAGGTCCGGCAGGTAAATCCCCGGCTCGATCGTGAACATCACGCCCGGAACCAGGGTGCGACTGTCCCTGGTCTCCAAATTGTCGATGTTTACTCCGGTGAAGTGCACCTGGGTGCCCAGGCTGTGGCCGGTGCGGTGGATGAACGCGTTTCCGTAGCCGGCGTCCGCAATGACCTGCCGGCAGGCGTCATCCACCTGCGCTCCCTGCACCGGACGGCCGGCGGACAGTTCCCGGTCCATGAACTCGAGCGCCGTGTCGCGGGCATTCCCGACCGTCTCGAAGATGGCTGCCACCTGCGATGGCACCTGTGTTCCGCACCAGGCAGTCCAGGTCACGTCGGCAAAGCAGCTGTCCGGCCTGTCAACCTGTTTGCCCCACAGATCGATGAGAAGAATGTCGCCTCTTCGAATCAGCGAACTTGCCTGCTCGGCCGGTTCAAAGTGGGGATCGGCGGCATGGGCGTTGACGGCTACGATTGGCGCATGGTCGGGGTCCAGGCCCTTGCCTGCGAGCCTCTGCACAATGAACTGCTGAAGTTCATATTCGGTCAATGGCCGGCCGTTTTCAATGGCCCGTGCGGCTTCGCCAAAGGCCGCGTCCTTGGTTTCGAGGACAATCGCCGCGGCTGCGCGATGGCTGGCGACCTGGTCCGCCGTGAGCACTGCCTGGAATGCCTGCACAAGATCCTGGCTGCCTTCCACCCTGACCTGTCCGACCTCCCGGACCAATTGAATCGTGCCTGCCCCGACCAGATCCAGAGTGGGCATGTCGTTGTTGGCGCTGAACTCCATGGCAACGACCTTGGCCTTGGCCAGGAGTTCGCCGACGCGGGTGTGAAGTTCCTGCCACCCGACGTAGATGTCCAGCGGAATGTCCAACGAGGCGGCCAGTCCGGCGAATGTTCCCTGCTCGATGGCATGCACCAGGAGGCGCGGGGAACCGGTGGCGGGGATGTACAGGAACCAGCGGCGCGTTCCCGACGAGTGCAGGCCGCACAGGTGTAGGGCGACCGGGTTGGTGCCGCGGAAGTCCGCCAGGAGCCATCCGTCGAGGCCGGCGCGTCTTATCCGGTGCTGAATTTCGGGAAGGGGAAAAGGCATGGTCAAAGTGGGGTGGCTGACCTCAGGAGAGGCACTCTCCTGTCAATATATGGGACTCATAGGCCGGACTTGACAACCGGCCCATCTCGTTCACGGGTCGTCGAGGTCCCCAACGGGATCGCCCCTCGCCGTGCAGCTGCCCCTGTCCCACGGGCCGAAACGGGCACGCACGGAAGTCCCGCACGCACCAAAATGTTGATCGCCGCATTGTGGTCGGCGTTGGCACGGAACCCGCAGGCCCCGCACGCAAACACCGCCTGCGACGGCCGGTTTGACTTGTCAACATGGCCGCACCGGCTGCACGTCTGCGACGTGTAGGCCGGATCCACCTTCCGCAGGTCACCCGCCTTGTACGCCAGCTTGCGCTCCCAGGAGCCCCAGCCGCTGGCCAGGATGGCCCGGTTGAGCCCCGCCTTCTGCTTGACCTGCCTGCCGGGTTTCTCCACCGTGCCCTTGGCGGACTTGGTCATGCCCTTCGTGTTCAGATCCTCCACCACCACGGTGTGCGCCGTGTCCGCCAGCTTGCGGCTGGCCTGGTGCGTGGCATCGTCGCGCTTGCGCGCCCGTTTGCGGTGCAGCTTGTTCAACTGCCCGTTCACGCGCCGGCCCCGGTTCGACTTGGGCCGGCGGTCCTTGGGACCCCAGCCCTGCTTGCGGCTCAGCTCCCGCTGCTTGCGGGCGATCCGTGCATCCAGCTTGCCCGTGTCGGGCATCGCGTACACGGTGCCTTCGCTGTCCGTGGCCTGCCCCACATTGCGGTCCAGACCGAGGGCTCCCTCCAGTGCGCCCTGCCGCACCTGCTCCGCGGGTACGCCATAGCAGACATATGCATACCACTTGGGGTGCTGTTCCGTACCTTCCATGCGCACCCGCACAGTCAGCGGTTTGCAGTCTGCGTACTGGTTCGACCCCGCCAGCCGCAGCCAACCGACCTTGGGCACGTGCAGACGGTCCCCGTCCATCC
>JAPPAJ010000397.1 GCA_026705565.1 Caldilineaceae bacterium | reverse complement strand
GTCAACAGGGACTCCAGAGCATCGAATGGCAGCCGGCAACTGGATCCCGTCGGGCTCAGGCCCAACCGGCCCGGCTGTGCTCCGGCTGAACAACAGCGGCGTTCAAAGAGCAACGGAAACCCGTTGCCGCCTCTCCCGCCTGTCTGTAGCTCCGATTCGCTTGCGATGATCAGCGACCTGTCGGGACGTTGAGAACGATCTACGCCCTGCCCTGGACCTGCAGCCGTATGTACCGAAACAACGGCTCCGCCACGGGTAATCGACGACGGGGAGCCTTGAAACACTGCAAGGACAATCAACGGCTGTTCAGGCCGGAACTGTACCTTGGGCTGCTGCGCGACAACATCGGATGCAACTCGTCCATTCGGCCCCGATCCCGACCAAAGGACACAATCGCCAACCGGTCGGGGTTGGCGATTGTGTCCTGAGCCCTGCTAATTTGGTATCGACACAATTACGAAATCGGACCAGGGTCCATCCTTGTAATCGGTATTCGCTGTCGCCTTGGCACGGACCCGGTAATAGCACGTATCACCTTGTGCACAGGTGTGGGTGTACGAGGCAGCTGTGACGTCGTAACCGGTGGGGGAAGAGCACTGATTATCCGAGCACACTTCGAGTCTGTACTTGTCCAACGCGGTGTGGGTCATGGCGTCCCAGGCCAGTGGCACACCTCCCTGGTCAGTGTGACTATTAACTGTGAATCCCGTGATCGCAGGCAGGGCCGTCTTGTCGGTCTTGCACAGCACGGCGTCGGACCAGTCCGAATCGAGATGGCCTGTCTTGCCTGCGGCCCGGAGGCGGAAATAATAGTTGGTGTTGGCAGATAGCCCCACCACCGTGAAGGTTGTGGCTGAGGCCGACGGTGTACCGGCGGACACAGGCGTGGTGCAGGTGGAATCGGTGCAGTACTGAACCTCGAAGTTGGCAACGTTCGTTGTCGAGGCGGGTGCGGTCCAGGTCAAGGTCGCGGAATTGTCCGTGCACGTGACTCCCAGGCCCACTACCGGCGGCAGGGCCGTAGTGACCACGACAATGTCATCGGGCGGGTCCTCGTCATTGGGAGGATCATCTCCGGGAGGATCCCCGTTGTTGTCCCCGTTGTTGCTCCCGGAGGTGTCCCCGGAGGTGTCCCCGGGGATGGAATCCAGATAGTCGCTGTTAGGAACGGCCAAGGCAGTAATGCGGTAATAGTAGGTCGTGCTGGGATTGAGACCGGTCACGATCTGGGTGGTCGCAGTCTTGGCCGGCGTCGCCACCTCGGTGGCATCGGGGCAACTGACATCAGCTGAACTGCAACTCTCGATCTTGTACTGGTCCAGTCCTGTCGTCGACTCCGGCTCGTCCCACTGCAGCGTTACGGTGTTGCTGGTGACGCCTGTAACCTGGAAGTTGTCCACCACCAGCCGAATCTTCTTCGTGGTCGCAGTGATAATCGAGGAAGCTGCGGTATCCGAGCAGGTGGCACTGCTCGGGTTGGCCAGGGCCGTAATGCGGAAGAAGTACGCCGTGTTGGGATCGAGCTCCGTCAGGATGTGCGAGGTCACAGATCGGGACGGCGTCGCCACCTCGGTGGCATCGGGGCAGTCGGCACCGGCCGAACTGCAACTCTCAATCCTGTATCCGTATAGGCTTGAGGGTCCAGGCGCATCCCATGTCACCTTGATGCTCGAGTCCGTGATGCTGTCGTCCCCGCTATCAACCTGGAATCCCGTTACACTCACCGGACACGGTAACGGGGTCGGCTGCGGTGTGGGCGTAGCCGTGGGCGAAGGGCGTTGCCGGCGGGGCCTGGGCGTGGGATTGGACACACTGCAGTTGTCGCCGTGGTCAGTGTTGTGTGCCGACATTCCGTTTTGGCAGTGTTTGTGGCAGGTGTCCGGTTCATGGAAGTGATAGCCACCACCGCAACTGTTGGCCGTTGCCGAGTCCGCGCCCAACGACCAGATCAGGACGGTCAGCAGGAGGAGAGCCGCGCCGGCGGCAGCAACAATTAAACCCGGTTTCGTATGAAGTCTCATGGTTCGGTCTATCTCGCGGGGGTATGACGGGAACCGGACAGGGAGGAATCCAGTCGGATTCCCCCTAGATACTCAAAGTTTACACGTACCAAACACCGAATGACAACTGTCCTTGAAATTTTGGATAAATTTTGTTATTGCGCTCTCTTGCCCATCAATGGACAACTCACCGATCTGACGCGTCCGAGACCTGCCCCGGGTAAACAAGCCGGACTTGGCCGCATGACGGTCTCTTCGCCCGCCCATGGAACCGCGTGTTCCATGGGCGGCGCGCTGGTTGCCGGACCGGGGCAGGATGTGGACGACGGATTGTCCCCTGGCGGACGATGGGCCGGCGCGCCGTGGCATTGCGGCAGGGGACGCCGGCCAGAGCCGATACCGTGTCTCATGGTCTACCCGCAATGCATGCCACAAGAATCGGGTGGCCCCGGCAGGCCCGCACAGGCATGGGCCTGCCGGGGGCTGTCGAAGCGAATGCGGCACCGCGAACTGCGGATGACAGTGTTGTCTGTGGCATCCAGAGCCGCCATCCGGGTTGTCATGGTCAACCTGCCTGTCAAGGAGCCGTGCGAGCCGGGTACTCGGCTCGGCTTCCGTCATGATCGCACGTGGATATCCACCATGCGGTACAAGCTCCCAACTTTCCGACCTTGACGGCAACCTCCGCAGCCCGACGCAAACCAACCAAGCTTTCCTCGCGGTTGGGGGTGCCGATGGTGAACTCGACCTGGAATCAATGAAGAGGCACCGGAGTGCGAGTGGGCCACCAATAGGCTCCAGTTGTGTGTACACGCCTATAATCCCGTAATTTGCTCCGTGTTCCCCGCAATCCTCTGCCAAAGGACTGTCGCCTCCACTTGGGGGTAACAGTGTCGCCAGCCTCCATCCATGCATCGCTCCCAAGCGTTCCGCCGCGGCCTCATGATGGCCATTGCCATTGCCGTGGCGGTGGGCGCGGCCCTGGTTCAGTTCCGCGTTATTGAGATGGGTCGGGAATCCGGTTCGGATCGATCCCAGGAATTCCTGGACAGTGCCCGCGCAAGGCAGACACCGGCGGTGCAAGGCCCACTGTCGGGGTTCTCGGTTGGAATTCTCGTGGGCCACAACAGGTCGGCAACGGCAGAGGTGCAGGATGTTGGTGCCGTTTGCGAATCCAACGGCCAGGTAACCCACACGGAACTGCAGGCCAACCAGGGCGTGGCGGACATTGTCATCCCGCGCCTGGAGGAGCTGGGGGCCAGGGTCACGCGTCTGTACGAATCGGATGATCGCCTGAATTCGTTGTCAGTGAACCTTGCCCTGAGCCTGCATGCCGATTCCTGCATCGACGCGACCGGGTACAAGGCGGCCAGCCTGCCAGCGTCCCTGACCTTGGAGAAGGAGCAGGTGTTCATCACCTGCCTGCGGCATTGGTACGAGCACCACACGGGCCTGCCCTGGCACGCCTACAGCATTACGGATGACATGACCCACTACCACATGCATGCCAAAGTGGCGGGCAACACTCCTTCCGTGATTCTGGAGATGGGGTTCATGGGAGGGGATCAGGAACTCCTGTACGAACATCCCGAAGTCATCGCGGACGGCATCGTGGACAGCATTCGGTGCTTCCTGACCCCGACCGACATGCCGCCGTTGCCGGAGCCACCCTCCTGACACCGTGCACCGCCCAATCCGGATCCCGACGCACCCGTGGACCTACTGCGCCTGTCCATACAACCGGGTGTAGTGGTACAGGTTGACCACGATCGCTTCGACATAGGCCACCGGCTCCGCCAGCGTGATGGCAGCGAGAAACTCGAGATCATCCGCTCCGACCACATTCCGGAAATGGGAGCCGTTGCCGGGTCCGGCGTTGTAGCTCACCAGTGCGGTTAGCCAGTTGCGATCCACGTCCTCCCACACCCGGCGCAGGTACCAGGCACCGAAGTCCAGGCTCAGATAGGGCCGTTCCAGTTGGGCAGTTTCAAACCCGATGATGCCGCGCTGCAGGGCAACCCAGTCGCCCGTGTCGGGAATGACCTGCGCCAGGCCGATGGCGTTGCTGCCCGACACCGCCGTGGGCTCAAACAAACTCTCCTGTCGCAACAGGCTCCAGAAATACAGTTCCGGAATGTCGTGGCTCATGGTCGCCGAGGCCACCAAATCCGGCCAAGGCCGGGGAAACAGGAGTTCCTGGACATGGATGGGCAGTTCGGCAACCCGGCCCGAGGGCGCCAGGAAGTAGAGATAGCGGGCCGATAGGATCGACAACCGATGGAGTTCGTGTTGGGCAAACCACTCGGCAAGCGCCAGCAGGGCGTGCGGATTCTGCCGAACCTGCTCGGGCACCGGATTCAGCACGGCCAAGGCTTCCTGCCGCAGCCCCAACGCCAGAAGGGTCTCCCCCTGCTGCAAGCCGGGCATGTCCGCCAGCCCGGCTTGCTCCGCGGTGCCGTCGCCCGCCCACCAACCCAGCCACTGCCAGGCAAAAGGGGCCGACCCGTCATCGCCTTCCAGCACAGGCGCATCGGTCGCCAGTACCGCCATGTCCTCAATCAGGAACTGGCTGGAACCGTCACTGCGCCGCACGGCCTGCCGGGAAGCCAGCCCGTAGAAGGATTCGGGCCAGGTGGACGCGGTGTGGTTCCAGGCAAACCGGGCGCCTTCCCGTTCGCCCATCTCCCACAGGGTGCGCGCGCTCCAATATCCCACCTCGGCCGGCCGGTACCAGCGGTGGTCTTCGCGCAGCTTCCGCCAATACCCCTTGGCCAGACCGTAGTCGCCGTTGGCCAGTGCCGCCTCAGCCAACGCGAACAGGGCTTCGGGGACGCGGCTGTGCTCCGGGAAATCCGCGGCGAACCTTGTCAACACCTCTCCGGCCGCCGCGGCATCCCCTTGTGTCAGCAAGGCGAACCCTTCATTGGCATCGAGGGTGGCCAGGATCGGATCGTTGGGCTGTGCGGCCCTGAAGTCGGCCAGGGCCTGCGCATAAGCGTCTGCGTTCTCCACGGCCGCGTAGACGCGCAGCAACCCATGCCAAGCCGCACCAACGCAGTCGCAGACAGGGAATTCCTCCACAATGCGACGGTAGTGGGAGGCGGCTCGCACCCAGCTTTCCAACTCCGCCAGCGAATGGCCCGCGTACAACAACGCCCAAGGCAACCTGTGGTCGGAAGCCTCGGCTGTTTCAAGATAGGCGTCGAAAGCGCCGACCGCCGCCTCCCAGCTGCCGGCGGCATGGTTGATGTATCCCCGGTTGTAGGAATCGAACTCCTGCTCGTGCTCGATCAGCCTGGCCAGGGATAGCCAGGCATACCAGCTCTCGCGCTGGGTTTCCGTGGCCCGGTACCAGTGGCTGAAGGCCTGTTCGGGACGGTCCACCTCAAGCCAGGCCTGGCCGGCCATGTAGTGAATGCGCGTGCGATAGGCCGGATCCCGGGCAAAATCGAGAATCTCCTCGTAGATCCCGGCTGCTTCCTCATGCAGGCCGCGGGCTTCCTGCCGCCCGGCCATGCTCAGGAGGATATAGGCCTGCTCGGACACGGTCGGGGCCCGGTCCGCAGCCGTGCGCCAATGGTCCAGTCCCTGTTCCGGCCGGCCGACTTCAAACAGCATCCGGCCCCAGCGCCGGTGGATCCACACCTCCATGACCGGCAAGTGCTCGACAGCCCGCTGCCAGGCATCCTCGGCCCCTGCAGTGTCCAGCAATGCCCCGCGCACGATGGCCCGTTGGATCCAGGCGCTGCCTAGATGAACATCGTCCAGGGGCTCTCCAAGTTGATCGGCCGCCGCAAAGAACCGGTCCAGTGCTTCATCCGCCGCCGCCCACTGCCCGGACTGCACCAACAGGCGGGTTTGGACAATGGCGGCCTGCCAGACCAGGGCCGGATCCGATGCCTGGGCAATCCCCGACAGGGCCCGCACCGCGGCATTGGCCTGGCCGTCGGCTTCCAGTTGCCTGCCCCAGGCCAGCGCCTCCTCGGGCGTTCTGGCGCGGGGCGGGGGCGCGGGTGTGGGATCGGTTTCCGCAACCGCAGGCGTCGGTCCCAACATCGGTGTGGCCGTGGCCACCTCGACATCCAGATCCGGGGACCGATCGCGCCCGCAGGCGGCTGTCAGGCAGACGGCCAACAGACACAGGGCGACCACCCGGGTGTGGCGGGAAGGCAGGTTCCACGGTATGCGGAAGGCCGGCTGGCAGGGCATGGATCGGAGGCAGGGGAACGGAACAGAGGCGGCGGCCATGAACCCAAGGGCTGCGCAAGCCCGTGAGATCGTACGTCTGCGATCATAATAGGCAGGCTTGAATTTGATGGATTGATTTGAACTGAATATGACATCGGCCCGTTCCGCAGATCTGGTCACCGCCGGCGGCATCGAATGGCGCCTGGTCGTGGGCATGGAGGTCCATGCCCAAGTCGCGACCCGCTCCAAGATGTTTTGCGCCTGCAGTGCCGAATACCAGGGATTCGCCCCCAACTCCCACGTCTGTCCCGTGTGCCTGGGAATGCCGGGAGCCATGCCGGTCATCAACCAAAGGGCCGTGGAGGCCACGATTGCCACCGGACTGGCCCTGGGTTGCCGCATTCCCGACACCGCCGTCTTCGCGCGCAAGAACTACACCTACCCGGACCTGCCCAAGGGCTACCAGATCACGCAGTTCGAATACCCCCTGTGCGTTGACGGCCGGGTGGACGTCCCCCTGCCCGGCGGCGATACCGGCGCGATCCGCATCCGGCGGGCGCATCTGGAAGAGGACACCGGCAAGACCACGCACGAAGGCGGGAGTTCACTCGTCGATCTCAACCGGGCGGGCGTACCCCTGATGGAAATCGTGACCGAGGCGGACATCACCAGTGCGGAGGAGGCCTATGGCTTCCTGGTGCGCCTGCGCACGATCCTCCGCTACCTGGGCGTCAACAGCGGCGACATGGAAAAGGGCGCGCTGCGCTGCGAGCCCAACATTTCGGTGCGCACCGCCGAACAGGCCGCGCGGGGGGAATACGGCACCAAGGTCGAGGTCAAGAACCTGAACAGCCTGCGCGCCGTCCGGGCCGCCATCGCCTTCGAACACAACCGGCAGGCACGCGTCCTGGCCAAGGGCGGCTCCATCGAGCAGGTCAACATGGGCTGGGACGAGTCCCGGCAGATAACGGTCCTGCAGCGGTCCAAGGAAAGCTCGGACGACTATCGCTACTTCCCAGAGCCGGACCTGCCGCCGCTCAGAATCTCCCCGGAGGACATCGCCCACATCGAGGCGGGACTGCCGGAACTGGTCCAGGCCAAGGAGGACCGGTACGTGAACGACTGGGGCGTGCGTCCCGCCGAAGCGTCCCTGCTGGCCAGCGAACGCCCTCTGGCCACCTGGTTCGAGGCGGCGGTGGCGGCCTGGGGCGGCGAAGACGGAAAACCGCAGACCATGGCGCTCTGGGTCACGACCGAACTGCTGGCCCTTCTGCATCGGCAGGGGGAAGGCCAGGACCTGCGCCAGATTGCCGACATCCGCGTCCAGCCGCATCAGTTGGCCGACCTGCTGACGGCCCTGGCCGACCGGCAAATCAACAACAACACCACCAAGCAGGTGCTGGCCGCCATGATGGAGACCGGCGAGGATTCGCACACCATCATCGAGCGGGAAGGCCTGGCCCTGGTGTCGGACACGTCCATGCTGGATGCCGCCATCCTTGAGATCTTCGAAGCCAATCCGGACGAGCACGCCCGGATTCAGGCCGGGGAAATGAAACTTCTGGGGTTCTTCATGGGACAGGTAATGAAGGCCACCAGGGGACAGGCGGACCCCCAAACCGCACGCACGCGGTTGCAGGAACTGCTTGGGAGCGGGAATTGACCTATGACGATTCCCTGGCAACCAACGGCGGTCATCTGGGATCTGGACGGGACCCTGGTGGATTCGGAACGGCTCCACTTCGAAACCTGGCAGGTAGTGATGCAGGGCTGCGGCATCGACTACTCGGAGGCGGAGTTCCTGGCGGACTTCGGCAAGACCACACCGACGGTGCTGCGTGAGTACCTGGGACCCGACTTGCCCGCGGCCGAACTCGATCGCCTGACGCTGCTCAAGGCGACCCTGTTCCGGGACCGCGCACCGGCGGAACTGAAGTTGCTGCCAGGGGCCGGAGAGTGGCTCAAGGCCATTGCCGGTGAGGGGTTGTTGCAGGCAGTGGCTTCATCGGCACCCATGCAAAGCATCGCGACCCTGATTCGGGACCTGGATCTGGGACAGTACTTTGCGGCCCTGCTGTCGGGAGTGGCCCTACCCAGGAGCAAGCCGGATCCGGCCCTGTTTCTCAACGCGGCGGGAGCCATGGGACAAGCAGCTCCGAATTGTCTTGTGATGGAGGACAGCAACTACGGCATCGAAGCCGCGCGCCGTGCCGGAATGCCCAGCGTGGCCGTCGGGGAACGTGCCGCCGAAGCCGCAGCCACCCTGGCCGATAGCCATGGTGCCATTCCCTGCCTGCAGGTGCCGGACATGACCCAAACTTCCTGGACCACGGCACGGATGCATCTCACCGTCGAGTTGGCTGGCTCTGCCTGAACCGGTCTCCAGAACCTATGCCAACCTGCCACAGTCCGGTGCAATCGCCGAACAGGGAGGCTGGCTGTCTGGTAGACGCTTCACGGACCGTGCGCAAGCCTC
>JAPPAJ010000057.1 GCA_026705565.1 Caldilineaceae bacterium | reverse complement strand
TGCGTGGCGCGCAGGTCCGCCAGGGCCTGTTCCAGGGCCTTGGGGTTGGCGATCATCGTCTTTTCCTCGCCGTCCCACAGCGTGGCCAGGGTCTTCACGCCCATGTCGATGCCGATGGCGGGTCCGGGCTTGGGGTCCGGGACAGGCTCGCACGTGTCCACCGTGAACGAAGCGAACCAGCGTCCAGCCGTCCGGCTGACCGTGACACTCAGGATGTCGCCCTCGAACCGCAGTTCCTCGCGCATGCGCACCCAGCCAATCCGGGGCAGGCGCACCTGTCGCCCGTCCACCTGGATGCTGTTGCGGCCGTTGGACGGCGTGAAGGCGAGTTTGCGATACCGCTTGCGGACCGGCGGGAATCCGGTCTTGCGGCGGGGCTGGCCGCGCTTCCGCTCCTTGCAGTACTCGCCCCAGGCGTCCAGTCCGCGCCCCATGTGAATGACGGGCCGCCAAGCAGGAAACGGGGCTGGACGAGTACGAGGTGCGCAGCGCGCACGGCTGGTACCGGCACGTGACCCTGGCGCTCTGGGCCCTGGCCCTGCTGGCCGCCGACCTGGCGCGCCCCGACCCCCAAAAAAAGAGTCCGGACACGAACAGCCTGAGAGCCTTCAAGCGGTCGCGCGGCCTGGCCGGGGGCTGAGCCTGCCGGAAATCCGGCGTCTGCTGTGGCGCCTGTGGCTGCGGGTGCCGGCCCCGGCCCGGGCGCTCCTGGCCTGGGCGGACTGGCGCCGCCGGCATCAGTGGGTGGCGCAGGGCTGCCACGCCCGTCGCCAGTACCTCAAACTGTGTCAAGTACAACTGTAGTATTAGTGTGGCAAGCACCGAACGGAGACTGTCCGGCGCCAACTCTGCGGAGGAGCCTCCACAGACGTGTCGCACCGCAAGACCCCGGCCTGTGACCGGGGTCTTGCTCTCAGGCAGGGACCGTTGCGGGCCCGGACACTCTCATTGCGGAATGGACCGGCAGTCCAACTCTCAGGCTACGGACTCGCCCGTCCGCCATCCGTACGCTGGACACGACCACGGCCTTGGGAATGACTTGATGACCGCGGTTTCGCAACATGCCACTCGCTTCGAATTCCATAGGTTGAAAGCTTCTTTCACGATCGCTGCCTGTATCGCCGCCCGGACCCCGGCACCGGAGGCAAAATTGGTCGGCCGAACCGACAACCTGCAATGAAAACCCCGGCCCATGCGTGATCGGAGCCTGGAGGGCCGGGGCACGGCGAGGCAGGCACCGAGGGACGCGAGGGCTACCTCTCCAAGGTTCGTCGCTCGACTGCGACATGGTGGGCAATGGCGCTGGTTCGCGCCCTGCTCTCCGCCGTCGCGACAACAGATTCGACCACCGGGTAACGGTGCAGTGTTGACGGATGTTGCGAGCGATCCACGGCCCTCGGATGTACGAGGGCAGCCTGGTGTGAATGGCGGCCGGGAGCGTCGGGAAGTCGGAAGACATTGTCGGGGAGCTGGTTGCCGAGGGGCGTATTGCGGCGGATGACATCGGCCAGGGTAACCGAGCGAATCCGACCCAGCAGTGCGGGGTTGGCGAGGAAGTACGGGTCGTTTTCGAACCAGAAGCGATCCCCGTCGCGGAGGCGTCGGAATTGGTCGGCCACAATGGCGTGAAAGGTCTCACCGAGCATGGCACCGGGCAGGTGATCTTCCGCCAGGCCGCCAGGCCAGAGTTCAAGGCGATCGATGTCGCCACCGTACGCCTGGGTCAATTTCACCTGGACCGCAGGGTCCGAGGATACATCCGCAAAGGATTGAACGGGCGTCAGGCCGTAGGCGCGGCGGACATTGTTGTAGGAGGGGACTCCATGGTCCCGGCCCCGCTGGATGTTGATGGCGGCCAGGTCCCGGCTGCCGGATGCGGGCGGATCCACAAAAAGCAGGTTGCGAACCTCGTCAATGACGTGGGTGTCCAGGTGCTGGGCTTGTTGGCTGGCAAGGCCGAGGAGCAAGCCGGAAATGCCGTGGGCCCTGACAAAGGAGGGGTTGAAGAAGGCTTCATCCAGGGAGACGGATCTTGTGGCCCCGTTGGCATCGATGTGCAGGATGGACGGCGAGAGGAGTGAGTGGCCGATGCGGAAGGCCGCAGAGGCAAACTCGTTGGCGATGGCCGGATCAATGGCGGGGTTGTAGCCGCCATAGGGCCCAAGGGCGTCGGGGCCGAGTAGCAGTGGCAGGAACTCCGTATAGGTAATGACCTGAATCTGGGCCCCGTTAACCTTTCGGGCCCACTCGAAAATTTCCTGTCCGGTGAGTTTGGGGTCTTGCGCCGCGATGATCCCTGCCAAGCGGTTGTGTTCACGGACGAAGAGGGTGTGCATCGCAGTCAGGCCCACCTGTTCGTTGGCGCGGATGTCGCCGGCCAGGAAGAGATCGGGCCGACGATCGCCTCCCTGGTTGGAAAGTCCCTGGGTATTGGGAGGGAGGAATCGGCCGTCGGACTCCTTGAGCCTGCCGGAGCCGTCGTGGGCCCGGAGGGCGAATGCGCGCCGAGGGTCCGAGCCATAGATGCCGGAACCGTCAATAAAGCTGGTGATATTGTTGACCGGTTGCCGCGGATTGTCCGGACCGGTGCCGGTGGACGGGTCAAACGCCGAACGGAAAAAGGGAATGAGGCGATCGCCGATGGCGACGGGGTCGAAGACCGGGTCGCCTCTGGGAACGGGAATGGGGAAGGCCTCGCGGGGTGCACCCGTGGGAACATGGACAATGTCGTGATCGAGGAACTGGCCCCACTGCCACATCATGTCCGAGGCAAGGTACCGGTCGAACACCGGGTTCCGCTGGTCGAACACGAGGTTGCTGATCGTGCGGGGGTTGGGAAGGCTGTCGGCGGACGCAGGGAAGGAGACGTTGTGGGCGGGTTCCACCGGGCTGACCCGGACGAGGGAGGAGTTGGCCCTGCCACGATCCGGACGGGTCTGATGGTTGCCGCTCCCGTCCATGGACCGGGGGACAAAGGAGGCGGGAAAAACGTGAATCCCGACCTCCACGTCTTCGCCGGCGGCCCAGTTGGGTCTCACGCCGTGCCAATACAGCCCTCCGCCGTCCGGGTTGGCATCGGAGAAATTGAACCAGTGGTCGCCCACTCGCAAGGTCAGGCGTTCGGTATTTTGGAGTTGGGCTGGCAATACCTTCAACACCAGTGCCCAGTCATCCCGACTTTGATGGCTCAGATTGATGGCCAAATCGGTAATGATGTGGACGGTGCCCTGCCAGGTAAACGTGCTCGGGTTGAGATGGCCAAAGGCCGTGTGTGGCGGGGCGCTGTAACCGCGCAGACTGCCACTGTTCCCTACCTGCAGAATGTTGATGTCAGACTGGTCGCTCCCTGCAACACGCGGATCACCCGTTTTCTGGGACAACGACCGGTCGGCATCCGTTTGATTGTTGGTCCAATAACGCCACCAACAATCTTCCCTGGCCTGTTGCTCAACATAGTCGTCACAGTAGTGGGCCAAGGTCACACTGGACAAAAACACCAGAAACAGAACCAACACAAATGTGGAAAACAAAATCAGATTTTTCACAATGGGATTTTCCTTGCCGGAAGAAGGGTTGCAGCAACACAGCGGGGACCCCACAGGCAGTCGGGCCGCTGTCCTGCTGCTTGGGTGGTTTAAGGGTCCGTGCGGGCTTTTGCGCCGCGAAGGAAACAGGGCAACCGTCCACGTGCCCGGATGGCAGTGGGGCAAGGGGCTGGTTGCGGAGGAAATTCAGGAAATCGGTGCTGTCGGCAGATCGGACAGGGAGCCTGATCCGGAAGTCATGCAAGCCCTGTGCGTGGTCTCAAGACATGCGGGCACAGTCGGTGTGCCCGGACCGGGCCTGCACTACTCCGATGTTGGCAGGGCCCCTGGGTCGGACCGGCAAGGGTGACTTTGACTGGACCTTGTG
The DNA here is from genome assembly GCA_026705565.1 of Caldilineaceae bacterium. Classification (GTDB taxonomy): domain Bacteria; phylum Chloroflexota; class Anaerolineae; order Caldilineales; family Caldilineaceae; genus Bin34. The sequence continues at coordinate 4,754 of JAPPAJ010000057.1, read as the reverse complement.
ACAGTCAGTCCCATGGATGTGTTGGGGACTGAGCCATGCCGTGTCCGAACCGGCGCTCCGGTGGAGGACACTGGCAGAATGGGGGAGTCTTGGGCTCATGGCGCGAGTCGTTTTCATGCTTCCTTTGTCAAGTGTTTTCTTGTCCGGCGCATTGGACGTCGCCAAGGTCCGGGGGTAGGATTTATCGGGATCGATCAACACGCGGCCGTCTCCTCATTTGGGCAAAGCCGCTGCTCACCATACACGACTGTTTGTGACTTGGATGTGACTGTAGATGTTAAATTTCATGATCTTATGTGACCGTCCGCGGGAGGTTTTAGTTTCGTTGCATTGGGTCTAACCCCCGAAATGACAGAAGGACCCCTGAGAGTTGGTTTTGGATCCAAAACCTACAGGGGCCCTTGCTCTAGACTTGGGCACATCATGTTTCTGCTCGTCCCGATCACAAGTTCCCAAGCTCAGGACTTTCTACATCGGCCTCCACGGCGCTTGGCGGCACATCGGCATCCATCCCAGAGCAGTCGCATTCTGTTTCAAGGGGAAGCCCAACGCAGAAATATATTAAACAATTATGGATACAATAATCAACCACCGAATCCGGTAACGCAATAAGCTGACTGACCGATACTTGGATGCACATAATACATGCACAACGTTATAAATGACGATCGGGATCCCACGGAAATAACAGAGTGGATCTCCCCAAGCCGGGCGCGGCGAGGGCATGGCCGACGGTGGGCGAGATGATGGCCACAGCCATACGCACAGCCAGCTGTTCTGCGGTCGTCTGGTTCGGATCCGGCCTGGGACTGGTGGGTGGCGCCGACGCGCGGCGATACCAATGCGGTTACGGCATGCGCCGCCTTGGCATGGTCGCCCCCTTGCCCCGCAATCCAGCCGCTCAACGAAGGCGAAGACACGGACTCATCGCCAGGTGAAAACATGAAGCGCTCGGACAACCCGATGCGAGAAGCCGATGTTTTGCGGGAGCGCCTCTCCCGGCTGAGCAAAACCAGCCTCCGCATCACCGAGGACCTCGACCTCGAAACCGTGTTGCAGGAGGTGGTGAGCGGGGCGCGGGCGTTGACCGAGGCCAAGAGGGGATTCCTCCTCGCCCTCGACGATGCCGGGTGCCTTGCGGCGTACCTCACATCCGGCGTCACCCCGGAGGAATACCGGATGATCATCGACCTGCCGGGGGGCATGGAGCTTTACAACCATCTGACCAGGATGTCCGAACCACTGAGGGTGGCGGACTTCTCCGCCCACCTGGCGTCGCTCGGCCTCCCCGGGATCGATCCCCCACTGGGACCGGTAAGGGGTTTCCTGGGGACACCGATACGCCACCGGGGGAGGAACATCGGCATCGTGACCATGGCGGACAGGAAGGATGGAGGGGCGTTCTCCCCGGAGGACGAGGACACGCTGCTGATGTTCGCCTCCCATGCGGCGATGGCCATCGCCAACGCCGAAAGGCACCGGGAGGAGCAACGGGCCAGAGCCGACCTGGAGACCCTGGTGAACATGACGCCGGTGGGTGTGGTGGTCCTTGACGCCAGAACGGGAACGACCAAGTCGCTCAACAGGGAGGCGAGAAGGATCGTTGACAGGCTGCGCAAGCCGGACCAGTCGGAGGAGCAGCTGCTTCAGACGCTGACCTACCGGCGGGCGGACGGACGGGAGATCCTGCTGCGGGCGGCACCGCTGGCCCGGGTGTTGAGCACGGGGGAGACGGTGCGGGCCGAGGAGATCGTGTTCAGCGTCCCCGGCGGACAGAGTGTCACCGCCATTGTCAGCGCAACGCCCATCCAGTCCGGGGAGGGCGAGGTGGAGTCGGTGGTCGTCACACTTCAGGACATGACCCCTCTGGAGGATCTGGAGCGACTGCGGGCGGAATTTCTGGCAACGGTAAGTCACGAACTGCGCGTCCCGCTGACCTCCATCAAGGGCTCCGTAGCCACTGTCCTGGGTTCCGCCACCGACCTCGATCCGGCGGTGGTCCGCCAGTTCTTCCGGATCATCGAAGAACAGGCCGACCACATGCACAGTCTGGTCGCCGACCTGCTCGACGTGGCGCGCATCGAGTCGGGAACGCTGGCGGTCAGCCCCGAACCCGCGGAGGTGGTCCCGCTGGTGGACCGTGCCAGAAACGGCTTCGCCAACGCGGGGGGAAGGAACAACCTCGTCATCGAAGTCGAGCCGGACCTGCCCCTGGTGATGGCGGACCGGTGGCGCGTCGTTCAGGTTTTGGGCAATCTGCTGTCCAATGCGGCCAAGCACTCCAAGGAGTCGACGGCCATCAGGGCAACTGTCGTTAGGGACGACATTTATGTTGCGTTCTCGGTAGCCGATGAGGGGAGGGGTATACCCCCCGAGCGGCTGCCGCATCTTTTCCGGAAGTTCTTGCGAATCGAACCCGAGGACAAGGAGGGAGACACGGGCTTGGGCCTTGCCATCTGCAAGGGCATTGTGGAGGCGCACGGGGGACGGATTTGGGCCGAGAGCGATGGGCCGGGCCTTGGGGCGCGTTTCACCTTCACACTCCCGACGGCCGGGGAGGCCGCGGGCGACGTCGCCGGCAACCTCCCCTCGCTTCCGACCCGCGCCCCGCGTCGCGCGGTGGGTGAGGCAGGCGAACAGGTGCACGTCCTCGCGGTTGACGACGATCCCCAGGACTTGCTCTACGTCCGCGACACCCTCGTCAAGTCCGGCTACGCGCCGATTGTGACCGGGGACCCGGGGGAGGCGCTGCGCCTCATGGATGAGGAGAGGCCCAGTCTGGTTCTTCTCGACCTCATGCTGCCGGGTGCCGACGGGATCGATCTGATGAAGGATATGTTGACGATAGCTGACGTTCCGGTCATCTTTCTGTCCGCGTACGGCCAGGAGGAGCTCGTCGTCAGGGCCTTCGACATGGGGGCAGTGGATTACGTCGTCAAACCCTTCTCGCCCTCGGAGCTGGCCGCGAGAATTAGGGCGGCGCTGCGCAAGCTGGCGGTGTCCGAGCCGTCGGATCCGTTTGTGCTGGGTGATCTCACTATCGATTACGTCGACCGCGCGGTGACGCTTGCAGGTCGTCCGGTCGAACTGAGGGCAATTGAGTACCGATTGCTGACCGAGCTTTCGGCGAACGGCGGCAGGGCGGTGACCTACGAACAACTGCTGCAACGGGTCTGGGGAAACAGAGGCAGCGGCGACATTCGGCCCATGCGCACCGTCATAAAGAAGCTCCGTCGCAAACTGGGCGACGACGCGGCCAACCCCACCTACATATTCACCGAACCCCGCGTCGGCTACCGGATGCCGAAGGGGAGGGACAATGGCCGGAAGCATCCTGGTCCAGGATGACGCCTGGAGCCGTTCCGGGTATGCGTGCTGAACCCAATAAACCGGGGCGGTACGCCCGCAACAGACGTTGGCCTTCGTACCGTTGCCAAATGGTTGATTTTGGTGGCACACCACCGTGAGTCATTCCTGACGACGCGGTCCCCGCCGCGCCATCCCAACAGTGCAAGACGGCTCCGCCCTGGAATGGTGAAGATGCCAGCTGGCGGTGTGCCCCATCCTCCCCGATAGCCGTCCCGGCAGACGAGTGTCCGATCCGTTCGCGCTCCACATGAAAGGACCCATGTGACGCTGACAGAGCGCGAATGTACCGTGGCGCCGGCACAAAGCGCGAGGCTTCCCGAACCGTATTGGCATTGGGTGCGGCGCGGCGAACCGGTTCAACGGACACGGGCTTTCGGTCTCCGCGGCGGACTGTGTTGTGTGGCAGACGGCCGCAGACCCCTGAACCATCTCTTCAGGTCGGGTGCATCCAAAGGCACTGAAGCGGGGCATCGGCCGTTACGTCAATTGCCTTCGCCAATCGGATTTCCCCGTTCGCAGGCGACTGCCAGGCCACCGGCTCGTCGCCCAACCGCATTTCCCGCACCTCTGCCTTCGCCAATCCCGGCAGTCTCACATTCCGCACCGGCAGCGAACCCTGCGCGACCTCGAGGCGGAATGTGCCCGGCTCCATGACAACCTGCCCCCAAGCCGGATCCAGAGCCCAAAGACAACGGAAACCGGAGTCAAACCCTTGCACGGGGTTGAAACCCACCATGCCAACTCGCATGTCGAACTCGAACCCGGCGAACGTGTTCAGCAAGGCAAAGGCCGCCATGGACCGCGCGTAGTTGCTGCCACACTCGATCTCGTCCAAGCCAAAGTCACGCAGGTGGTCGCGCAGCTTCTGCCAGCGATCAAGTCGTTGTTCCGTGGATCCCTCCGAGGCGCGCATGCGGTTCGGAGGTCCTACCGCTACCTCACGATGGTGAGGTGTCGCGCAGGGGCAGCAAGCGGTCGGCATCGGAGGCACTTCCTCAGGGATCGACAAGCAGGGAGCGCCAGGCTTCAGGTTCACGGACGATGGCGATCGCGATTGCCTCGGCATCTTCGGGCAGGCCGGTTTGCTCCCAGTGCGCGCCAAGGCCAGCCACCACTTCCCTGCGCATGTCCTGCGGGAGCAGCAGTTCGAGCATGCCCAGCACCGTGGCCATGCGCCCCCTTTGGGCAATGTGGCCTTCATGGTCCTGCCAGTGGCCGTTTGCGTCCCGGCACTGAAACACGGGCGCATCGCCGTCTACCGGGGCATCGATGATGCGCATGGAGATGCCACAGGCGGTGAGGGTTGTCCCCCGGTCCACCATGCGGTATGCGGATTCCTTGTCGTCCAGGCGGAACAGCCACATGCACGGCGCATCGCTGAATTC
>JAPPAJ010000092.1 GCA_026705565.1 Caldilineaceae bacterium | reverse complement strand
GCCCGATCGTGCATCCCTGGCCGGCCCAGAACGTGTGCAGGCTCTGAATAACCGCCTGCATGGAAATGGCACTGCTCACCGATCACTCCAATGGAAACGCGTCGCCGGCCCGGTCAGAACACAAAGGTGCGCAGGGGCACAGGCACGAATGTCAAGACAAACACAAGCAGTACCGCATATCCAATCCAGCGCCGTCTGCCGTCCAGTTCCGTGACCATGTCCAGCGTGACGGCGTGCGACGGCCCCATGACCAGGATGATCAGCCACAGCCAAACCAGCCAGCCGGTGTAGCCGATGTGTTCCAACGCCGGCAGGTAGGCCTGCAGCGGCGCAAATCCGGCGATGCCCAGGACGGCCAGCAACAGGAGCGTCCCGCGGAAAAAGTAGCGGGCGTTCCCGCCGAACAGCGAAAACACCACGTGGCCGCCGTCCAGATTGCCCACCGGAAGCAGGTTGAGCCCGGTGGCCAGCAGGCCAATCCAGGCCGCCATGGCCATCGGCCCCACGTGCACGTCCAGGCCGGTGGCGAAATCCGGCAGCCACTCGTTGAACACAAGGTACTTGGCGCCCCAGTACAGGAGGCTGTTGCCCTCCAGCATGACCTGGCCGGAGATGGTGGACAGCTCGCTTGCCTGCAGGCCGACGAACAGCAGCGGCAGGGCCACGGCCAAGCCTGCCAGGGGACCGGCCACTCCGACGTCGAACAGCTGCCTCCGGTCGTTGATGGGGCCCCGCAGGCGAATGAACGCGCCGAGCGTACCGAAGGCGAACGGAACCGGAAGGAAATACGGCAGGCTGACCGGGATGCCGTGGTGCCGGGCGGCAAAGAAATGACCCAGTTCGTGGACGCCGAGAATGGCAAGCAGCGTGAGCGCAAACGGCCAACCCTGAATCAGGTTGGCCGGGTTCAGGAGATCGGTCATCCCGGTCGCCCGGACATTGGGGCTGTACAGGCTCCCAACGAAGAAAGTCGTAAGGATGGTCAGAATGAACAGGACCAGGTTGATGGTCGGATTTCCCGGGCTCGGTCCGGGCGGGGCGGCCACCAGCCTCAGCAGGACGGCGCCGGGCAGGGCAGCGACCCGGTCCGGCACCAGGAAGGGCAGCAGCTTCATGCGGCCGAAGGCTTCCCGCCAGCCGCCGAAGACTTCGTGGCTGGGACGGCGCAGCCGACCCCGGATTTCGATCCCGGCGTCCGGGGTGCGGGGAGTCTGGACCGAGTGCACCTCCATGTCGATCTCGACCACGCGCCGGGTTTGGACCAGGTTGATTTCGTCCTGGGTCCGGTCGAAGTCGTCGAACTCCGACGCGTCGCGGTAGCTGCGCGGCCGCGCGTCGTCGGAGCGGGGAGGCAGGGGATCCGACATGGTTCAAAAATCAGCTGCGGCCACCGGCCGGAGCCCGGTCAGGCCGCCACCAGGCGTTGGACCAGCGCACGCGCCTCCGCCCGGAACACGCCCAGCTGCACCACGAGCTCCAGGAGCGTCTCCTGCCATCCATCCCTGTTGCTCAGGGACACATAGATGCCTTCCCGGCCCACACGCCAGGGACGATAGCTAAGGTCGGCCACGGTCAAGTCCGCATTGATGACCCGATTCAGCATCGACTGAATGCGATGCCGGGCGTCCTCGAACCCGGTCCGGGGCTTGATCAGGATCTCCGGGTCGCGGGTGGAAATGGACTCGATGTCGGCCTCTTCGGCAGCACGCTTCAGCCGGATTTGATACAGCAGGTTCTCGATCTCCTCCGGCACGGCGTCCACCCGTTGGCTGACGGAACCAAAGCGGTCGATCAGTTCCTGCCGGAATTCGTTCTCGGCCTCGACGCTGGCCAGGCCCGCCACCCGATGGTACAACTGGTACCGGGTGGCACCGTCCTCAATGTACCAGTCCGGAATGTGGGCTGCCAGGGGCAGCAACAGGGTGACCGGATCGGCCAGGGGATCCTTGACGGATGGCTCCGCGCCGTTCAGCGAAGCGCCCGTGTCCGCATCCGGATCGGTCGATCCGGTGATGCGCAGGTTCTCCACGGCATTGGCCAGCAGGCGCGAGTACAGGTCCAGGCCAATGGTGCCCATGCTGCCGCTTTGCCGGGCCCCGAGGATCTCGCCGGCGCCGCGCAGTTGCAGGTCGCTCATGGCAATCCGGAATCCGGCTCCCAGCTCGTTGCTGGATTCGACGATGTGGCGCAGCCGGGTGGCGGCGTTGAAGTTGAGGTCCTCCCGCTCCGTGAAAAGGAGATAGCAGTGGCCGCGGCGATGGGAACGCCCGACCCGTCCCCGCAGCTGGTAGAGCTGGGCCATGCCGAAGCGGTCCGCATGGTTGACGATCATCGTGTTGGCATTGGGAATGTCCAGGCCGTTCTCGATGATCGTGGTGCAGACCAGCACGTCGGTCTCCCCACGGGAAAAATGGAGCATGGCGTCCTCCAACTCATCCCCCTTCATGCTGCCGTGCGCCATGTCAATGACCGCCCCGGGCAGCAGGCGTGCGATCTCGTCTGCCAACTCCGTCAGGCCGCGGATGCGGTCCGTAACCACAAACGCCTGGCCGTCCCGCTTCAGTTCCCGCTCCAGGGCCCGCCGCACCAGCGTACTGTCGTACGGGGCCATGATGGTGTGCACCGGCAACCGTTCCTCCGGCGGCGACGTGATGTAACTGATGTCCCTGATGCCGCTCAGCCCCATGTTCATCGTGCGCGGAATCGGAGTTGCCGACATGGTCAGGACATTGACGGTGGGCTTGAGCTGCTTAATTTTTTCCTTCTGACGAACGCCGAACCGCTGTTCCTCGTCGATGACCAGGAGGCCCAGATCGCGGAACTTCACGTCCTTGGCCAGCAGGGCGTGGGTACCCACCACAATGTCCACCGTCCCGGCCGCCATTTCGGCCTTGACCCGGCGCCGTTCTGCGGGCGAACGCAAGCGGCTCAGGACCTCGATGCGGACCGGCATGTCGCTCATCCGGTCGGTGAAGGTGGCATGGTGCTGGTGGGCCAGGACCGTGGTCGGCACCAGCACCGCCACCTGGCGGCTGTCCATCACCGTCTTGAAGGCCCCGCGCAGGGCCACTTCGGTCTTGCCGAACCCCACATCCCCGACAATGAGGCGATCCATGTGGCGTTCGGATTCAAGATCCGCCTTGACATCGACCACGGCCTGCAACTGATCGGGGGTCTCGTCGAAGGGAAAAGCCATCTCCAGGGCCATCTGCATCGACTCGTCGGGTCCGGCCGCCCGACCGGTGGCGGTCTCCCGGTGGGCGTAGACCGCCAGCAGTTCCTCGGCAATCTCCTGAACTTCCTTGCGTACCTTGTCCCGCGCGGTGGACCACCGACTGGACCCCAGCCGCGACAACACCGGGTCCTCCGGGCCGACATACCGGCTGACGCGATCGGCTTGATGCACCGGCACCAACACCTTGTCCCCGGCCTGGTATTCGACTTGGATGTACTCCTGATGCACACCGCGCACAGTGCGGCTGGACAGACCGGCATAGGACCCGATGCCGAAGTCCACGTGCACCACCGGATCCCCCGGGTCCACTTCGGCAAAGAAGCGTTCCGGAGTGTAGCCCTGGTGCCTGACCTGATGCCGCCGCCGATAAACCTTTTGCACGTCGAACAGTTCGGTGTCGGTGATCACCAGCAGCACGGGCGCTGTCCGCTCGGGGTGGTGGAGGCTGAATCCGCCCTGCAATGAACCTTCCATAATCCGGACCAGCCCCGGCACGGGTTCCCGGTCCAAACAGGCCACCGGCTCCGCCATCAGATCCGCGGCCTCGAGCATGTCCTGCACCTTGCCCCCCATCTGGGACACAATCAGAACGGCGACATCCTCCTCCGCCAGGGCGCGGATGGTCTGGGGCCGCGCAGCCTGGGGATCCTGCTGGAGGTCCAGGGACCGGCAGCACCCGCCTACTCCCTGCACTGCGCTGTCGCGCACGCCCTGCAGGTCCCCGTAGCCCAGCAGCAGGGGCCGGTGGACTTCGAGGCGCTCCAGCATGTCGTCGTAGGAGAACCGGCTGGAAGCGAACCCGGTGGGCACATCCCCGCTTTGGAGAAGTTCGGAGCGCAATTCCGCCTGCTCACGTTCCAAGGCCGCGACCGCCTGCTCGCAGGCCGCCCCGTCGTCAAGGATCAGCAGTCCCCCCGGATCCAGGTAGTCCAGCAGACAGGCGGGTTCCGCGTACAGATAGGGCAGGTACCACTCGATACCGTCGAAGGTCTCCAGTGCGGCCAGTTTCCGGACCTCGGCGGCGATTTCCTCCTGGACAAACAGGGAGAGGGAGGGATCCTGCAACGGACCGCGCTGGGACGGCGGCACATCCATCAGCGCCGCGGCGTTGACGGTGCCGTCCGGCAACCCGACACGCTCCAGAAGCTCGCTCCCATACCTCGCCAGTGCCTCGCTGGCCGGTCCGACCACCACCGTGTCCAGCTGCTCCGTGCTGCGCTGGCTCTGGGGATCGAACGCCCTAATGGTTTCAATTTCGTCCCCGAAAAAGTCCAGCCGCACAGGAGCCAGCAGGTTTGCCGGCCAGATGTCCAGGATGCTGCCGCGCTGCGCAAACGTACCCGCGCCATCCACCATGTTTACTTTCGTGTAGCCTGCATCCACCCATCGGCGCGCCGTAGCCGTTACGGGATGCGAGTCTCCGACGCGGTAGGTGTGCAGTGAATTCGACAGATCTCCCGGCGGTAGCGTGGTCTGCATGAGGGCTTCCACACTGCAGGTCACCAGGCAGCCCCTGCCGCCGCAGCCCAGCAACGCGGACAGGGCGGTCAGCCTGCCCTGACGCGTCTGACCCGTCCAGGGAATCCGTTCGTAGGGCCGGGCATCCGGTTTGGGCAGATAGAGAATCCGATTGGGCCAGTCGTTGCCGGAACCCAACAGGGTCAGGATCTCCTGGCACAGCTGATGGGCCCGGTCGTCTTCGGACGCGACGACCAGCAGAGGCCTCGGCAGGCGCTGCGCGCACAGGGCCAGAGCCAAGGAACGGGCTGTTTCGGGAACGCCCTGCGGAGCCCCGGGAGCGCGCCAAGAGCCCGACTTGCAGTCGGGCAGGAGTGAATCGAGCCCCGGCCAGAATTCCGACCGGGGATTCGGTTGCGTCTCGGTCATGGCACCCCGTTGTACCTGTTCATGGCCTGCTCAAGGCCGTGCCTGAACCAGTATACGATCGCCTCCCCCACAAGGCTGCGCAACGGAACCACCGCCTCCTGTTCCGTGCCGGCATTCCAGGGACGCAGCACATAGGCCGTGGCGTCCATGCGACCGGGCGGACGTCCCACGCCGACGCTGAGCCGATGGAACTCCCGCGTGCCCAGCTGGGCAATCACGGACTCAACACCCCGGTTGCCGCCGGAACCACCGCGTGCCCGCAATCGAATCCTGCCCAGCGGCAGGTCGAGATGATCGTGCACCACGAGCAGTTGCGACGGCTTGACCCGCTCCGCCTGCATCAGCCGCTGCACACTGAATCCGTTCAGGTTCATGTAGACCTGCGGTGTGGCAAGCAGGACGCTGGCCGAGTGCGGGACGTCCCCCACCCCGGCCGACGGGGACCTGTGCGTGTACCAGACGCCCCAAACGGCCTTGTACGTCTTTTTGCGCCGGGACACCTGGAGGTCGGCTGCCAATTGCGCAACGCTCTCCAGGCCTATGCTGTGGGGAGTCCGGGCGTACTTGCGCCCGGGATTGCCCAGGCCGAACACCAGCCAGCGGCCGGCATCGGGCCGGACCGCAGACCCGCGTCCCAAAGTCATGGTTTCCGGCTGCCCAGGAACCAGACGGCGACGGACTTGACACCGAAATAGGCGAGGATGATCAAGGCCACGGTCAGGCCAAACCGCATGCCGCGCGCCAAATAGGCGGCCAGCGCGGCGGGCCGGGCCCGTGCGGCCAACTGGTCCAGCGACTGCCTCAGGGTTTGATCTTCTGCGGGTAGGGTCGCGGCCGTCTCCGGTTCCTGGTCCGTCGTCTCCGCGGTGTCCGCCAGCGTGAACCGCACAATTGTCTCGGTCGGATCCCTGCCCTCGAACTGGGCCTCCAGCCGAATCTCGTATTCGCCCGGCAGGTTGTCCCCCGCACGCCAAACCCCGAGCACCGATGCGTTCACTTCCTCCTGTCCGCCGTTGAAATAGATCTCGCGATCGTCTCCCGCCACCCGCCAATAAAGGGCATAGCTTTGCAGGCCCGCGCCCTGGACGGTGCCCCTGACCTGCAAGTCGCCGGTTACGGTTTGGCCCTCACCGGGAGCAGTGATCGACACGGTGGCATCCGCCTGTGCATATACGCGATGGCCGACGGCAAACGGATGCGCCACGGTCAGCAAAATGGCGACCCCAAGACAGCAGGCGGCCGCGTACAGCCTGTGTACACACGCGGCCGGAAGGCGGGAGTTCACAAACCGACGCCCCCCGTCAACGTTGCAGTTCCGTCTTCAACCAGGCCACCAGTATGGCCAAGTCTTCGTCGGAGACGAGGTTCGGGCCGAACTCGGGCATCAGATTGCCGGTCTGGTTGTCCGGGTCGTCCTGGGCAACCCCGGCACGCACCAGCGTCTGCAGCTCCTGCTCCGACATGGCGCCCACTTTCTCGGAATCCAGCAAGGGCGGAGTCAACCCGGTGATGCCCTCGCCCCGTCCGCCATGGCAGGCGGCGCAATTGTCGGCAAACAGTACGGCACCGGACACCGATACCCCTGAACTGCTGTCGCCGGCAGAGTCCCCTTCCCCGACAGGCGTGGGTTGCATCGGCGTCGCGGGCACGACCGGTGCCGCTGCCCGGGGCGCAACCTCCACAGCCGACTGTTGACTGCGCAGCATCAGAAACGTGGCCACGGCGATCAGGACCATGCCGCCAAACACCGCCGCGCTCCGGGGATCGAAGATCAGTTGTACGGGGTCGCCGTCGTCGGTCCCGGCTCCATTGAGATAGAGCACCATGCAGATGGCGATCAGCATGAAAGCCGTCAGGGAAAGCATCGGGATTGTCACGATGCCAAACCAGTCGATATAGGGAATGGCGCAGGAGGGCCCCGTGCCGCACGTGGTGGCGGACGAGAACCAGGAGGTCTTTTGCAACAGTACGTGGTAGGCCGCCACCGCCTGCCCGACCACCGCCGCCGCCAACACGAGCCAAGCCATAACAGCCACCCGGGTGATCAGGGCAAACCCCATGATCACGGCCAGTGGATACATGAGAATCCGCTGGTACCAACAGAGCAGGCATGGCTCAAAGTGGCGAATCTCACTGAAGTACAGGCTGCCGGCTACCGCCGTCACGGCCACCGCACAACCCCCGAGAAGCGGCCAGGGCCACGTCCGACCGCGCAGGACCTCGGCACCGTTTGTAGCCATGGCAGGAGTGTGGTGTTCCGGCCCGGCGTGTCCTCAAATCCGGACTGGAGCTATTCGACGGCAACCAGGGCAGCATTGACGGCGGCGCGAATCGCATCGTAGTTGGCCGCATTGCCGGCAAATACTTCGTCGTTGATCAGGATGTGCGGAGTGCCTTGGGCCCCGTCGGCCACGCCGGCCCGGACCGACTGGTCCACCTTGTCCTGCGTTGCGACCAGTCCGAAACACTCGACAAACTCCCGTTCGTTGACGCCCGCGTCGCGAGCCAGGGTGGTCAGGTTCTCGATTTCGTAGCGGGAAGCGCCCCGTTCTCCGAAGAACAGGGTGTCGTGGTACTGCCAGAACCCATTGGGATCGTCGGACAGGTCGATGATGCACTGGCCGGCCCGCGCCGCGTTGTACGAGGCCGGGGCAAAGATGTCAAGCGGGAAAAACATGTAGACGAGGCGCAGGTCGCCGGCCTCGATGAAATCCTCGATCAGCCGGGCCTTCGCATTCCGGTTGAACTCGCCGCAATGGGGACACAGGAAGTCCTCGTAGGCCACCATGACCACCGGGGCGTCGGGACTCCCCAGTTCGTTGCCGTTGATCCACTCCGTCGGAATGTTGGCGTGTGCCTCGGACGATACCGGCGTGCGGCTGGTGACCACCACCAACACAATGATGCCGACCACCACGATCGAGGCCACACCGATGATCCACAGACCAATACGGTTCTTTCCCTTCATTGCGGATTCCGTTCCTGCCAGGTTCCCAGTTGTGTTCGGCTCTGCGCTCCCCAGGACATATTGTGCAGGAAAGCCGCCCCGGACACCGGAATTGACATCCTTTGGTCGTTGCATTGCCGTCTGCGCGGACAGGCGCAGACCGCACCCGGTTCCCGAAGCTGTCAGGGATAGGCGAAGCGCCCAGCCACCATATTGCGCGGGGACTGGAACACCCGGTCGGCGGGCCCGCCGCAGTGACAGGCCGTTGACCTGACTGGGATACAGATGGAACAGATGCCTGTCGATGCCGAGTCGCCACCGCCATGCTTTTTCTGCATCCTTGACCGTTTTTTGCCTCCGGCTTGACTTCGCCTACTCTGGGCAGGGTTCCCGGGATGGATTTCCACAACCGGCAGCCGGTCCGTCGGACTGTGCGCAGAAGTCCAAACAAATCGGTTGTACGATTGGACAATTCCCCAACCAAGTCAAAGGGCGAAAACCACAATGCAGAAGCTGGGCGGATCGGTTGTCGTTGTCACGGGTGCCAGCCGCGGGGTGGGGGCGGCCGTGGCGGAGGCATTTGCGTCCCGCGGATGCCA
>JAPPAJ010000078.1 GCA_026705565.1 Caldilineaceae bacterium | reverse complement strand
CGGAACTGGTGGAGTTTGCGTGGTTGCCCAAATCGCCCACCTTGGCCAACTACGAGCGTGTGCTGACCACCTCGAACTTCACGCGCTGGTACTTCAACAGCATTGTGGTGGCCCTGTTCTCCACAACCTGCGTTGTACTCTTCGACTCGCTGGTGGGCTACACGCTGTGCAAGTTCGAGTTCCCCGGCAAGAACCTGATCTTCCTCGGCATGCTGGCCACGCTGATGGTGCCCACCGAGATGCTGATCATCCCGTGGTTCGACATGAGCGTGCGCTGGAGCTGGAACACGGGTCTGGCCCAGTACTGGGGCATTGCGTTTCCCGGAGTCATCACGGCTGCCGGTGTGTTCCTGATGCGCCAGTTCTTCAATGGCGTGCCCAACGACCTGCTGGACGCCGCGCGCATGGACGGCATGAGTGAGATCGGCATCTGGGCCAAGATTGGCGTGCCGCTGACCCTGGCTGCCATGGCGGCCCTGGCCATCTTCAACTTCATCGGCAACTGGAACGCCTACCTCTGGCCCCTGATTGTGGCCAGCGAACGGGCGTACTACACGCTGCCCGTAGGTTTGTCCTTCTTCCGGGGTGAGTCGACCACCGAGTGGGAGAAGATCATGACGGCTGCCAGCTTGGCCAGCGTACCCCTGCTCTGTGTCTTCCTGGTGTTTCAGCGGTACATCATCGCCGGAGTGGCGTTGACGGGGCTGAAGGGTTGAGCCCAACTGCGCGGACGAACACCAACCTGCCTGCCGCGCGCGGGCCGACGGCGGTACTGAAAGCCCTTCCGGAGGCTGTTGCAGGTGGTCAGCACTCCCTTCCGCACGGACCTGGCGAGCGGCACAGGCTTGCCGCTTCTCCCGCGACTGCTTCCCGAGGGCTAACGGCAAGGGCCCGTCCTTCCTGCAACCGGGGTGGGCCGGGACTGCAGGGCGCGGTCCGGCTCGCACTGGGCCCAATCAAGCTACCGCCCTCTTGAAGCCGCGGCTCATCCACCCGCGATGCGTCGTCACGACCGCCCCGACCCCGGTCCATCCCCTTGACAGGTATATGTAACGCGGCAGTCCTGCCGTGCAGGATCCTTGGGTGCGATCAAGGTTTGAGGAGAGCCGACGCATGGTCCTCGGGTAGAGTGGCGGTGTCACGCACTCACCCCACCTTGCGAGGACGGTCATGCGTCGGTGCCGGTCATGGTACAGGATCCGTCAGTTGCTGCACAGCCGTCTGCCGCTGCCTTCGGGCCCACTGGCGGACAGCCTGGCCCTGTGGTTGCAGGGCACGCTGCTGGCCGAGAACGGCTGTCTGGACCGGGTGGCGGCGGCCCTGGCGGCCCGCGGGGGCAATGTCCACACGCTGCGCCGCCAGCTGTGCGACGGACTGAAGGACGATACGGAGCGGCAGGACGTCTGGGGGGCGGCCCAGGAACTGGATGTGGAAACCTGCTTCGCGCCGCTGCTGGCTTGGATCCTGTCCTGGATGGCACCGCCGGGCGCGGAGGCCCCGCCGCCCCTGATGCTGGCCGTGGACCCCACCCACCAGGCGGACCGGCTGGTGGCCCTGACGGTGAGCGTGGTCCTCAACCAGACGGCCCTGCCGGTGGCTTGGCGTCTGGTGCCCGCGCAGGCGTCGCTCTCCTGGATGGCCATCCTGTGTCGTCTGCTGGACCTCCTGGCGCCGGCGGTGCCGCCGGGGACGGCGGTCCATGTGCTGTGCGACCGGGGCCTGTACAGCCCCCGGCTTTGGCACCGGATCCGGTTCCTGGGCTGGCATCCCTGCCTGCGCTGCGACCCCGACCTGACCTTCTGGCCCGAGGGGCAGGGCGAGGCCCGGCCGGCGGCAGCCTGGGGTGGGGGCGAGGGCTCGCTGTGGGTGGGCCGCGGGGTGGCCTCGCCCTGCCACAATCCCCTGCCGGGCACGCTGGTGGTGCTCCACGGGTCGGGCCATGACCATCCCTGGGTGCTGTTGACGGACACACCGCCGGACCGGACGGAGGCGACCCTCTATGCCTGCCGGGACTGGATTGAGCAGGGCTTTCGCGGGCTCAAGCGGGCCGGCTGGCAGTGGCAGCGCACGCGGCGCACCGACCCCGTGCGCGCCGGTCGGCACTGGCTGGTGCTGGCCGTGGCCACGCTGCTGGCGGTCGCCCACGGCACGCGCCGGGAGGAAGCCGCCACCCTCGGCCGGAACCCCGCACGGCTGCGTGCGTCCCCGGCGACCGTCCCGGCGCGGTCGGCCCCTCGCCGCCTCAGCCTCCTGCGTCAGGGCATGGCCTGCCTGGGGGCCCTGCTGGCCCAGGGGCGCTGGTGGACGCGGCTCTGGCTGCGGCCCCGGCCCGGTCCCTACGGGCCGCCGGCCGTCCGCGCCCTGGCCCAGGGACCCTGACGCACAGCCCCGCCTCCGTTACGCACCCCCCCCCGTCACCGGCCCCGCGGCCCCGCACCCCGCGGGCAGCCCTGCACGCCTCCGACACAGACCACCCGGGCGCACGGCCGTCCACGCGGCCTGTGAAACCACAGCGTCGCCACGGCACGCTGTACACCGGCGGTCCGGACATCCTTGGCAGCCGCCTATACCCCAGATCCGGAGCCCGCACATATACCTGTCAAGGTCCATCCCCACCATGACGTACCGATTTGCGAACTCCGCCGTTGAGGGTGATTTCAGCGGAGTCCGCTTCCCCTAGCGGGTTGTCATCAGGAGTAGGCATTGAGTAGATGGTGACCGTGACTGTTGATGGCGGGTTTTGGGTGGGGATAAGGAACAAACTAGAACACGAAGGAAGGTTCCTCTCAGAGAACAAAAATGATAGGTACGGAGAATACGCTTTCATGATCTGGTTGGATTTTGTGGCTCTGTGCAGACCCTCTGGATACCATGGAGAGTTGCCGCAATCAATTAGGCGTTAGCGCTGTAAGTGCTGACAGATGTATCGGAGACCGGTACTGGGAGGGAGAGACCATGGTGCGCGACACAGACACTGCGGCGTGGCCCTCCGCCGCCTGGGTGCTGGATTGGCTTCTTGACTCAGACCCCTCCATCCGCTGGCAAGTCCTCCAAGATCTAGTCGACGTCGATAACGTCGCCGCCGAGCGTGCCCGCGTGGCAGATGAGGGATGGGGCCAACGACTGCTCGATGAGCAGCGCCCAGACGGGCAGTGGGGTGATGGAGAAGCGCACCCGTTCTGGTGGACGAACCTGTACACCCTCCTCTACCTGCGTGATCTCGGCGTGGATCCTGAAAGCGATCGCACTCGACACGCGATCGAGCTAGTGCACTCGAGCGTGACCTGGGGCCCGTGGCACGGAGACTCTCCGTTCTTCGAAGGGGAGGAAGAGCCCTGCATCAACGGGCGCGTCGTGGCACTCGGCGCCTACTTTGGGAAACCGAGCCTCCGATTGGTGGACCTTCTGCTGAGCGAGCAGCTCGGGGATGGTGGGTGGAACTGTGAGGCGCTCCGCGGCTCCGTGCGCTCCTCATTCCATACGACGATTTGCGTCTTGGAGGGCTTGCTCGCACACGAGCAGTCCTTCGGAGAAGACCCGGCCATCACGGAAGCCCGCGAGCGTGGTGAAGAGTATCTGCTGGAGCGGCACCTCCTCCGGCGGCTCTCCACGGGTGGTGTCATCGACGAAAGTTGGAGGCGCCTCGCCTTTCCTCCGTTGTGGCACTACGATGTCCTGCGGGGCCTTGAATACGCGGTGACGGCAGGCTTTAAGGACGATCCCCGACTGGCAGAAGCCATCGAGACAGTTGAAAGCCGTCAGCTTCCCGATGGACGCTGGCGCCTGGACGTGCGGCACAAGGACACCCTCTACGAGGAGATCGCTGGTGCTGCCGGAGAACCGAACCGATGGATCACGCTCCGCGCACTCCGCACGCTGAGGCGCTTGCGCCCATGAAGGCCCGCAGCGTCCGGCTTCTACGGCTTCGACATCGGTCTCGAGGTTGATCCGCGCAGGGACGTGTTCGATGAGGAACAGACGGCCCCGAAATTCGATGCGGTACGCAACTTTCGTCTCCACCAGGGTTTCCTGCCACGGTCTGCTCTCAGTCATGTCGTTCTTGCCTTGTCGGATAACCGGTCCCGGTGGCGACCGCCTCCGGCAACAGGCACAGGGTTACCTCAACGACCGTCGTCCGTCCCGCGCGTCCTGAGGCGCAACGAGGTTGCGCTCCTCACCAGTAGCCTGTTGGCACATCTCCCCACGAATCCGAATACCGCTTGGCTTCCTGGGCATCCGGTTGTGCTTCGGCTGCGTCTCTCAGGGCTTGGAGCTTGTCCGTGGTCCCCTCGGGCTCGCTATCGGCAGATTGGACCTTGAAGTCGGCTTCGTTCGGCAAGGGTACCGGCGCAGGTTCGTAAATTGGATTGTCCCAATCCGATTCGCCCATCTCATGCCAGAGGGTGCGGATGAAGTTCACAGCCATGTCCAGGCTGGGGGCCTCTTTCCTATGGCTGCTGGGATACATGTCTGCAACATACCGGCGGTAGTCGCCATGGCACACGTCCCGTTGGGACAGAGTGTCGAGTGTGGGGACCAGGCCGTCCAGCAGGTTGCTCATGCGCCCTTCCGTTAGGGCCTGCTGCACCATGTAGGGGAGGAAGGCTGGCTGCACCATGTCCGCCCATGTACCCAGGTCGTGCACATGGCGCATGTCCTGGTGGTTTTGGCCGGGATGCATGAGTGTCAACGCATGCATCTTGCCCAGCATTGTGGTCCAAGTGGCCACACACGGGTATCGCGGGATCAGAAACTCCGCACTCTCCGCCATGACGGGCAGGGAACGAACGGGGCGTGCTTCCCAGGGTGGTGCGAACCTGGCGAACATCACTTCAACCTTCAATGTTTCGGTGTGGCCCTGCGACACCAATGACGGGTATTCCACAAAGGCCCGCTGTACCGGAAGCCCAAGGCGAAACCTTGATTGGGCGGGGTCTATGCGGGAGCCTGGAATGTTGGGCAACACCCAGTGTTGGAGTGTTTGCAGCAGGTAGTTGTGTACCTCCCGATGTTTGTCCGTCGATGTGTCAGGCGGAAACGAATCCCCCAGGAACCAGAAGTCCACATCGTCCGAAAATCGAGGGGACAGCCTCCACGCCTTCACCAGACTGGTGCCGCCTGCGAACAGGAGACACCCGTTTTGCGGCCAAGGCGCGAGTCCCATGCCCTGCAACACGGAGTTGACACGGACATCCTTTTCAACACGGAGGGGAGACAGGTCCAGTTGCTCGGCCCTGCGGCACAGCTTCTGCGGATCGTGTATCTCCGTGGCTGTGAAGCCAACATCCGTTGTGTGCTCCATTAAGTCCCCTTGGTACTCCGTATAGGCACCCCCGTGGTTCCACAGGAGGGAAAGATGCACAGGCTCCTCGACCCCGACGGCTTCAAAGTTGGGCACACCCCAAACCCCCTCGCGTCCTTTCGTCTCATGGAAGCGGAAGTGGTCGCGTTCTTGGCGGCTGGCACAGGTGGGCACTCCCTCCCGTTGCAACAGGGACAGTGTCAGCCGCCGCAGTGAAGCGTAGGGCAATGGGTAGTCAAGTTCGGCAACGTAATGGATGGGGAACCAAACTCCGTCCGCAGGGGAACCCACCCGACGCTCCCTGGCCAGGCGGTCCAAGGCCCGATCCACATCGGTTACCGAACCGAACCGATCCAGCTCGCTACGCCTAAAGATGCGCTCTTCTGGACGGACGGATTCCATGAAGGTCAGGATTTCTTCTTCCAGACCAGGCACCGTATCACCACCAGCATCAAGAAAGGCTTCACCGAATGCAGTGTACACAACCTGTGACACTGCATTCGGTGAAGGGTTGCCCCGGCAACCGCCGGGGCTCAAACTGAACATCCTGAAAATTCTGGGGGGGGCAATTTCGAGAACGCTCCGTTGAACACTGCGGTCAAGGACAGCCTGATGCGTCGGACGCAGCGGTGTGGAGAGGATCGAAAAAGCCTGTCTCCTATCCGGCATCCGTATCCACTGTTGTGGCCGTTGACGCGGGGCTCGCGGCAGTACGGGAACCGCCACCGAGCCGGCATGTTCCCGATGTCCACCTGGGACCGGTCAAATTGCAAGTCCAACTATGAAGTCAGGCTCAACACTGCCACTACCACATTGTCGATGAGATCGCGGTGCCGGTCCCGGTGTAGGAGATGTCCACAGGGTCGGTATAGTCCCCACAGGGCAATCGCATGCTGTTTCAATAGGTTTTTGAACAGGCACTTCCAGTGCCAAACAACCTGTTCAAGCGTAGCCACGATGCTCCAACTGTCGCATTATTTTCCGTTTCGAGGGCGAGGATGTCTACGATGTGGAGGCGGCCATCGCTGATGAAAGGGGAACCGCGATGCCGATGAACAACCCACCGCACCCTGGAAAGGTGGCGCGAGTGTCCTGCCTGGATCCGTTCGGTCTCAGTGTCACCGAAGGCGCGCGGGTTTTGGGCGTAAGCCGTCAGGCCCTCTCAAACCTGGTCAACGGCCGTGCGCGGATTTCCGGCGACATGGCGATTCGTCTGGCCAAGGCCTTCGGCTCAACAACGGAATCCTGGATACATCTGCAGGCGGCCTATGATATCGCTCAGGCCCAAGCACGGGAGCAGGAAATCGAGGTTGACCGCTACGAGTCACAGCCTGCCTTGTAGCAGTTCAGCAATGGTGTTGAAAATCAAACCTTGATGGTCGAAGCTTGGGCAGCGAGCATCGGTACCGCGTCAAGCCAGTCGAGCTGCCTTAAACACCCATGGACACTTCGGCTTACGGAGGCCAACCATGATAGAGAAGTTCACCATCAGTCGGGACGATGCCATCTATGAAGCCTGGCCCGATGTGGTTCTGACCCCTTCGGGCAGACTGCTCTGTGTCTTCGCTGAGTGCACACATCATCATGATCGGTCCTACACCCGTATCATGTTGACCGAGTCCGATGATCGAGGTCGAACCTGGACCCCCAAACGCCCTCTGACCGACGGTACGCAAGGGTTGCCCTACTACAACTGCGGTCGCATCATGCGTTTGAGCGACGGCCGCTACGTGATCATCGTTGACAAGGTGTACGAGCGCGGTGAAGGCGGGGGCCGCATCCTGCTGTACTTCAGTGAGGATGAAGGCCAGACCTGGAGTGATCCCGTGGAAACCCCCGCCCGGGGCATCGTGCCGGACAAGCTGCTTGAACTTGATTCGGGCCGGTGGATTCTGTCCTGCCACGACAGGGAAGCCGGTTTCGGATACCTGGTGCAGCGGTTGTGGTATTCGGACGATCAGGGGGCAACCTGGTCCGAGCCAGTGGTTGTCGGACGACAGGAGGGACTGAACCTGTGCGAGGTGTCAATTCTGCCCTGTGACGATCAGGAGTTGGTTGCCTTCATGCGCGAGAACTCCTTCCAGGGCTGGGACTGCTTCAAGGCCATCTCCCGCGACAACGGCGAAACCTGGGGTGAGTTGATCAAGTTCCCTCTGCCGGCCTGTCATCGTCCCGTTGCCGGCTGGCTGCAGAATGGGCAGATCATGATTACGCACCGCTTCATCCAGGGCGGCAGGCGCGGCTTCTTCGGTGGGCATCAGAACTTCTTCGCTGCCTTGACCGATGCAGAGTCGGTATTGGCACCCACCCGCGACGGTGCACAGACCCGCATCCTTCCCATCGACTTTGATCGTTCTGCCGAGAGCGATACCGGATACTCAGGCTGGGTGCAGTTTGACGACGGCGAGATTTATGTTGCCAACTACGTTGTTGACGATGCTCCGAAGGGGCAGATACGGGGGTATTCGCTGCGGATGGCGGATTTCATACTTTGACGCACCGTAGATACGCTGTGCTTCCTGGAACAACTGTGGAACAACTGGCCCGGGGCCATATTGCCACGGCACGCACTGCCCGGGGGAAGCCTCTTGAAGGCTCATTGCCGTTACCCGGCATCGTAGCGGACGCGCGGCACTATTCCCGCGGCGGCGCGGTTTCCAGGTCCCTCTCCCTTGTGTTCAAGGTGGCCAAGTTGTCGGTCCGGCATTCCAGGCGGGAGGGCTTCCCGGCGTGCGGTGGAAGGCGAGTCCGACCGCGATCACCGCCCGGTCCGTTTCCTGGTGTTCACGTCCGTAGGCCCGGTCCCGGATTTGGCGAAGGGCCTCATGGACGGGTCGGTTGAACTTCACCTCGAAAATGTGAACACGGTTTCCGACATGCACCAAGTGGTCGGCGTGTCCGCTCTAGTTGGAGTGCTCTTCCTGTGCCGGTAGTTCCATGGACGCCTCACTGGCAAGCAGGGCCGGGAGATGGTTCATCGACTGCCGATCTTCCGTGTGCCGTCAAGCGGGCCGCGAATTCTAGCTGGCCTTTCCACGCAGGCTTGTGACTGTGCGGGACATGGCATGACCAGGATGGTTGCAACAGTAATCAACTTCCTTCTCAGACAGCCGACACCGGCAGGAAACCGGTCGGTGTGATGATGGGCATCCCCTGAAACGGGTTCAGTACCAGCAGGGCATCATCTCCAGTTGCGATGTAGTCTGCCTTGCCACTAACCGCCAGTTTCCAATATTTTGTTGTCTTTGGGATCCCGGCAGACTTGTATCTGATCGACGACCTCAACCAACTCCGATGCATCCAGTAGAACCATCAAGAACTCTTCACGTTCTTGGCGTGAGATGTAACTATCGAATCGAGGCCTACCAAGTACATCGGCAAGTTCTTCGGACAGGGCCATGGACATCAATGGTTCCATTTTGCAAAGCCCATATCAGTGCTCTTCCCGGCCCTGAACTCAACACGAACGTGTGGGCGCCGCTCGCCGCCGACGAGGATCTCGGTTACGTCTA
>JAPPAJ010000391.1 GCA_026705565.1 Caldilineaceae bacterium | reverse complement strand
CCCATTCGTTGCAGCCCTCGAGACCATACACTGGCACAGGCGGAGCCATAGCCATAGCCATGTCCATGCTCATGCTCATGTCCTTGTCCATGCTCATGTCCTTGTCCATGCTCATGCTCATGCTCATGTCCTTGTCCATGCTCATGCTCATGCTCATGTCCTTGTCCATGCTCATGCTCATGCTCATGTCCTTGTCCATGCTCATGCTCATGCTCATGTCCTTGTCCATGCTCATGCTCATGCTCATGTCCTTGTCCATGCTCATGTCCATGTCCATCATCGCCGGTTCGGCGGGCGGGTGGGGGTCATCGGGATGGGCGTGGCATCCGAAGGAGTGCTCATGGTAGCTGGCCCATTCGTTGCATTGCGAGGAACTCATGGGCGCATCCGAGGCCATACCCATGTCCATGTCCATGTCCATGTCCATGTCCATCATCGCCGGTTCGGCGGCCGGCGGGTGGGGGTCGTCGGGATGGGCGTGGCATCCGAAGGAGTGCCAATGGTAGCTGGCCCATTCGTTGCAGCCCTCGAGACCATACACTGGCACAGGCGGAGCCATAGCCATCGCCATGTCCATGGTCATGTCCATCGCCATGTCCTTGTCCATGGTCATGTCCATAGTCATGTCCATCGCCATGTCCTTGTCCATAGTCATGTCCATGTCCATCATCGCCGGTTCGGCGGCCGGCGGGTGGGGGTCGTCGGGATGGGCGTGGCATCCGAAGGAGTGCCAATGGTAGCCGGCCCATTCGTTGCATCCTTGGGACTCCTGTGCCGAAACAAGCGAGGGAGTTCCGACAACCAGAGCCAAACTCAAGAGAAAACCCGCTACAAGAACGGATGCCGCAGCTGAATTATTTAAACGCATGATCTTCGAGATGAGAGTTTGGGCAAAGCGACCCGGATTATTTGTCGCAAGGCTCTCGGCGCAGGTCTTAAGACGGCAGTATACCGCATTGCTGTAACTGCCCCAATGTCCGCGCGGCAGGGCATAGAGGGGGTCTTCGAGAAGCCGGAACTCGTCTCCTTGGAACCGGGAGCATCCACCTATGGAGACATCGTGGCCAAGCGCGCCCGGGTCCGCGGACGTAGAGTCGGGCCTACTGCCGTTATCGTGGCATGGAGTCCCTGTGCGGGCAGGGGCCTCAGGGCCCTGCTCCGATGAAAGCAGGTGGCTTTTGCCGTCAACGAGATTGAAACAATGCCGTCTCCATCGTTGATCGTGCTCTCCGCGGCCCAATTCATAATGTGGGTACCCGGTTCGGGTTTCCGCCGTGTCGCGGGCACCCGTTCCGACAATTTTGGCAACAGGAGCGCATCATGGATATCCGTGAAGTGGAAACGGTAGTGGTGTACAAGGACGAGAGTCAGGCCTGCAACCAGGGCAGCATCATCCAGCTGGCCGACGGCGACATGCTGATGGCGTTCAATCAGGAACGGGGCCGCGTCCACGCCGACAGCGGCCAGTCCTGCCTCATTCGGTCCACCGACGGTGGACAGTCGTGGGACCAGGCTGGCATGCAGGTGGTCTGGCCCTTTACGGACCACGGCGGCAACTGGGACTGCGCCCTGAGCCAGCGCGCGGACGGCACGCTGCTGATGCACACCCGCGTGTGCAGTTTCATCGCACCCACAGCCTTGCATCGCATCGACTTGCAGGGCCTGGGTACCGGCGGCGAGCGGCTTAAGCGCCAGACCGGCTACGCCCTGTTTCGCTCCGCCGATGCCGGGCAGACCTGGGAGGGTCCGATTCCCGTCAACACCTTCCCGATCGCGGATTCGGGCAACAGCGCCTACATGTGCGGCGGCTCGGGCGCGGGCCACATAGTGGAACTGCCGGACGGTGGACTGCTGATGCCACTCATGGGCGGTATCCACCGCGACGGCTATACGGGCTCGCGGGGCCTCACCGTCGGCGAGATGATGCGCTGCTTTGTTCTCCGTTCCGACGACGGTGGAGACAACTGGGAGTACTGGAGCACGATTGCCTACGACCCCGCCCACATCCGCGCCTTCCAGGAACCCTCGGTCGTGCGTCTGTCCTCGGGGCGCCTGATTTGCATGATGCGGGTGACGGTCCGCCCCGAACGCTTCGACAACATGTGGGTTGCGCATTCCGACGACGATGGCATCACTTGGAGCCCACCCCGGCGCACGGCCCTGTGGGGCTATCCGCCCGATCTGCTGCAGCTTCAGGACGGCCGGGTGCTGGCGGTATACGGCTACCGCGCCGAGCCCATGGGGGTGCGCGGATGTGTGTCGGAGAATGGCCTCGACTGGGACCTGGCCGCCGAGTTCACGATCTGCGGGTGCGTGGGCGGTCCTCCGGAAGATCCCGTCTACTGGCACACCGGCTATCCCTCCGTGGCCCAGTGCCCGGACGGGACGCTGGTGGCGGCGTACCACGAATACAGCACGGACAACCAGCCGATCCAGTACATGCGGACCACCCGGTTTCAGCTGGCCTGATCCGGACTGGCCGGTCCGCGGTTGGTGCCCAGAAGCCGAATTTCGGAGATTGGTATAATGGCGCAGTAGCGTTAACAAGTCCCGCACCCTCCGTCCTTGGCGGACCGTTGTTTCCGGCCTCGAGTCGAAACAGTTGATGCGGGGTTGCGTCGAGGTGCCCGCGTGCCTCGGCAGCGTTTGACTGGTTGACGGTGCACCCGGCGGAGGCGCCAGGTGTCAGTCATGTGCGGGTCCGCCCCTTCCCGCCGCGGATCCGCGATGATGCGGGCCGGTTCGCCTCCCCTGGCGGTTGAAGAATCCATCAAGAGAGGAATTTGGCATGAACGTCAAATTGAACAGGCGCAGTTTTTTGACGATGGCAGGTGTCGCATCCGGTGCTGCCGTGCTGGCCGCTTGCGCGACGCCGGTTGCGGCCCCTGGTGAAGAGCCCATGGCCGAGGACTACATCGTCAACCATTGGACGTGGCTGAGCGCTTCGGACGCCGAGGTCTGGGGAGCGCACATCGACAACTTCAACGAGGCGCATGCCGGCTTGGGCATCCAGATTGAGCGGCTGGAAGTCTCGTCCAACGAGTACAAGACCAAGGTGCTGGCGGCCGCCGCCACGGGGCAGGCCCCCGACTTCGGCTGGGCCGATGCCGGCGAACGCGCGGACTTCATCGCCGACGGAGTCATGATCCCGGTGGAGGAGCACCTGGCCGAGGCGGGCCTGGATTGGAGCGACTTCACCGCACTGTCCGTCGCCAAGGGCCGCTATCCCCAGTTCAACAACCAGCTCTACCACATGCCACTGGATGCCATGACCTGGCAGCTCGAGATCAACCTCGATCACGTGGAGGAGGCGGGTCTGGATCCCGACAGCCCTCCAACCAACAACGACGAGTTGCTGGAGTGGTCCAAGGCATTGAGCGTGCAGGAAGGCGATACGGTTGTCCGTTCCGGCTTCCTGATGACGGGCTCGGGTCTGCACGTCGCGTTCATCTGGGGGTTGGTGGCGCATCAGATGGGGTTCCGCATCACCAACGACGAGTTGACCGAAGTTTGCGTCAACCCCGACGCGGCCAAGGAAGCGGCACAGTGGACACTGGATCTCTTTGATGTCCACAAGGTCGCGACCCGCGACGTATCCGACCGTTACAAGGCATTCGGCACGGGTGAGGGATCCATGTTCATCACGGGTCCCTGGACCCTGAACGGTTACATTGAGCAGGGCCTCAACTTTGCCGTCGAGTTCACGCCCAATATCGGGGGAGAATTGGCGACGCGCCTCAGCGTGGGGTCCCAGGAGATGTACATTCAGGAGGACGAATCCCGGTACGCGCGGTCGGCCGAGGCCCTTACTTGGCTGTCGGACGAGTCGTTCCTTTGGACCACGCAGGGCCGCGGCGCGGCCTGTCGCCAGTCCATCCTGGACCGGGACGATTACAAGGCACACCGCTGGGAGTACCGACAACCCTTCGTCGAGGGCATGGAATTCGCCACGTTCATTCCGCCCAAGCTGAAGGCCGCCCCTGACTTCAAGTACTACACCAGTCCCAACCTTGTGCACCGCATCATCGATCCGGTCTGGCAGGGCGACAAGTCCGTGGACGAAGGTGTTGACGAACTGTGCGCCGCCTGGGAGGAACTGCTGGCAGCTGAGTAACCGCGCCAACGGTTGTTGTGCGACTCCGGGACGGGCCAGAGCGAAGTTCGGTTCCGTCCATCAGTCAACGACGCTTCAATCCGGACGGGTGGATGGAACTCCATCCACCCGTCCGGGAAAGGGGCCCCGAACCGTCGGCGTCCCGGTGTCGGATCCCTGC
This sequence comes from Caldilineaceae bacterium, assembly GCA_026705565.1. GTDB lineage: Bacteria > Chloroflexota > Anaerolineae > Caldilineales > Caldilineaceae > Bin34. The sequence goes on along the minus strand of JAPPAJ010000391.1, from coordinate 4,566 downwards.
TGTCTCGTGTGACGCCGAGCCCGGATGACCGTTCCGGAGGCATCGGCATCCCCGGACGCCGGTGCCATGCAACGAGTATGTAAATGACTACCCAGAGACTGCCGGCAGAGGCATCGTTGCGCGATCGCCTGCGCAGAATGACCTGGAAGGGGGAGCGGATCGAGTGGTCCGCCTACTTCTACGTGCTCCCCTTCTTTGTGCCTTTCGTGATTTTCACGATCCTCGCCATCATCTTCGGCGCCTACGTTTCCTTTACCGAGTGGCGCATCATCGGCGATCCCCTGTGGGTGGGGTTCGCCAACTACGTGCGGGCCTTCAATGACGATTTCGTGCCCAAGGTCTGGGGCAACACGTTCCAGCTGGCCGCCATTGTGGTTCCGGGCACGACCATTCTGGCCCTGCTCTTTGCCCTCTACGTCAACCAACGCCTGCGCGGTTTCACCGCATCCCGGCTCGCCTTCTACGCCCCGCGTGTGGTCTCCGTGACCGTGGTGGGCCTGGTCTGGGTATGGATGCTCGACACGCGGTTTGGCGTGATCAACCAGTATCTGCACAAGGTGGGGGTCCCCTACATCCCCTGGCTCACCAATCCCGACTGGGTTCTGTGGGCCGTGGGCATGACCACCATCTGGTGGGACCTCGGGTTTCACATGGTGATCCTGTTGGCTGCCCTGCAGGACATCCCCTCCGAGCTGAAGGATGCAGCATCCATCGACGGTGCCAGCGCCCTGCAGCAGTTCTGGCATGTGGTGGTTCCACTGCTGCGGCCCGCCATCAGCCTGGTGATCACCCTTGAGATCATCAGCGCCTTCCGCATCTTCAGCCAGATCTTCGTGATGACGCAGGGGGGACCGGCCGGTGCATCCTTCTCGATCATTTTCTACATCTATGAACGCGGCTTCATGAACACGGAACTGGGCTATTCGTCGGCCCTGTCCCTCATGCTGTTCCTGACCATTCTGGTGGTCACGCTCATTCAGCTCCGCATCATCAGGGAACGGGCCTAGCCATGGTTGCCAGGCTGAAACTCGTGATGGGCGCGCAGGGCCGCCTGACCGTGGGGCGCGTTCTCCTCTGGATCATCGGACTGTGGCTGGCCTACATGTGGATCCTGCCCTTTGTGTGGATGGTCTCCACCTCGTTCAAGCTGCCCGGCGAGGTGATGACCCAGACGATTGAGTGGATACCGCGCACCTGGACCCTGGACAACTACCGGGTTGTCTTCCAGAAGCCCATCATTCGCTGGCTCTGGAACAGCATGGTGGTCACGACTGCCATCACGCTGGCCAGCATCATGCTTGGCGCCGCCGCCGGCTATGCGCTGGCGCGCATGAACTTCCCTGGCCGGAACGTCTTCTTCATGATGTTGCTCCTGTCGTTGATGATCCCGACGGAGATGACCATCGTGCCGCGGTTCATCGCCTTCCTCAGGCTGCGGGCCACGGACAGCTATGCCGCCCTCATCCTGCCGCCGATTGCGGAGGTCTTCAGCGTCTACCTTTTCAGGCAGTTCTTCCTATCCCTGCCACGGGAACTGGAAGAGGCGGCCGCCATGGACGGAGCCAGCCGGTTCCGCATCTTCCGCGTCATTGCCCTGCCCTTGGCTCGGGCGACGACCATTGCGGCGGCAGTGCTGCTGTTCACCACCAACTGGAACGCCTTCCTCTGGCCGTTGCTGATCACCTTCTCGGAAGAGATGAAGACGCTGCCCATCGGCATGGCGGCCTTTGCCCCGGTGACGATGAACCGGACCCAGATCGAGAGCTATGCACCCGGCATGGCCGCGATGACGATCCTGGGTGTTCCCAGCCTGATTGTGTTTCTCTTCCTGCAACGCTACTTCATGGAAGGGGTGATTTCCACCGGCATCAAGGGGTAGGCGACAACTTTCCGGGGCACCGGCGATGGGGCGGTTGCGGTCAGACCTTGCCATTGATGCCAGCCGGGCACTTCATTGCCTCGAACAGTTCACGCCTCCAGCCCAGTTCTCCACTGATAATCCGGGGATGCGCTGAAAGTGCCGGATGTTGCCAGTGACTACCGTCAGGCCCCGGGAGAGCGCGATGGAACCAATTCTGAGGTCCACTTTGGCGGCGTTCCCTGTCGCTCCAGTTCCGCTCTTACCTCGCCATAACGACATGCTGCGTCCCCATCGAATGGGAGCACCGGCAAATGGGGCGTTAGTGCCTTTTCCAGCCGATCCAGAAGGTGGTGAGTGTGCGTTTGCAGCTTATGGGCACCGTAAACCATTTCACCCAGGGTAATGCTGGATGTGAACTGGGCTTCCTGGGGTACCAATGCCAACTTGGCGACTGGGGCGGTGGAGGGTGTGCGTTTGGCGATGTTGCTCAGAATGTCCGTGTCGAGAAGGTACATCAGATGCTCATCCCCACCGGGCGGCCCAAGTCGTTGTCCCGTTCAGCATAAATTTCCTCTACCAGAGACTCCATGTCGTCATCGTCAATCTCCCGCCATGCTCCTGTCAGGGCGAGAGCGCCCCGGGGGCGTTCGGATGTCGTCTGGGCTTGCCCCAGACGCTCCAGGTCGGAGACCCTTACCAAGGCTACCCAAGGTTTGTTTCGCCGTTCGATGATGATATGCGGTCCCCCGTGGGCCACCTCTGACGCTATGGCCGAAAGTTGAGCCTTGGCCTGCGCTACACTCACTCTCTTTACCATCATTCGCATCTCCCGCAATATGACTTATCGGCCGACATGACCTATTGTATTTTTTAGACCAAAATGACCAATCGGTCGATATGTTCGACCATGCTGGGCTGCTCGGAGTGAGTGCCGGGCGGCGGCGCGTCAGGGTTGGTAACAGTTCGCTGAAATCTCTGTGAAGCGTGTCCCGCATCGGCCTTCGGCCGGTGGTCAAGCCGACCGCCGACACAGGCCCGCAGGCATGAGGCTGACGCACATACGGATCACCGGGAGCCGGCCCCTGCTCAACCCATCCCCGGTCTGGCGAGGTCTGCCGGAAGCGAAAGGGACATGGAGACCTGTAGGACGGGCACCGGAGACGGCGTTCGCACGGTTGGGGAAGTGCCTGCCAGACAGCCGGTCTGCCCGATTGACTCAATCGGCAGCAGATTGGCATAGGTTCTGGAAACCGGATGCGCTCGACAACCCCTCCCGCGTTGGTGCGAGCGTTCTCCAAAGGTTGGTGCTGTCCTGAGCTGGGGCTGCAGCCCGCGTTCTACTCAGCCCGGTGCGGTTGTCCGAGAGACACACCTCGCGCACTTCGTGCCTCCCGCGGCCGCTATGGACGGTACCAGTCACTTCCGCATCTTCCTCGTAATCGCACTGCTTCTGGCCCGGGCGACAGTGATCGCGGCGGCGGTGCTGCTGTTCACCACCAACTGGACCACCTTCCTTTGGTGGTTGCTGATCACCTTCTCGGAAGAGATGAAGACGCTGCCTATCGGCATGGCGGTCTTTGCCCGGTGACGATGAACCGGACCCAGATCGAGAGCTACGCGCCTGGCATAGCCGCGATGACAATCTTGGGCGTGCCCAGCCTGATTGTGTTTCTCTTCCTGCAGCGCTACTCCATGGAAGGGGTGATCTCCACCGGCCTCAAGGGGTAGACCGGCCCGGCTCGAAACCGGGAATGTGTGGCATTGCCGGCAGGCTCGGGGTTGGTGTCACCCCGTGGGACAACCGGAAAGTCGCCTTGGATGGGCAATCCGGGTATGGTGCAGGCGGCAAACGGATGTCTGGCTGGGAGCATTACGACCGGAAATGGATGCGACGCCCCTTGGAAACGAATGGACGACAGTCGAGCATGCACTGGCGTACTTGACCCGCGCCGATCAGGTGCCCCATCGCGGGGAAGCCGAAGCCATCCTGCTGGAAGTTATTCCCAAAGACGTTGACCGGATACTCGACCTGGGTACCGGCGACGGTCGACTCCTGGGTTTGCTCCGAATTGATCGAGGCGATGCGGCCGGAGTTGCCATCGATTTTTCGCCTACCATGCTGGCCAAGGCCCGTGAGCGATTTCACGGGGACACGAAGGTGCAGGTCCTCGAGCACGACTTGGAAAAGCCGCTGCCCGATATGGGCCGATTCGACGCGATTGTTTCGAGCTTTGCGATACATCACTGCACCGACCAACGCAAGCAGTCCCTTTATTCCGAGATTTACGCTACCTTGACGCCCGGTGGTGTTTTCTGCAACCTGGAGCATGTTGCACCAACTTCAAACGAGCTCCATGGGCAGTTTCTGGAGGCGTTCGGCATCACCGAGGCGGACGAGGATCCATCCAACAAGTTGGTCGGCTTGGAAACTCAGCTCCACTGGCTGCGAGAGATAGGATTTGACGATGTCAGCTGCCACTGGCAGTGGCTGGAGTTGGCGCTGTTCAGTGGGATAAGGAAGGGACTTACCAAGCAATCTTGACAAACAGTGCTCCCGGGCCGATTGCTTTTTGCAAGGTCGGTGTGCCTATAGCATAATGACGTTCATAAATGCGAGAGTCCGGCGGACACCGGACTCTCCGCCGGACACGGAACAGGAACTTCCATGCCCAACATCCCCGATTCTACAACGCAGGCCCCGGACA
>JAPPAJ010000403.1 GCA_026705565.1 Caldilineaceae bacterium | reverse complement strand
AGATCGTGGTTCACATGCAGGAGCGTGACACCAAACAGGGCCGTCCGGTATCCGGCCCCCTTCAGGGTATGGCACAAGTGCTTGTGCGTGTCCCGCAGGTTGAAGCCCCGATTGGTCAGGCCAAGCTGGCCGCTGCTGTGGGGACTGGCCCCGGTCAACAGGGCGGCCCGGCTGGGGGAACAGGTGGGTGCGGCATTGAAAGCGTTGCGGAACACCACGCCCTCCTCGGCCAGCCGCTGCAGGTTGGGCGTAGGCAAACGGTAGCCGTACGGGCTGATGTAGCGGCCCGTGTCGTGTGAGTGGAGATAGATGATGTTGGGTCTGGACATGGCCTTTCCGGCTATTGATGGATCTTGTGTGGAAACTACATGGCGGCCAGATCGTCGAGACCGGCCTGCTGCAGAATTCGGAGCATCGTTGCGGCATCCGCTGCATTCTGCCCAAGGTTGGGCAGCCGCGGTCTCCCGGCGTCAATGCCCAGATGCTTCATCACCGTATACAGGGCGCCCCCGAATCCATGGTCAATCATGATGGCGGTCACCCGGTTGGCCCGCAGCTGCAGCTGCATGGCGTCCTCGGTTCGCCCCTCGGCCACCAGGGACCGCATGCGGACGTAGGCGCCGGGCATGAAGTTCAGGGTTGATCCGATGTTGCCCACGGATCCGGCCAGCACGGCCGCCACGCACATTTCATCCATGCCCGACGACAGGCTCCAGGCATCCCTGCCAGCCCCGGCATCCAACACCCGGCGGAACTCGAACATGTCCGGCCCCGTGTACTTGCCGCCCGCCAGGTTGGGAACATCGAGCAGTGCCTTCACCAGGGGCAGGATGGTCACCGAGGCATTGATCAAGTACATGAAGAACGGCAGGTCCGGGGCCGCGGCCGCGAGCTGCCGGTAGTACGCCTCCACGCCCGCAGGATTGTTGTACTGGGGCGGAATGATGCTGGCGAAGCCGGCGGCACCGCAGGCGGCTGCATGCCTAGCCAGGCCCAAGGCGTCGCCGGCGGCCACGGCACCCACGTGGCTGACCACCGGCACCCGGCCGGCCACCTCGTCCAGGACGGTTTCCAGCACCCGCTCGCGGTCGGCGACGGGCATGAAGATCCCCTCGCCGGTACTGCCGTTGACGTAGAAGCCTCCTATCTCCTTGGTCAGGAGATGGCGCACCAGGGCGCGCAGGGCCGTCAGATTGGGCCCTCCGTTCGGGGCGTGGGGTGTCATGAGCGCGGGCCATGCGCCCTGCAGATGGATCATGAGCGAAATTGGGAAGGAAGGTTGGTTAGAAGTCGACCAGGTGGTCGAGGCCGATGCGGCGGAATTGTTCGGGGGGCGCTTCGGACTCCAGCATCACCCCCACCATCAGATCCTGCATGCGACGCTCCAGTTCCGGATCCTGCAGGGAGGTGGTCTGGTCGGGGTCGTCCTGCAAATCGAAGAGCATGCTGGGATGCGGGGCGCGGCCGCGCTGGGCCTGGAACGGTTTCGCCGGGATGCGCAGGACCGGGCAGCCCTTGGTGAAACCGAAGGGCCGGGCCAGTTCCGTATCCTGCAGGTCCTCGGGCCGGAACCGGTCATCCATGCGGGTCGGCATCAACGTGTAGTCGTAGAGCGGGTATTCGTCCCCCAGACGGTTCCCGCGCATGTAGACATGGCGGCCATCCGTGACATTGACCTGGCCACCGAAGTGGCCGTACAGGACCGCCTCACGGGTGGGCGCGTTATCGGCCAGCACCGGGCCCAGGGGCACACCCTGGGTGTCGGCGGGAATGTCAACGCCGAAGAAGTCGAGCAGCGTGGGGGCCATGTCAATCATCTGCACCAGCTGGCTGCGGCTTTCGCCGGCGCGGCGGCAGCGGGGATCCCAAACAAAGAGCGGGGTGTTGGCCAGTTCGTTGTACCAGGGCGGCACCAACTTGGCCCACCAGTCCTTTTCCCCCAGGAAGAACCCGTGATCGGTGCAGACGATCAGCATGGTGTCGTTCCACATGTCGTGCCGATCCATCTGATCCAGTACCTCGCCGAGGTATCTGTCGCACATGCTCAGGAGTGCCACGTACTGGTGGCGCATGTGGCGCACCGTGGCCTCGTCCTCCTCCACCTCCCGGTAGGGCGGCCAGTCGAAGTGGTCCCCGTCCCAATCATCGGGGTACAGGCCCTTGTAGTGTTGGCTCGTGTAGAACGGCTCGTGGGGGTCGAAGGTTTCGATCTGCAGGAACCAGTTGTCCTGATCATGGTTGCGCTCGATGAAGTCCAGCCCGGAGGCCATGGTCTTGGCCTGGGGCTGATCCTGCTCGCGCGCCATGTACAGCCGGTTGACCCAGTCCTGCCGCCACTTGATGCCCTCACGCGGTGCGATGCAGTCCGGGATGTCGGGGTCCTCCACTTGGCCGATCCAGGGATCCCCCTCCTGGCCGCGGTGGAACTCCCACGACTGGTATTGCGTATGGTAGGTCGCGCCGCCGTCCTCCCAGTAGTGGTAGTGGTCGCTGGTCAGATGGGTATAGACCCCCTCCCGTGACAGGGCGGCCGGCATGGAATCGTCGAACGGCTCCAGCGGTCCCCAGCTGCGGTGCAGGAAGTTGTAGCGGCCGGTGTGCAACTCGCGCCGGGCCGGCATGCAGGGCATGCTGCCCACGTAGCAGCTGTCGAAGCGGACCGTCCGCTCCGCCAGCCGACTGAAGTTGGGGGCGTGCGTCCAGTCGCAGCCATAGGGCGGAAGCAGGCGTCGATTCAGCGAATCGAACATCACCATGATCGCTTTCATGGGTAGTGGGACTCCGTTGGCGAACGAATGCCGCAATTGCGGTCCTTCCGGGGGCAGCCATTATAGTCCTGCAACCCGCCGTCCCCCGCCCTCGCCAACCCGGTTTTCCGTCTGCAACCCAATCCCGGTCATGCACGTTGGTTAAGTGGGACCGCACGGCCGATCCCGTTCCTTCCGCACCTGCATCCGGAATGTCCGTGTCCGACCTTGTCATCGAGGTTGCGAACCTCGCCAAACACTACGGCGACATCACCGCGGTCGCCGATGTCAGCCTCCAAGTGGAGGCTGGCACCATCTTCGGCCTGGTGGGCCCCAACGGCGCGGGCAAGTCCACTGCCATCGAATGCATAGAGGGGCTGCGCACACCCAGCGACGGCTCGGTACGGGTGCTGGGCCGGCCGCCGCGCCAACACCGGCGCGAGCTGTTCCGGGAGATCGGGGTGCTGCCGCAGCACAACGAACTGCTGCCGGCCCGCCTGCGCGTCGGTGAGGCCGTGGACCTCTGGCGGTCCTTCCACGACAATCCACTGTCGAAGGATGAAACGCTTGCCTTGTGTGGTCTCGGAGGACGACAAAAGGCGCGCACCAGCCGACTGTCGGGCGGCCAGCGTCGACGGCTGATGATCGCTCTGGCCCAGGTCGGCCGGCCCCGCCTGTTGATCCTGGACGAACCGTCCAGCGGCCTGGATCCGGTCGCCCGGTACAACATCTGGCGCAACCTGAATGTGTTCAAGGAACAGGGTGGCACCATCCTGGTATCCACCCACTACATGGACGAGGCCGAAGAGCACTGCGATCAACTCTGCCTCCTAGATCACGGACGGATACAGGTGCTGGGCAATCCGCGCCGCCTGATGGAGGAACGCCGCATGCGGATTCTGGTCAAGGTGCCGCACACGCCGGACTTGGATCGGGACAGGCTGCTGGCCTTAGACCATGCCCACCAGGTGGAGCAGGTCGAGAACGAATGGTTCGTATTCGGCGCCACCGACCGGCTGTACGGCGAGTTGAAGCAGCTGACCCACCGCGAGTTCCTCGAAATGCGCCCTGCCCGCCTGGAGGACTTGTATCTGATGACGACCGGCCGCGCCTATCGGACCGGAGTGGACTGACATGAACTTCAAGATGATGCGGACCCTGTTCCGCACCGACCTGCTGATCTTCGTGCGTGAACCGGCCGCCGCCTTTTTCACCTTCGCCTTCCCAGTTCTGCTCCTGTCCATCCTGGGGGAAATCTTCGGCCGCTATCCACACCAGTTCACACTGGACGGCACAGTCATCGACACCACCTACATGTCGATCTTCTTTCCCGGCTTTGTGGCCTTCATCATTGCCAATCTTTCCCTGCAGAGCGCACCCATTTTCCTGGCCAGCCAGCGCACCACCGGCTGGTTCCGGATGTTGCAGCTGTTGCCCCTGTCCCTGTCCTGGGTAATCGCGGTCCGGGTGCTGATGTACTTTTCGATCTTTGTCTTTTCCTATGCAGTGATGTTCGTGCTGGCGCGTCAGATCTTCGACCTGCGGTTTTTCGGACAGCTTCTGCCCTTCGGGCTTGCCTTGCTGCTGTGCTTTGCCTCCTTCGGCAGCATCGGGTTTCTGCTGGGCGGCCTGTTCAACTCCGCCAGCACCACGCAGGCGGTGGCTTCCATCATCTTCTTCCTGATGTATTTCACCTCGGGCTCCGCCATTCCCCGGGATCAGTTCCCGGACTGGCTCTTCCGCGCCACCGAACTCAATCCCATGACCCACGTGGTGGACCTGCTGATTGCCGTCTGGACAGGTCAGGCATTCGACCAACTGTGGGTATCGGCGCTGGTGGTGGCCTTGGTGGGCGTGGCGGGTTTTGTGCTAACCCCGCTCACGTTCCGGTGGGACGCCGAAGGCTGACCGGACCTGCCGCGGCAAGGTTCGGACCGGAGGATGGGCGGCGCTCACTGATCATCGCGGATGCAGCCACCTCCTCGGCATTGAACGGCGACGCCGTGGACATTCGGTATTAACCACAAGCAGACTGTCTTCGGCGCAAGGCTGGCAGGATGCCACGCGGATGTCGTCATGGCGTGTGCCTACCGCCAGGCATACTTGGCCACCGCCACCTCGTCCACCGTGACACCCAGACCCGGCGCGTCCCGGAGATGGACACAACCGTCAACCTGAACCCACGGATCGGTAACCAGTTCATGCTGCATCGGTGAGGGATGGGGTTTCAAGTCCATCCCCACATGGTTGGGCGAGTTGGCCAGCATATGGAGGCTGGCTGCGGTGTTGAGGGCACTGCTCCAGGTATGGGCGCTGGCATCCAAATTGGCGGCCTCAATCATTTTCAGGGCCTGGCGGCAGCCCGTGATACCCAGGCACCGTCCGGGATCCAGCTGGACGACATCCACCCCTCCCGATTCAATCAACCGCTTGTAGCTCTCCGGGTTCCACTCGTCCTCGCCGGTTCCGATTGGGGTGGTGACCGCGCCTCTTAGCTTGGCATGCGCGGCCAGATCGTGTGAGGGCAGTGGTTGTTCAATCCAGCGCAGGCGATAGGGTTCCAGGTCGTTGAAGCGCTGGATGGCCGTAGGCAAATCCCAGAAGCGGCGGTGGCCAGCCACGTCCAGAATGACATCGACTTCGTAGCCGACCGCGGCCCGAATGCGGTCCACCAGCAGCAAGTCGCGTTCCCTGTCCGTGCCGAACTGGGAGTCGGGCGTCATGCCCCAACCAGCTTTGAGGATCCGGAATCCGCTCTGTTGATGCATCGCGAACTCATTGACGGTCCAGTCCAAATCATCCATGTCAAGGATGAATGAGGCCATGGCCGGTACCTTGTCCGTCACGTGACCTCCCAGTAGGGACGCCACGGGTTGTCCCAGAATGTGCCCCTTGAGGTCCCACAGAGCCATGTCGATGGCGCTGATGGCGAACGCGGCAATACCTTCGCTGCCATACCAAAAGCAGCGCGCCAGCATGGTGTGCCACAAACCCTCGATGTTCATCGGATCGCAGCCGATCAGAAGTTCAGACAGGCCACCATCGATGAGCGCCTTGGTGGCACGGGTGGCTTCTGGAAACTGCGAGATGCACTCGCCCCACCCCGCTTGGCCGCTGGAATCCTCAACCCGCACCAGTGTCAGGTAGCGCTCGACGTTCCGATAGTGGGGTTCTGGATAAGCGACCAGCAACGATGTTACGGACTTGATGGACATGGAGGCATAGCCGGTTGATTGTGGTCCCAGTATCGAAATGGGTCGCAAGAACGCAAACCATCCATTGATTGTCGCCCAGTGGCTTTTTGAACCGCAACAGCCGGCAGTCACGGGCATCAAAGCGGGGACGTGAGCCGACCTGGCTGGTTGCTGCAGGGAATCCTGCCCTATCCCTGCCATGAATCGATCGGGCCATTGAGCCTGACGCTCCCACCACCCGGGTTTTGAAGCCACTGACACAACCTGACTCTCGACATCGTTGTGCAGCCGTCATCTTGGAATGCATTGAAAGTTTTATGATATGGTACCCACATGTCCAGGTAGAGTCGCCAAGCGTCTCTTCTCCGGACTTGAACCCGGAACTTGGTTGCCTTTGTTGAATCCATTGAAATGGATCTCCATTGTTTCAATAACTCAGCAATCCCGGTCGAGCAAAACCCAAGATGCTTCTTTGATGCGGGGTTTATCCTTAGTCAAGTCGTGAAGGTCTTTCCGACCTGCGCTTAAAAAGCACGTATGCAGCAAAAGCCTTGCAATGTGAACGCTCAACCGAGTTGAAACCCGAAATTGCATTGTCGACCTCATCCACCCACTGAAGGACCATGGATCGGGAGAACTTGGCCAAGGGATCATAGTCGGCCAGATGACGCAACTGCTGGAAGGCCACAAATGCATCCGCGAAGTCCTGGATCGCAGATGGGAAGCCTGTCATCCTCTTCGTATTCAAGCACCGCTTACGAGTCTCTTCATGGTCCAAAGCCCGATAAGCCTGTTGCCAGGCAAGCTGACTGCGAGATCCCTTAGTTCCGCCCACCAGCAAATCAGCACCCGAACGGGCCAGTGTGTGAAACAGGGCATAGTATGCGGTACTCACGGCTCGGCGCAACTCAGCTTCGCGAGGACGTCCCTTGCCGCTGCCCACTACACCCATAGCCAGTTTGCGGGCAATCAGAATAAGATCTGAGGTCCACATGCAATTTTCTTCTCGAGACTAGGCCATTCGGACTTACTGACAAACGATTGGATGGGAAAGCCGGGATATCCTAGCTTTTCGGCATGGGGCCGCAGGAAACGGGCCAGAGTCGCCGTCCATGAAGGGTCAAGCTTCTCCCGATCCCCGTCGAATACAATGTACGCATGCAAGTAGAGGTCACCATCCAAGTCCAAATCTGCCTCAACGCGGATCGGATCGAATACAAGCTCACCGTGAAACTTCGCGTCCAGTCTTTTCCGGATGATGGCAGCAAATTCCTTCTCAACCTCCTCGATCGCCATGTTTCCCCCTCGTGTTTGATGGACACTGCATCATAACACTAAGAAATCAAGATTCTGTGGCAAAAACGGGGTCGCGAGCAGGGCAAACGCAAAGTCACACGGAGAGGGCGCATCGTGGCAGTCCGGGACCGATCTCGAGTCCATGGCCCACCCGATAGGTACAGAACGGATCCGCCGGGAGCTCAGGTCAATCCGGTCCATGCTGTCCACATCGGCGGCCGGGTCCGGGCCACTGGTTGTGCAACAATGAGGATCGCCATGACCGAGTTCACGCGCGACGATCAGGTTTGATTCCGACTGAAGCCAGACTCGTCTAGAAATCAGAAGCTGCCGCGCGCTGCCGGTCCCGACCACTGCAAACTTAGTGCGCAACCTGGAAAACAAGCGCAGATGGATTGATGTCAGGAGTGAGGGGAAGGGAAGCGGCCGTATCCTGATACCGGGATCTGCTGCCATCGCGGAGCCTGCAAGACAATCATCCGATGTCCGGGCACATCCAGATTGCATCTGGTCCATGCAAATCGACCTGTTGACAACCATTAATCGGGAGGGTTCCGAATGACTCGATTTCACTTTACTCGATGGTTACGGTTCGTGGTCCTCGCCACCGGGCTGATGATCCTGCCGGCCGGATGTGCTCGTCAGTCCATATACGACGCGCACAAGGACCACGACCACGAACACGCGTGGGATTATGTAGGCGATGTCAACGCCACGCCGGCCGATGCCGTCGAAGGGGTCGACTTCATGGAAGCGCCGTTTGCGCTCATGGAGACGGCCTCAGTGGACTACAACTCCACTACCGGCACCGCACAAATGGCCGTCCACGACCATGGCACCACCGTCACCCTGAGGCTGTCCAACCTGCTCCCGAACACCGACTACATATCGCATGTCCACGATGAGCCCTGTTCAACCGGCGGTGGAGCCTACTACCGGTTCGATCCGGACGCAGGGGAGCTGCCGCCCAATGCAATCCACATCAACTTCACCTCCAATGACAATGGCACAGGCTTCATGACTGCCGAGAATGCCAAACAGGTTGATGAGTCCGCCCATTCCGTGATTGTGCACACTACCGCCGAAGTCAGTCTCCTGTGCGCGGACATGCAGTAAACCGCCCGGAATACCCGGATTTCCAATTTGGTTGAGCGCCTGGGACCGTGTCACCGATCTTCCCCACAGCAGCCGGAGCAGCGGTTCCATTTGGCAGAATGGCGGGCATGCACAAACAGCCGCCCAACATCCTTTTCATCCTGATCGACGACCTGGGGGCCGTGGACCTGGCCTCCTTTGGCAGCACCTTCTACTCGACTCCCAACCTGGACCGGCTGGCACAGCGGGGCATGGTCTTCACCGACGCCTATGCCAGCTGCCCGGTCTGCTCGCCAACCCGCGGCAGTCTGTTGACAGGCCGCTATCCGGCCCGTATCGGCCTGACCGACTGGATCGACTTCGGAGGGCGCATCCAGCCCGTGCGCGGCAAACTGGTGGATGTGCCCTACATCCGGGAGCTGCCGCGGACCGAGATCACCTCCGCCTCGCTGCTGAGGAGCCGCGGCTACAGCACCTGGCATGTCGGCAAGTGGCATCTGGGTTTCGAG
>JAPPAJ010000389.1 GCA_026705565.1 Caldilineaceae bacterium | reverse complement strand
GTTCGTCATCGCGGTACTCCTCCCTAAAGTACCTATCCATGATGTCAACAACGTGGCGCAAGCCTCCCCCAATGGACGGGATCTGAAGGATGTCAACGAGTGTGCGGGAAGGGTCGGACACATCCACCTTGGTTTGGTCGCGCCAGACCGGTTTGGTGCCGAACACCCGACTTTCAGAGACGTGTTTGACGAGGAATGGGAACCCCTGGATGCTGACCTCCTTGCGCCGCGTCTCTCGCGTAGTCAAGACCACGGTGTCCAGGAAAATCTGCTCGGTTAGGCTCCAGTTCTCGCATGCCGTCCATCCTCCGATGTAGTAGTCAGGACCAAAGAGCTTCGCCGCAATGACCCATGGGTCCTCCCGCCACTCATCCGGATGGATGGCATCAAGCGGTACGGGTGCATAGAGACCTCGGCAAACGCGAACCAGCCATCCGCGCTCGGCGAGATAGGCGAGGAATCTCTGCGTTCGTGTGATCGGAAGCGTAAGCGTGGCTGCAGCTTCTTGGACAGTAAATGGTCCCGTGACGCTCCGAATCAGCGACGTAAGGAGATACCGATTCCTTGCCGAGATGCCTCTTGGGATCACAACTGCTGCCACTATGAATATTCCTGCGATCTAATCGAAGATAACGCGGTTATTATATCGCAAACGAGACTGCCGTCCAAGGTGATAGAACCGAAGGCACTGTTTGGCTTGGCTGATTTTGGTGCTGGGCTTACCCATCGGGAGGACCTGAGGACCTCTCAAGCAGGAAGCCGAACGACCGTGTCCGCGTCTTCGTGTTGTTATCCCACCGTGTGCAGCAGGCTGCCACTCTGGATATCGGCAGCTCCATCGGCCGCCCTGATGGCACTCCGGCCTGACCTGAAACTGAACGATATTGAGCACATGGTTCGGCCGCGCCGGCACCAAGCCATGCCCTGGCGCACCTTCACCGAAACCAGGAAGCGATGTGAGATGCAAACAAACTGGAGCTCCACCTACCGACACCTGCCTGCCTGCGGAACCGTTGGACGGAAGCTGGACTGGCGGGGAGCTTCCTGTTACGGGAGGCCCGACGGGGAGAGGTTCCGCCAGAGCATGGTCCACCAAGACAAGGTCATGTGACGGTACCAGCCGGTGGTACTGCAAGTATCACACGCGTCCAATCTCGCTTCATCCTTGATAGCCTCGAAGTCGCATTCAATGTGACCGCGCGTGCCGGCTTCCCCCATCAAGGTTTCCAGAGGGAATCACCAGAACCCGACGACCTCCACTTCTTCCCGCAATGAATCCTCGTGTGCAAGGGAATTCCCTGGTGGGACCCATCATCCTCTTCGGTCACTGGTACAAGTGCTGTTCGCCGCAACCGGTACCGGTGCCTGTCGTTTGTTCCGATGTTCGTACGCCGACTGTTCCGCTGTCCTAATCGGCCGTCACTTGGTACTGTTGGAGCCACAACTCGCCTGTGCCTTCTATGACCTCGTTGCCCAGTTCCACCGCGGCCACGTAGTGGCCGGCCGGAATGTGGTTGTGATCAACCAGATAGCTTAGGAATGCCGCGACATCGACCACGCCGCTGAACCGAGGCTCCTGGCTGACAAAGGCAATGTAGTCCGCCCCGGACCCCGCATGGAATGCCGGACGCAGATAGAGATCATAGGCAATGTCATCCACCACAACCTCGCCGGCGTGAAACCTCCGAGGCTGGGATTCGAATGTCCGATCCATCCATATCATCACTTCATGCGTAATCGTGTCGGGGGTAGGCGGGTCGGTGCTGGTCACCCAGATATCGTAGGCCAGGTTGTAGGTCCCTTCGGCACTCAGTTCGACGGCGTAGGCAATGGACAGTTCCCTGATGGCCTCTATCGGAGCGGGCAGGGCGGACGTGGAGGATTCGGAGTCCCATGGCTTTTGACCGTATATCACCTCCGGGTACGACTTTACCTGACCGTTCCCCTTAGGCCATCGCCAGCGCCAGCCATACTCGATCGCTCCGTCCAGACTGCGCGTCAAGAGACACTGTTCATAGTCGGCAATGTCTCCCTTGCCCCAAACATTGTTTTGGTAGACGAGGTCGGAGTCGGTCAGTGTGTCCCAATCGCCGCAGTGGGCCTCTGGCACCGCAACTTCGGCCCCCGGAGTTGCTTCGGAAAACTGGACAGGGGAAGTCTCCAAGTCGGCAGCAGAGGGTAAACCGACCTCATAGTCGCACCCGGCAATGGTCAGGCCGAGAAGGGAAAGACACGCCAGATGGCGGATTGCCTCGCGCACATGCCTTCCGGCACGGCGGTCGACTCTGTTTGGTCCACGGGCTGCCGTCGTCACCGAAGCTTTCCCACCGTCAAAACAAACACCATGCCACGCCTTGACCGCGTGCAGACATTGCCTTCAGGTCCACTTCTCGGCTGGACGTTGTACACATTGAGATCGGAGTCCGCAAGCAAAAACAGCCTGTGCAAAGTGAACCCGGCTTCCTGACAATGCGACACTGTCCCCTGCCGGGGAACGCTCCAGTGACAAACGCCGCGATCGCATACGGGTTGTTGCAACTCGCTGCGCTTGGTCAACCGAATGGATGGCTCCTGCACAACCTCCAGACACCGACGACTGCACTGGGATCCCGCTCACACTCGACAGGGCCGGCCTCGCTGCAGACCTAATCCTGCGACGTGGACAATCCGAAGTGTTGCCGCGCCAAATCCAGGAACGCCTCGGCCGACCGATTGTCCATCCAAGCCTGTACCAACTCCGCGTGCGGCAAGGAAGCCGAGGATTGTTGCATCATCAACCGGAGTTCGTCGGCTGCGGCATCACCGAACCGAACCCTTGCCAGAGCAGCCGCCATCCCCGCGATTTCAGCATTCCTCCCATCCAACCGGGCCTGCTGCACCCGTAGTTGGGCCTGCTGTGCCCGTAGTTGGGCCTGCTGTGCTTCCAACAGGTCGTCCTTCTCCTTTGCACTGGCCAGTGGCTCTCCCGTCTCGGGATCCAGAATCCGGTAGCCGCCATCGGTTTCATGTTGGTGCAGTTCCTGCACAAGAAGGAGGCCGCAGTCCAGAACCGGCGAGTAGGCGGACCACGAGCGCGCAGCCGCGGCCCAGACGGTCCCCAGTGGTTCGTAACGTCCCCGCTCCAGTTGCCAGCCCATCATCGGACCGTCGGGCAACAGGAGGCCGGATTCAAGGTGGGACGGATCATCGGAGTCGACCGGATCCAGGATCCAGTACTCCCGGATCCCCATCCCGGCATACCATTCCTTCTTGATCCCCAGGTCGTTGTCGACGGTGGACGGGGATGCAACCTCGATGACGCAGTCGGGTGGACAGGGCATGTCCCAACGGCGCAGGGAACCGCGCCCGGTGTTGGGAAACGGCATGACGATCATGTCCGGATCACAACGCTGCTGTTGACCGTCGGCATCGAAAAAGTGCAAGCCGATGTCCTGATTGATGCCAAAGGGTCTGCCGCGCCGCGCCAGCAGAAAGGACAGGGCGTTCAACAGGTAGTTCAGAATGGCAACGTGCCTCGGGACCGTCGACATTTCGTCGCTCCTGGGCCATTCGGCGGGGTATTCCGGGGTGTTCCAGGAAGGGATGGGCTTGGACAGGTCCACCGAAAGGGCCGGTTCAGCCTCGCGCGGTTCCGCCGGTACTGTCCAGGGTTTGGTGACGGCCATTGATCGCCTCCCGTGCATGCGGGGCCCCATTGTACTCGGCCACGGCCGGATGCAATCCACCGTGTCTCCAGATTGAACCACCACCGGACCAGGTTGTGCAGGCAGCATCCGTTTGACAGGTTGCACGCAGTCAAGCGCCGTTCCCGGAAACACCGCGGGGCTTCCCCCGCCCGATCTTGGCAAAACCCTCTGGTCTTGCGGGGCATGTCTCCCAGTCGAGGTGGATGGATACCCGGTGCTGACGGATCGGGCAACAGCATCCTGCCGAGGGAGCTTGCACAATCAAACCCCTGCATGAAGCAACGTTTGTCCTGCGCCCCAACAAGCCAATATCGACACACCTGAAGCGGGGCGGCACTCGCCCGACAGGCTGGATATAATCTTTTGGCTCTTTTGGCTACCTCCACCCAAGCCGAACCAGCGTTTCCGGCTGGTCGAATACCCAACTCACCCCGTCTGTTCCGACCATGGCCGTATTGGACATCCTGCAAGACTGGCGAGAAGACTCCTCGCTCCTGCATCGCAAGACCGTGCGCATCCGCAAGGTGGACCGCAGGATCCGTCGGCTGCTGAACGACATGGTCGAAACCATGCGCGAGGCCGGGGGCGTGGGGCTGGCGGCCCCGCAGGTGGGCCGCAACCTGTCGGCCTTGGTCATCGAGTACGCCGACACGGATGAGGATCCGGACGCGGTGCCCGAGCTCTACAAGATTCTCAATCCCCGGATCGTCCGGGCCCGCGGCGAAGTCGAAGGCCGGGAGGGATGCCTAAGTGTTCCGGGCTTCCTGGTGGATGTGGACCGGGCCGAACGCATCACGGTCAAAGGCATGGATGCCGACGGGAAGGCCATCCGCATCAAGGCGGACGGCTGGTTGGCCCGCATCTTCCAGCACGAAATCGATCACCTCAACGGCATCCTGATGATGGACCGCGCCAACCGCCTGTACACAGTGGAGGAAGGGGAGGATGGGGAACCCGTCGTCACTCCCATCGGCGCGGGCCACGAGGAAACCGCATCGACAGCCGGAACGGTCGCGGTCACGAACTGAGAACGGACCAGCCACGCCATCCAGTCCAAGGCCGTGGCTGTGGGGACCACGGGAACGCCGTATCAGGAGCACTCCGCGACCGCCAATCGGTCATCGCCCCATTTCTGCTTCCCACCCCGGAGTCGAGTCGGACCGATTGGCGAGGAAGCGATCCAGCTCTTGGCGCCGGGGCGAACTGCGGGCGCCAACCCGGCCAATCTGCAACGCGGCCACGGCATGGCCGCGGGTGACCTGTTCGGCCAGCGAACATCCCGACAGCCCCGCCTCCATAAAGCCGGCATCGAAACTATCGCCGGCGCCAAGGGTGTCCACAACCGGTACCCGAAACGGCGGAATCGTCACGGCCGGAGAACCGAACTCCGATACATGGGCGCCGACGGGCCCTTCCCGCATGATGGCAATACATTGGCCCTCCCTGGCCAGACGGGCCGTAGCCCTCCGCAAGTCCGGCTCGGCCGGGACCAGGTGAAACAGTTCCTCGTCCGCGGAACCCAGGACGAAGTCCGCGCGTCCAATCGCCGCCCACAGCGCCTCGACATAGTTGGCCGGGAGGCTGTCGCCTTCCAGACCCAGTCTCAGATTGAGGTCGAATGACGAGCGAACCCCTCGCGTGCGGGCCAGATCAAGGGCCCGGAGCGTGGCCCGCCGGCCATGCTCCTGCACCATGCAAACCCCCGATGTGTGCAGCCAGTCGCGGGCCGTCGGTTCCAGACCGTTCAACTGCCTCTCGTGCAATTCCGCAAAGGCCTGATCCCGGCGCGGCCACCCCAACACCGTACGCTGACCCGTCCCGTCGATCAGGGCAATCACAATCATGGTGGGCCGCCGCCCCGAAAGCTCCACGCGCGAGACGTCGATACTCTCGGCGGCCAGTTCCTTCAAGGCCTCTCGACCAAAGAGATCGTCCCCCACCACTCCCACGAAATGGGTCTTGACACCCAGGCGCGCCAGGGCCACGGCGGTGTTGGCCACCGTTCCGCCACCATGCACCTCGGGCGACGCTTGCCGAGGGGACTTGCCGATCTCCTCGGAAACGCTCAGTACCAGATCGACACAGACATCCCCGAACAGGAGGCCCCGGCCCCGGTCGTCCGGCACCGTCATTCCCTGGCGGCTGCCGCGAACGCCTTCACAAGACCGGGATTCTTCCGGCGAGAGCCCGCCTCGTTCGTGTGGGTGAAGGAGTCCACGCCCCACGGTCCGACCCGGCGGATCGCCTCCCGTACGTTGCCTGCATCCAGGCCGCCGGCCAGAATCACCGGAATTTGCGACCGGCGTACGATGTCCGCACTCACGGTCAGGTCGTGCATGTGGCCCGTGGCCCCGATGTCCCCGTCGGGCGCGGGGGTGTCCAGCAGGAAGTAGTCCACCACGCCCTGGTAGGAGAGGGCCAGCTCCACGGAGGATGCGTCCGTCACCGGAATTGCCGCCATAACCTTGACCGGCGAGATTGTTCGGCGGATCTCGGCGACCTGGGTCGGCGGGGTCTTGTGAATGTTCCCGGACAGGTGCAGGACATCGGGGCGAGCCCTTTGCACCACCCCAACGATGACGTTGGTCTCGGTGGCCGTGGTGAGTGCGTTGCAGAACACGTCCGGATGCCGGGCCGCCACCTCGTACAGTTCCCGGCACAGGTCGAAGTCCACTTCGCCCTCGCTCAGCCCGTCCACCCCCGGCTTGACCCCGATGAAATTCACGCCGGCCTGAATACTGCGGCGCACGTCGTCGGGATGGACGTGCTCGTAAATCTGAACCTTCACCCGAAACCTCCGCTGCTGTTCATGCCGTTTCCTTGGCGGCCCGGTTGAAGGCGGCCACCCTTTCGAGATCCTTGTACCTGGAACCGGGCGCGTTGGTATGCGTATAACTGTCTACCGCCCAGGGCCGAACCCTGCGGATGGCTTCCTGCACATTGTTGGGACTGAGGCCCCCTGCCAGCACCACGGGGATGTTCACCCGACGCACGATTTCCGCACTCAGACTCCAGTCGTGCACCTCGCCGGTGGCTCCGACGCCCGGCACGTGACTGCGATCCGTATCCAGGATGAGCACATCGGCGGCGCGGGCGTACATGGTGGCCTTGGCCACTGAATCCGGGGCTCCTACCGGAATCGCCATCATGATCTTGACGGGTGACAGTCTGGACCGCAGCCTGACCACCAGTTCGGGCGTGTAGCGGTCGAAATCCCCCGACAGGTGAACGATGTCCGGCGATGTCTGCACCGCAGTCTCCACGATCTCCTCCTCATCCCAAGCCACCGTCAGGGCCAGAACATGGGCCGCGGATACCCCGCGCACCGCGGCGAAGATTTCCCGACTGTGACGAAAGTCCAGTTCCCAGGGCAGGCGCCCCCGTTCTCCCACCGTGATACCGATGAAATCGACACCGGCTTCGGCAGTGGCGATCGCTTCCGGCACGGTCTTGAGGGCGTAAATCTGGGTCTTCATGGACATGTGTGTTCCGTACGAAAACTGAGGGGAGGGAACCGGTTCCGCCCTGCAGCAAAGATACCGCGTTGCCCCTAACTTCCCTGATTGGCAACCGTGATCACCACCGCGCAGGTCGGCAGGTCCGTTCCGGCACCGATGTCCACCACGGTCAATCGTATCGTGTGGAGGCCGTCCACCATGAACGACGTGTCGAGAATCCCCAGCGGGCCGTTGGACACGGCCGTCTGCTGGCCTTCGAAGTAGAGAAAGGCCCCGTCCAGGTTCGTTCCTTCGATACGCTCCAGTTTGTAGTACCAGAACTCCTCATGCTCGGCCGTTCCCATAATCGGGACGTCGCCCGACACCACCGCACCCGGTTGCGGGGACGAAATCTGCACGTTCGGGTCCGGGCAGGCAGCCGAGGGCACGACCGCATCCGCCACCGGCTGGGGTACGTCGGTCGGGGTGGCCGTGACCGTGGGAGTGGGCGGCACGGGCGTGGACGGCACCGCGACGGGCTGAACGGAAGCCAAGGTCGGGGTGGCCGTGGACAGGAGTTCGGGCACGGCCACCGCGATGGGCGGCGTGGCCGTTGTCTCCGGCGCGGCGACCAGATTCCTGGGCAGCACCTCGGATACGGAAGCCCAACGATCGGATACCCAGTCCTGCGCCTGGTCGCCGATGACTGCAACATCCACTTGGCTACGCAGTCCGGGACTGACCCGCGGAATGCCGTACCAGACGGCGGCCAGCAACAACAATCCGGCCACGGCAAGGATCACAGCTGCCGCCAAGCCGCGCGGCAGGCCAGTGCGCTCCCCGACCATGGTCTCGCCGTGCACGCGCACGGAAATGGGACGGTAGTCGACAGGACGCGGTTCCGGCATGGGCGCACCGGAACTGGTATCCGTCCACTCGCGGCTCAGGGCAGGTGCAACCAGAACCTGCCGCCGGTGCTTGAGCTCCTCCGAGTCCAGTTTCAGGAACTCTGCATAGTTCTTGAGAAACCCCCGGCCCACCACCTCGCCAGGCAAATTCGGCCAATCGTCGTTCTCCAATGCCATCAGATAGGCAGCCCGAATCCGGATGGCGGTTTCGGCATCCTGCAGACTCAGACCCAGAGTCTCCCGCCGCTCGCGCAGCAGGGCTCCTATCCGAACGCCTTGCGACGGCGCATCGTGCATGGGCTGTATTGGAGGGGACAGGCTCGGAGAGGCTGGCAATTCTAGCAAAGACCCGGCAACCCAATACCCGGCCGGCCGCAGTTCCTCAGGCCAATCGCATTCTCATTTGGGCCGTGGCCGCTACAGACCGGATGGGTGTAGTCCGCGACACCTTCGGGAACATGCATCATGGCCGACCATGCCGGCGTTCCCCCGACGGCTCCGATGACCCGGATGGATGATACCCGCATTCCAAGTCCGACGCCATTCGTGGGCGGACGCCCTCCTGCTTGCGACCCTGGCAGCGATGTTCGGGATCAACTGCTGGACGAAGGTTGAGCAGTGGAGCCAAGTGCAGGTGGACGGCCAGTCCTCCGAGATCGCGGCCGTTCCGAAGCCGCCGTCGCCATCGACGCTGACCTGCCTTACTTTGAGCATCGATGCCCTCGCATTCCGGAAGTGGAATACACAGACGAGCCGCGCCCCGAGCGTGGACCATGTTCCGGCACGGACAGGGAACCGGAAGTTCCTGCATGAGACGGTGTTAGGAACCTTGGCCGTCGAACAGGTAAC
>JAPPAJ010000158.1 GCA_026705565.1 Caldilineaceae bacterium | reverse complement strand
GGCGGCAGGCGCTGGCCGGACTCGCCCCGGTAACTGCTGATGTATCGGCTGGTGGATGGAACCCACGAAGCAGTTGCACCCCTGAAGAAGACATCCGTATCGGAACCGGATACGGTTTGGAGCGACGTGTTCGACACGCACATCCGCTTCCTTCCGGATGCGCGGGAGGGGGCAGATGAGTTTCGCCACCTGCCGAAAGGGCAACGGCCGGCGCCGCGCTGCCAGTGGTACGACCCGGAAGAGGGCCGCTGGCGGGACACCGATACCGATACAGAACATGAACAGAACCGGATCCTGCAGGAACGGGATCAGGCCGCGCAGGAACGGGACCAGGCTGTGCAGGAACAGGACCAGGCTACGCGGGAACGGACCGACATGGCCATCGACATGATGCGCGAGTTCTTGGGGTCGGAGTTGGAACCGGAGCACCTGGATCGGGTTGAGGCAGTCTGGCGCGGGGACGGGCCTCCGGCGGATGCCGCCCGCCGCGTCCGGACCGTGCTGCAAACTCCCCACGCATGGCCTGTCCTGTTGGGGCTCCCGCCTGATGACGACTATGGCCCTGACTACCCACTCGATCCGCGCGGGCCATAATTGCCTGGGAACAGTCCGCAACGTGTCAGGGAACAGGCGTCAGCGCACTTGATCCTGGGCTTTCCCGTGTGTAGCGGCCGTACAACCTGCGCGGCTTGCATGGAGCACACGGACTAAAACAGAGCCGGAAGAACGGCCCGTTCGGCAGCGGTGTGCCGAAGATGCACCAGACCTGCACGAACCCGCGTTGTACCGTACACTACGCGGTATGACCATCCGTACCGAAATCGAGTGGTTCCTGGCCGATGCCGCCGCCGGGGCGCCGTTAACCCGCCGCACCTACCGGACGGGCCTCAATCGGTTCCAGGAGTACCTGTTGGCGAACGACCTGGATCCGGAGGTCCAGGAACTGGAGGTCCTGCAGGCGAGTCTGGTGCTGGGTTGGGCCAGCTGGCTTACCGACGTGCAAGGCGTCAACCGGCGCACACTGTTGACCTATCTGTCCGCGATCATGAGTTTCATCTCATGGCTGCAGGTTCGGGACCTTCAGCCCATTGCCAGCAGTGACTATGCCCGTTTGCAGGAGGGAATGCGCCGGCTTCGACGCAACCAGAAACCCCCTGAACTGGTCCCGCATCCGCCGGAAGACCCGGAACTGAACGAATTGCTGCTGGTGGCTCGACGGCTGCCGGCGACCAGTGCGGACCCGCGCGAGCGTCTGGCCGCGGCTCGCAATATCGCAATTCTGGAAACCCTCTTGTCAACAGGCATGCGGGTCGGTGAGCTGGTGGCGCTCCGAACCCGCGCACTGGACGAGACGGACGGTTCCGCGTGGGTCACCGGCAAGAGGGGCCGCACGCGGAAAGTGTTCTTTGCCGCCTTTGCCTGGCAGTCAACCACAGAGTATCTGCGGCAGCGCCACAGCGCCGGTTTGACCTATCGCGGCCCGTTGGGCGACCAGCCGGTGTTTGCACGGCACGACCGTCGGGCGGGTACCGAGGTGTTTCCGTTGAGTACGGGGGCGGTGCAGCGGATGTTCCGCAAACTTGCCCAGCGCGCCGGCTTGGACCTGAAAGACGTCACTCCGCACGCGCTGCGGCACTACTTTGGCACGCGGATGTACCGGGCCACCTCCGATCTGGCCGTGACCCAGACGGCCTTGGGGCATGCCAGCCCGGTAACCACCAGGATTTACGCGAAGTTGGCGGACAGCGCGGTGCAGGAAGCCCACCGCGAGGCCTTCGGGGACGGTCAGTCCCCCACGACAAGCCCCAGAATCAATTCCGACAGAAGCCAGGTGCGGGACACGAGTTGATCCGTCTCGATGTGTTCGTGGTCGGCGTGGGCTCCGGCACCGGGCACCCCCAGGCCGTCCAGCGTCGGCACCCCCAGGGCTCCGGTCAAGTTGCCGTCGCTGCCGCCGCCGGTGCGGCCCGCGACCAGTTCCATGTCCAGACCCAACGCAATGGTCCGGGCCTTGGCAAAAACCTCCCTGGTTGCGGTTTCCTCCAGCGGTGGGCGGGATCGGGCGCTGACCACATCGATGGATGTCCCTTGCAGCCGCGGGCGCAGATTCCGTAGTTGGTCCTCTGCATCCCGCAGATCCGCGTCCCGCCAGGCACGCACATCAATCTGGATGTCGGCATGGGGTGCCACCACGTTGGAACGCGTGCCGCCCTGGTGAACGCCGGCGTTGACCGTCAAACCTGTTTCCAGGTTGGTCATGGCCTGGATGGCCAGGATTTGATGTGCGGCCTCCTCGATGGCGGAAACTCCCTTCTCGATTTCAATCCCGGCGTGGGCGGGGATGCCCTTGATGTGAACGTCGATGTGCCGGCTGCCCTTGCGGGCGGTTTTGAGTACCCCGCCGGGCAACGGTGCCTCAAGAACCAGGACACAATTCACCTGGCGGGCCTCATCCTCGATGAGTTGCCGGGATGTCGCACTGCCGATTTCCTCGTCTGCCGTCGCCAGCAATACAACGTTCCGCCCCGGGTCGATGTCCAACTCCCTGAAGGCCCTGAAAATGTGCTCCATCATGGCCAGGCTGCTTTTCATGTCGAAGATGCCCGGCCCGTAGGCCTTGCCGTCCGAGGCTTCCCGAAACGGCATGCGTTCCAGGGTCCCCACGGGCCAGACCGTGTCGAAGTGCGTCAGCACCAGTATTGGCGGCAGAATTTCCCGCTTGGCCTGTAGTTCGCAGCGCAGGTGATTTCCGCCGTCGCGAACAGGGATGATCTCGGCCCGGTCGACAACCGGCGCGAACACGGAACGGAGGTGGTCCGCGCACCGGTCCAGCCGGTCGATGTCGGTGCTGGGCGATTCCATCTCCACCAGAGTCCGGATGGACTCCAGCATGGCGGGCTTGGCGTGGCTGAGGTACCTGTGCAGGGCTTCGGAGTGTTCCATGTCAACACCTCGTATGGAGAGAGCAGTGGCAACGGTCGCGCCGCAGTCGGCGGCCGCCGGGGAGTCTGCCCCCCTTTATACTTCAGTGGACCAATATCCGGACAACCGCACAAAGGAGCAAGTAGCCATGAAGTTTGGTGGCAGTGTATGGACCTTCAACTGGCAACCTCCGTACGACGATGGATTGCGCACGATTGCCGCCTGCGGTCTCAAGGCCGCGGAACTCATTGCCTGGCGGCGGGAAGTGCTGGACAGCTACTACACCCTTGACACCATTCGGCATCTGCGGACACTCCTGGACGACTTGGGCCTCGAATTGTCCGAATTCGTCTCCACCCCCCGCGGCTTGGCGTCGGAGGACCAGAAGGATCGGGACGGTGCGGTCGAGCACTTCCGGGCCATGGTGGACACGGCCCGGGCCCTGGGCACGGACATGGTGAATTCGGTATCGCCCAACGCGTTCAACCTGGACATGCCGCGCATCATGGACAAGCCTACTGCGCAGGAGTGGGGTGTGGACCTGCCCCGCGGCCTGGACTGGAACGCCAACTGGAACGCCTATGTCGAGACCACGGCCCGTTGCTGTGAGATAGCCGAGGAAAACGGCGTGCGCTGGGCTTTGGAACCCCATCCCTATCGCTGGGTTCGCAACACGGGTTCCATGCTGCGCCTGATCGACAGCGTCGGTTCCCCCGCCCTGGGCATGAACTTTGACCCCAGCCACCTCTTTCCGTCCGGTGAAATCTCCGAGCAGGCGGTGTACGAACTGGGGGATCGCCTGTTCCACGCCCACTTCTCGGACAACGACGGCACCACCAACGCCCACTGGCGCCCGGGCAAGGGCAAGATCGATTGGCGGGCGGTGATGGTGGCGATGCACGATGTGGGCTTCGACGGGGTGATTTCCATCGAGCTGGAGGATGTGCCGGGTACCGCCGGCGCCAACGACGGCGTGGCCACCGATGCCTTTGCCCGCGAGGTTGAACTGTCGGTCGAGTACCTGTCGGACATCTGCCAAGACGAGGGCATTCCGCTGGAATGACAGGGACGGCGGCGGTTTTGGCGAGGTTGCTGGTGTAAAATTCGAGGGTGCTGTGTACCAGCCGAATATTTCCTGTGCGACCGGGCACCGCGCGGTGTCGGCGCGCGACTGATTGTCATGGAGGATACCCATGCAGAGAGTTAGCCGAAGACAGTTCATCCGGTTTACCGGCTTGGGAGCAGCCGGCCTGGCCCTGGCCGCCTGTGCACCCGCCGCTGAGGAGGCCGCCGTTGGTACGGGTGCCACCGCCGAGGTGGTAAACCTTCGTTACCAGTCCCGCGAGCTTCAGGAAGCCGAGGGCGTACAGGAGTTGTGGTCGGAGTTCTATCCCGAGTTCAAGGCCAACAACCCCGACATCGAGGTCGAGTTCCTGCCCCAGCCGGGCGGCGTGAACCTGCGCGAGGGCGTGCTCGCCCAGATGGTGGCCGGCGATGCCCCGGACCTGATCGAGTTCTGTTGTTGGAGCTCCACCTTCTTTGTGCAGAAGGGCGAGACCCTGAACCTGCAGGCCTACATCGACCGGGATGCCGACGAGGTCGATCTCGACGACTACTACGAAGGACAGTTCGATCCGTGGGTGGACGAGCAGGGCGACATCCACCTGATGCCGCGCTTCACCGGCACCATGGCCCTGTACTACAACATCGACATGTTCGAGGAGATGGGGGTTGACACGCCTCCCCACGAGTGGGGTGCCTGGAACCACGAAGACTACGTGGCCATTGGCGAGAACTTTGTCTCCCGCGAACCCGGACAGCCCATCACCTGGGCGACCTCGAACTACGGCATGAACGCCAATTGGCTCTCCCAGTACTGGATCCGCGGTTTCGGCGCCAATATGGTCAACCCGGACGACAACAAGCTTTGCGGCCTGGGCGAGCCGGCGGCCGTCGATGCCTTGAACTACATTCACAGCATCATCTGGGACAGCAACATCTTTGCGTACGGTTCCGACATCGGCATGGGCGTCAACCAGCTGTTCGAGAGCGGACGCATTTCCATGATGGAGATGGGGCCCTGGAGCCTGGGTGCCACCATGCGCAACGCGACCTTCCGCTGGGACGTGGCACCGCTGCCGATGGGGCCGGCGGAAATCACCACCCACCAGTCGGTGGACGGCACGATGATCTGGAACAAGACGGAGCATCCGGACGAAAGCTGGGAGACGCTGAAATGGCTCACCAGCCCGTTCTACGGCAAGCTGTACGCCAAGTGGGGCACCAAGCAGCCGTCTCGCATCAGCGTCCTACCGGAGTTTCAGGCGGCCTTGATTGATCGGGACGAGCGGTTTGGCGACATCGACATTGATGTCTTCACCTCCTCCATTGCCGCGTCACTGGGCGGGCCGGAGGAGATGTTTGCCAACGACTTCACCTGCAAGGACACCATTCTCAAACCCGCGTTTGATCAAGTGATGTTGTTGAACGAGGCTCCGGTTGACCTGATTGTTCAGCATGCGGACGTTGTCAACCGGTTCAATGCCGGTGAAATCGCCATCGAGGACCTGGGCGGCGCCATGGCGGCGCTCGGCTAGGCCCGCAATCTCAACGGGCAGGCGAGGCAGGCATTCGGGCACCCCCGATTGCCTGCCCGCCCCCATGGGACTTGGCAACTGACGAGGCGGGCCCGAGCCCTCCTCTGCCAAACCCCGCGCGAGCCCAGTCGATGGCAACCCTCAATCCTGCGACCGACGCGGGTGCCCGCGCTCCGGTGCGCAAGTGGACGCCGGAACGGCGCGAAGCGCTCTTCGGCTTTTTCTTCATATCCCCCTGGATCTTCGGGTTCCTGGTCTTTACGCTGGGACCGATGATCACTTCCCTGGTGTTCGGCTTCTACCGAACGGACCTGCTCCAGATTTGGGAAGTGGTGGGATTCAAGTGGTTCCAGGCCGTGTTCACGGATGTCCTGGTCCGCAAGGCCATGTTCAACACGGCCTATTACGCCTTCATCATGGTGCCCCTGAGCACCACCCTGGCGCTTCTGATTGCGGTATTGCTCAACCAGAACATCAAGGGCCAGAGTTTCTGGCGGACCGTCTACTACCTGCCGTCCGTGGTGGCCGGGGCGGCCGTGGCGATCCTCTTCAAGTGGCTGTATCAGCCGGACATCGGCCTGCTGAACTCCATCCTCAATCCGATTCTGTTCCGGATTAGCGATTTCCTGTCCCTGGAAACCCCGTTGGTGGCGCCCCGCTGGGTTTTCAGCCAGGACTGGGCCATGCCCTCCGTGATCATCATGGCCCTCTGGGGCGCGGGTGGGGCCATGCTGATTTTCCTGGCGGGCCTGCGCGGGATTCCCACCGCGCTCTACGAGGCCGCCAAGATTGACGGGGCGGGGCCGATCCGTCAGTTCTTCTCAATCACGATCCCTCTGCTGACGCCTACCATCCTGTTCAACGTGGTGTTGAACATCATTGCCTCGTGGCAGGTGTTCACGCAGGTGCTGATCATGACCCAGGGCGGCCCCAACAATGCCACGTTGACCATGGTGTTGCACCTGTACAACACGGGATTCAGCCAGTTCCGCTTCGGCTACGCCTCGGCGCAGGCGTGGGCCCTGTTCCTAGCCATCCTGGTGTTTGTGTTGTTCGCCATCCGGTCGAGCAGCAGCTGGGTCCAGTACGAGCGCTGAGCCATGGCCGAAAACACTGCCACCATCACGGAATCGGTGGCCCTGCCGTTACAGCGGCAGCGCCACTACAACGTCGGGGTGATTCTCTGGCGCGTGCTGCTCTACATCGTGGTGCTGTGGGGCGCGGTGATCTTCGCCATCCCGTTCTACTGGATGATTCGGACGGCGGTAATGCCGCCCTACCAGGTCAATCTGTTTCCGCCCGAGTGGATCCCGGACTCGATTAACTTCGTCAATTTCCGCGCGCCTTTCGTGGGGCCTTTCCCGTTCGCGCGGTGGTTTGGGAATAGTGCCATCGTGTCGGTGCTCAGTTCGGCCGGGGTTGTCCTTTCGGCTTCCTTCGTGGGCTTCGGCTTTGCCCGTCTGCGCTTTCCCTTCCGCAACCTGCTGTTCATCGTGGTCCTGTCCACGATGATGCTACCGGAGCACATCAAGCTGATTCCCACCTACCTGCTGTTTGTGCAGCTGGGCTGGATCAACACCGTGCTTCCGCTGATCGTTCCGAACTGGTTCGCGCCGCCGTTCCACGTGTTCCTGATGCGTCAGTTCTTCATGACCATCCCGCAGGAAATGGACGATGCCGCCAAGATTGACGGCTGCGGCTGGCTGGGAATCTACGGGCGTATCCACATCCCGCTGTCGCTGCCGGTGATGGGGGTCTCCGCCATCTACCAGTTCACGTTTACCTGGAACGACTTCCTGCACCCGCTTGTATACCTCCAGCAGGTGGACAAGTACACGGTGGCCCTGGGTCTCAGGCTCTTCGAGGGCTACATGCGGTCCAACATCCAGGACATGATGGCAGCCGCCCTGGTCGCGGTGATGCCGACCATCATCATTTTCTTCATCGCCCAGCGCTACTTCATTCAGGGCATTGTCATGACGGGGGTCAAGGGGTAGCCAACCCCTGGCCGGACAGGCCCGCTTGGACCCCGTCCGGGATCCCTTCAGTCAGCCGGCCGGTGTGCGATCGGCAGGAGAGAATCACATGATGCGGAACGGCATTACGGATGCACAGTGGTCCAGGTTCAAGGAACAGGGGTACGTGCGTTTGGGACCGGTGCTGGAACCGGAGGATCTCGCAGCGATGCAACGGAGGATCGACGCGATCATGATGGGCACCGCCGACGTGCCGTACGAGCGCATGCTGATGCAGCTGGACTCCGTGCCCGGTGTGTCCGATCAGCCCGGACCCCAGTCCAAGGGGCACAAGTTGGCCACGCTCGCCTACCGCAAGATTCAGGATCTCGAGTTTGATCCGCTGTTCCTGCGGTACATGCAGCGGCCCTTGTTCAAGCACATCTGTGAACGGGCCTACGGCTTGGGCACGCCGGTGGCCTCCTACCGCGCGATGTTCATGAACAAACCCGCCCATGAAGGTACCGACCTGGCTTGGCACCAGGATCGGTGGACTTCACTGGACCGCGACCCGTTGATCACGATCTGGACGGCGCTGGACCCAGCCACGGTGGAGAACGGCTGCATGTGGGTCACGCCTGGACGGCATAACGAACTGATCAATCCTTCCGACGGATCCGGCTTTCTGACCGAAGAACAGGCGGAGGATCTGACGGAGGAATTTGAGGCCGAACCCTTGACCTTGGAGGCGGGGGAGGCCCTGCTCCTCCACAACCACCTGCCGCACCGTTCGGGGGTCAACAGCACCGACATTGCCCGTCGGGCCTTCAGTGTCTGCTATATGGATGCTGGTACGGTCTCGACTGAAAACAGGGAGTACGCGGTGCTGTTCGGACCGGATGCCATGAACCCGGACGACCTGTAGGACAGGTTCAGTTCAGGCTTGAGATCGTCGGCATGCCGCCCACACGGTGTCCGGCACCGAAAATCGGCTACTCGGAGAGTACGACCGGCACAATGCCCATGGTCGGGGCGGCAGTACTGACCTGCATCCTGTTCGACCTGGACTTGCAGTCGTTTGAGCCTTGCCCCACTCATTGTATGTACTCCCAATCGGACTGCAACAGGAGGGGAGTTGCAAGAACGAAATACCTTGATGCACACCCCCCTGCCAGAGGCATCATGGGCACACAGTCCAGCTAACACCCAGTTGCATACGGTTCAACATTGGGGCAGCAAGCATGAGTTCGTCGTTCCACCCACGGCGCAAGGCCACTTGGGAACAGATTTATGCGACGGTCCGCAAAATACCCTACGGTAAGGTTGCCACCTATGGTCAGGTTGCCCGGAAGACTGGACAGTGTACAGGCCAGATGGTGGGCCATGCCTTAGCCAACCTTGCGGCCAATA
>JAPPAJ010000267.1 GCA_026705565.1 Caldilineaceae bacterium | reverse complement strand
CATCAGCGAGCTGTCCGGCAAGGACAACATTGCCGTCAAGCGCCGCCAATTCGGGCTGGACAGCCTGGGCCGGACCGAGGAACGGGCGGTGCTGGCGCGGATTAAGGAGTTGGAGAATCTGGGATTTGCCTTCGAAGCGGCCGAGGCCAGTGTCGAACTGATGTTGCGGCGGGAGATGGCCGACTACGCGGCGCCATTCGAGCTGGTTGACTTCATGACCATCGTCGAAAACCGGCAGGGCCGCGGCATCCTGGCCGAGGCCATGGTCAAGTTGAGGATCGCCGGACAAGAGTTCCACGAGGCCGGCGAGGGCAACGGGCCGGTCAACGCCATGGACGTGGCGTTGCGCAAGGCCCTGCTGAAGTTCTATCCGGAACTGGAACGAGTCAGTCTCCTGGACTACAAGGTGCGGATTCTGGACAGCCACTCGGCCACAGCGGCCACCACCAGGGTGCTGATTGCCAGCACCGACGGCGACCGCATCTGGAATACAGTGGGGGCCAGCCCCAACATCATGGAAGCCAGCTGGACGGCGCTGACCGATTCCCTGGAGTATTTCCTGTTGAGCGACAGGGACCGGTCGTAGCCCCAGCGTCCTGTTGGCTGTACCCGCCGGCCCCGGTGGCGGTCCGGCCGAACACATCACCTTGTGGAGGAAATTCATGAGTCAAAGCACATCCAACGGAACCGTGGCCAAGACGGGCCTCAACCGCTTCAGCCGCCAGCTGACCCAGGTTCGCTCCCAGGTTGGCTCGCAGGCCATGCTGTACGGAGCCGGCCTGACCGACGCGGACATGGACAAGGCCCAGGTAGGCATTACCAGCCTCGGCTGGGACGGCAACCCGTGCAACATGCACCTCAACGCCCTGGCCGGCCGCATCCGCAAAAGCGTGAACGAAGCCGGTTTGGTCGGTCTGGTCTTCCACACGATTGGCGTCAGCGACGGCATCTCGATGGGTACGGAGGGCATGAAGTGCTCGCTGATCTCGCGCGACATCATTGCCGATTCCATCGAGGCCGTGATGCGGGCGCAGTACTACGACGCCAACATCACCATTCCGGGTTGCGACAAGAACATGCCCGGTTGCCTGATGGCGATGGCACGCATCAACCGTCCCGGTCTGATGGTCTACGGGGGCACCATCCAGCCGGGTTCCCTGAACGGGCGCAAGCTGGACATCGTCTCGGCCTTCGAGGCCTACGGCCAATGGCTCGCGGACGACATTACCGAGGAGGAACTGCGCGATGTTCTGCGCAATGCCTGTCCCGGCGAAGGCGCCTGCGGCGGCATGTACACGGCCAACACTATGGCGTCCGCGATTGAATCCCTGGGCATGACGCTGCCCGGCAGTTCATCCTGGCCGGCCACGCACGAGGAGAAGCAGGCCGAAACCGGGCGCGTCGGTGCGGCGATCCGGAACCTGTTGGAGGAGGACCTGAAGCCGCGCGACATCATGACCAGGGCGGCTTTCGAGAACGCCATCACGGTGGTGGTGGCGCTGGGTGGGTCCACCAATGCGGTCCTGCATCTGATTGCCATGGCCCGGGCCGCCGAGGTTCCGCTGACCATTGATGACTTCCAGGCCGTCTCGGACCGCACTCCCCTGCTAGCGGACCTGAAACCCAGCGGGCAGTACGTCATGGAGGATCTGAACGACGTGGGCGGGGTGCCCGCGGTGCAGAAGATGCTGCTGGCGGAGGGCATGCTGGACGGCAGCTGCATGACCGTGACCGGCCGCACGTTGGGCGAAAACGTGGAACAGGCGGCGGCCCTGGCCGAAGGCCAAACCATCGTCAGCCTGCCCAACGCCCCCATCAGCCCGAGTGGTCACCTTCAAATCCTATACGGCAACCTCGCGTCCGAAGGCGCCGTGGCCAAGGTCACCGGCAAAGAGGGGATGGCTTTCAGCGGACCGGCCCGCGTTTACGACTCCGAGGAGGCGTGCCTGGCCGGGATTGAGGGAGGCGAGGTTCAGGCCGGCGAGGTCGTGGTCATCCGCTACGAAGGTCCGCAGGGCGGTCCCGGCATGCGGGAAATGCTGTCGATCACGGCGGCGATCATGGGTGTTGGCCTGGGCGACAAGGTGGCCCTGATCACCGACGGACGGTTCTCGGGCGGCACGCACGGATTCGTGGTGGGCCACATCACCCCGGAAGCCGCCCTGGGCGGGGGTCTGGCCTTCGTGCGCGACGGCGAGACCATCTCAATTGACGCGGTCAACAACCGGTTGGACCTCCGGATTGACGACGAGGAACTGGCCCGGCGCCGGGCCGGATGGACCCGGCCCGAGCCGAACTACACCAGCGGTGTGCTCTACAAGTACATGAAGACGGTGTCCACCGCGTCCGAAGGCTGCGTTACCGACGCCTGACCCGGGTTGCCCGCGGGCCGCAGGTGCGGTTAGTTCCAGGCGTCCCGCACCTGGCCGGTCAAGGCCTGTCCGGCGTTCTGGAGCAGGCCGACGTCGGAGCCTGCGCTCAGCATGTTGAAGCCGGCGCGCGCCCAGCGGCAGGCGGATTCGGGGGTGTTCATCTGGATGCCGGCCACCTTGTTGAACCGGCGGCAGGTGTCCAGGACGTTTTCGATGGCGGAGGTTACATCCGGGTGGTCCATGTTTCCCGGGTGCCCCAGGGAAATCGAGAAGTCGTTGGGCCCCACGAAGAGGCAGTCCACTTCCGGCAGCGCCGCGATTTCATCCCGGACCGCGTAGCTTTCCTTCGTTTCGATCTGGATGCACAGCATGCTCTGTTCGTTGGCCTCCTCCATCACCTCCATGGCGTTGGCATTCTTGTAGCCGACATAGGCGCGACTTAGGGCGCTTCCCCGGATGCCTGCCGGGGGATACTTCGCCATGCTGATGATGGAGCGCACCTGTTCGACGGTGTAGACCCTGGGCATCAACAGGCCCTGGGCACCGGTGTCCAGAACCTTGGCGGTCCAGGTGTAGGTGTGGTCGGCCGGGCGCACGATGGGGGTAATTCCCTGGCCGACGGCCACCCGGCACAGGGTCTCCATCGTCTCGTAGTCGAACATGCCGTGTTCGTTGTCGAGCAGGAAAAAGTCGAACCCCGCATTGGCCAGCAGCACCGGCATCGAGGACTGGGCAAACGTGCCCACCATGGTGCCGACGGCGGTGCGGCCCGACTTCAGGCGTTCAAGAATCTGGTTGGCTGGGAGAATCCCGGTGGTCATGTACGAATCCTGCTGGAGTTGGAGGGAGCAATCGTCGGAGGCGGCACCGCGACCCAAGGTTGCGGTGACCCCTTCGCGTCACCAATGCGGACCGATGGGAAATCCGGGCGGCCAGGGTTTGGCCTCAGGACATCCGCACGAGATACCCATCATACACACGGAAACGGACTTTGGCTCCCATGTGCCCGTTGCCAAGGTTGTGGGTGCTGGTGCATGGGGTGCGGAATAGAGGTTGACGCGGCCTTCCAGGCCCGGACCTGCACTTGAGTGTCGTTGCCAGCTGATTTGGATTTCCCTGTTTGGAGCGTGTGTCGGACCTAACTGGAGGTCATTCCCGACCGCGCCAAGAAAGGGGTTCCAGTGCCGGATGGTAGAAGCGGTCTCTGGTCCCGTCCCCCGATGCGCACACTCGATGGAGTTCGGCGAAATACGCCTCCACCGCAGCGATCAGCTTCTTGTTCGGTACGGTCATGGTGCCTCCCTGCGAGGCGGACATGCCTCCGTCCCATGGCGTGGCCCGGCAACTGCGCAAGATGTCGCGACGGACAGATTCATGGCGGCTGCGCGGTATTGTTGAAACTGAAAACGCCCTGACCGGACCGCCGCCATGGTTTCCTAAAAAAGTGCCAGAAAAGCCGACTCAATCTCGGTCCCGAAGGCGAGAATCCCGATCCAATTCGATCGAAGCAACGCCGCGATGTCTGTCGTGGAGCAATTGCCGCGTCGGATCCAGATAACCTTGGGCGGCGGACCGTGCACGAAGCTCAGATGATGGAAGTCCGCGTCCTTTGAGACGATGGTGAGGTCGTGGTCCCGAGCGTAATCCCAGATCGCAACATCGTTGACTCGGGCCAGCCCGACATCCCGAACATGGACGGAACCCGGAAAGATGTCCGATAGGTCAGCGACGAGACGGGGGAACAGGTTCTCGTCGAAGAGGAGCTTCACCCGGGTGGGATCGAAACGAGCCTGCGTTCACGCTCTGCCGCGAACGCCAGCACCGCCCGGATGTCTTCGCGCTCGAGGTTCGGGAAGTCCGCCAGGATTTCCGCCTCCGTCATTCCGGATGCCAAATACTCAAGGACATCGTACACCGTGATCCGGAGCCCGCGGATGCACGGCTTCCCGCCTCTCTTGCCTGGCTCCAGAGTGATGCGCTTCAAACAGTTCATGTCCTCAGTCAGGATACCTTCGGGCTGGATCTGAGGTCAAGCCTCGCGGTTTGGCAAGCCCTTCGGCAACGTGTCGATCTGCTCTCGATCCGACCGTTCCTCTTTGGATGTAAACCGACCATAATTCCTGGTACAGGTACTGACAACGCTCCCGGACTGGGGAATTCAGACGACGCTTTCCGTCCGTCATTGCCAACAGCTTCAAGGCAAGACGGGCGTGTGCGGGCAAGCCGCCTTGCGGGGAACGCAAGAAGGGCGCGGGCGGAATTCTTGGCCTCAACGGTTTTTCCTGGCAATTGCCACAGACATACCGGGTATCCGAGGTCATCAAGGTCACGGTGTTCGAGCATCTGTCAGATGCTCGAACACGATGACGGCCAACTCGGTACCGAACCTTTCGACCTCGGTCCATCGGTTGTCGCCACAGGTCACGGTCAGGGTCGCGACCGAGCGGACGCCCGCGTCGCATGGCACTGGTCCCGGGCCGATGAAGATCATCTGCACAGGACCATGGGAACACGGCAGTGGTTTGGTCCACTGTGGCTGTGCCTGGGGTGCGTCCTTGGTCTAGGTCAGGCGTTGAGGCACAAGTCGGAATGCAATTGATCTCCGGTTGGTGCAGGAAATACCCGCCCAAGACCCTGTCCACAATAAAATGGAACCTTGGCTTCGCCTCCGGCTTGTATGTGGAGGGCCACTGCAATCCATGCGGACTTGGTTCCCACCGAGGCTGTGCCCCTCCCTGCCTGCACCGACATGCTCGACGAGAAACCTCCTGCGGCTCGACCCAATCAACGGACCTCTGCCAACACAGGTGTTCGCTGGTCCTGGCGGCGTGCACTGGCACTGACGCTGGTCTTGGCGGTGCTGAGTGCCGCTGGCGGAGGTGTGGGCGGCTATCTATATGGCAAGACACAGCCGACCGGGCCTTCCGGCCGCGTGCTGGCCTCGCTTGCCGGATTGTGGTCGGACGTCGGCCTGTTCCGCCAATCCGCGGACTTTGATGTCCTGGAGGAAGCCGTTGCCATCCTGGAAGAGGCGTTCATTGGCGAACTGCCTGGCGATGACGTGCTTAACCAAGCCGCCATTGAAGGGGTGTTGGCGGATCTGGATGACCGGTACACGTTGTTGTTGCGTCCCGAGCAGGCCGCCCTGGAGGCCAGCGACACCAGTGGCCAGTTCGGCGGCATTGGTTCCATGGTGGAATGGAGCGAAGAGGACTTGGCGGTTCGCATCACCGAGCCGTTTCCCGGCAGTCCGGCGGCCGAAGCCGGACTCGTGACGGGGGACCTGGTGATTGCCGTGGACGGCGAACCCGTGGCCGAACTGGGCATGTCCGGAACCATCTCGAAGGTTCGGGGCCCCGTGGATACCGCAGTGAGACTGGACATCCGGCGGGGTGCGGAGGAATTCGAACTGACCATCATCCGGGCCACTATCGATATGCCAACGACCAGCCACGAACTGATCGGTCCGGATGCGGACATCGGCTATGTGCGCCTGCACACGTTCAACGCATTGGCTGCCGACAAACTGGAGGGTGTCATCAAAGGCTTTGAGAGTACGGATGTGACAGGTTTGATTCTGGATCTGCGCGGCAACGGTGGCGGGTTGCTCGACGAGTCGGTCGAGGTGGCCGGCCTCTTGGCCGGCCGTGGGCTTGTGGTGCGCCAGGTATACAGTGACGGGCGGGAGGAGGAACACCGTGCCCAACACCGGGCCGTCCTTGCCCGGGATACGCCGCTGGTCGTGTTGGTGAACCGCAGCAGTGCCAGTGCCAGCGAACTGGTGGCCGGTGCCCTCCAGGACAACGGCAGGGCTGTCCTGATTGGCGAACCGACGCTGGGCAAGGGCAGTGTTCAGGTGACTCGCATGCTTGCCGACGAGAGTCAGATTCGCGTCACCACTTCGCTTTGGTTTACGCCAAAGGGCAGGTCCATCAACGGGGAAGGCCTGGTTCCCGACGTGCTGGTTGAACGGATGCAGCCCGGTGAAGCACCCGAAGTTGCCGATCCTGAT
Source organism: Caldilineaceae bacterium (assembly GCA_026705565.1). GTDB lineage: Bacteria > Chloroflexota > Anaerolineae > Caldilineales > Caldilineaceae > Bin34. The sequence continues at coordinate 2,537 of JAPPAJ010000267.1, read as the reverse complement.
GAGGATGCGGATCCGTACATCGAGGCAGCTCTCCAGCACCTGTCCGACCTTCAGACCAGAGGTTGATCGGGGTTCCTGACGATGCCAACACGATCCTTGGCCGTATGCGGCCGGCCCATGCGTTTGGTGGATTCTGAGTCATGACTCCCATGCTGCGCCGATTAGGCATCAGTCTCGAAACCGATGGGGTTCGGGAGGGTCCGAACTCCTCCGTGGATCGGCCGATGGCGATTGCCCCGACCAAGGTGGTTGCGCTTGTAGTGACCCTGATCTTGTTTGTGTCGGTGGCAGTTGGTGCGATGACGGGCCATGCCCTGGGGGTGGAGCACACGGGATCGGAGGTGGATGCCGGTGAAGGCCAAGGGGAATCGCTTGTTCCGTTGACGGAACTGAACCGCACCGAACGCGCTGTTCGGTCTTCCGATCGGTTCACCGTGCTGCGGGAAGCCCTGGACTTTCTTGAAGAGGAATATATTGGCGAAGTTCCAACGGAGGATGTGTTGAATCAGGCGGCCATAGACGGTGTCCTGGCGGAACTCGGCGATCGGTACTCGGTCCTTGTGCGTCCGGATGGAGCCTTGTCCGGCCCAGGGGAGTTCGACTTGGGGGGCGTCGGCATCGGAGCGAGACTGGAGTGGCTGCCCGACCGCAAACGGCTTTTGGTCACGCAAACCTTCGATGGTCTGCCCGCAGCCGACGCGGGATTGCGCGCCGGGGATCTTGTGGTGTCGGTGGACGGGGAACCCATTTCCTGGATGGGCCGGGAGGCCACGTTCGCCAGCCTGGCGGCTCCGGCGGGCACCGAGGTGCGGATCGGCTATCGGCGCGACGAGGAAGCATTCGATGCAACCATAACCTTGCGCGAGGTGGAAATCCCCACCGTCGACCACGAAGTTCTTGGGTCAGAGTCGAACATCGGTTACATCAGGATGCACTCGATCGGTGAACTTGGGACTGCTGGTCTGGCCGTGGCCCTGACGGATCTGCTGGACTTGGGGGTGGCAGCCATGATTCTCGACCTGCGCGGCACCGCCGGTGGCTCAACCGATGCTGCAGTCCGCGTGGCGGGTTTGTTGACGGGGCCTCGGCTGGTTGCCGTTGGCGAACATACCGATGGTGTACGGATAGAACTGAAGGCTGAGGGCGCGGCATCACTGCCACCGGGCATGCCTCTGGCAGTGCTCGTCGACCGCTTCAGTGCAGGTGCCAGCGAACTGGTTGCCGGCGCGGTTCAGGATCACGGCGTCGGCTTGCTGATTGGCGAAACCACCTACGGCAACGGCAGTGGCCAGTCCGATTTCGTACTGGGCGACGGAAGTCGCCTGCGAGTGTCCGACCACCTTTGGCACACCCCCAACGGATGGGAGATTCATGGGCAGGGGTTGATCCCGGACGTGCCCATGACCAACGAGGATGCAGATGGGGAGCCGGAAGATGCCGGAGTCCTCCCCGACGACACGGAAACCGATCCCTATCTTCAGGTCGCCGAACTGTATCTTGTACATTCACTGGATGCAGCAACCAGCGGACCTTGAGGAGGTGTCATCGTGGCTGCCAAATCCGCCCGCACCAAGAATGAACGCGGACCGGTAGGTCCGCGGACCGTGGCCACCAATCGCCGGGCCCGGTTCAACTATCACCTGCTCGAGGAGTTCGATGCCGGCATCCAGTTGCTGGGGACGGAGATCAAGTCGATCAGGCAAGGTCAGGTGAACTTGGGCGACGGCTTTGTCATGGTGAGGGACGGCGAAGCCTGGTTGCACAATGTCCACATCGCCCCGTACTCCCACGGCAATCGCGAAAACCATGAGGAGATGCGGCCGCGCAAGCTTCTGCTCAACAAACGTGAGATCCGTCGGATTGCGGCCAATGTGGCCCAGAAGGGTTTGACCACTGTGCCCGTACGCCTCTACATTTCCAACCACGGTCTGGCCAAGGTCGTAGTGGCCTTGGCCAAGGGTAAGCAGCAGCACGACAAGCGCGACACCATCGCACAACGCGATGCGCAGCGGAGCATGGCCAGAGCCCGCAAGCAGATGTACGACGACTGACTTGGTCGTCGCGGTGGAATTGATTTGATCATGAATGCACAAACCGGGACCAATCCGGTTTTGTGGCTTTTGTGCCGTGCCCGGGGTGGATTGGGGGCTCTGCAACTGGATTAATATCACCAAATATCGAGGGGCCCTCGCCGTGGCACCCTCGACAAAGGCAGTCACAGGCCTGTGGGAACCTCGATTGCGTCCCCACAAACTTTGTTGGGGACCCCGCCGGGCCTTCACAGGCCTGCCTGCACTGCCCATGCCCACCCCTCGGTCAGCGTCCTCTCCACCCCTCCCAACCGGACAAACCGTACGCGCCCACGCGGGACCGACACGGCTGCTCCCGGCACCGCCTGTTGGGAGGCGGTGCCGGGAGCAGGGGTTCTCAGGAACCGGCGGGGGTCGCGGTGGCGGGCAGGGAGGGCAGCGAGAGGCCGGCCGCATTGCGGGCCTGCACGCGGAAGCGTGCGGTCGCCGCGGCCGCGGGGGTCAGCC
>JAPPAJ010000394.1 GCA_026705565.1 Caldilineaceae bacterium | reverse complement strand
TCTGCTCCGGCGATATTCGGATCCCCAAGGTCTACATCTACGACGAGCCGGGGTGCCAACGGGCCGAACAGGACGGCTTTGATCCCTTCCGCCAGACGCTGGGCCGCATCCAGGGGTTTGAAAGCATTGGCCACACGGCCGACAAGATTGAACTGCTGATCCTGGGCGGTACCTGGAGCGCCTATTCGCGCGAATACCGCAACTGGTACGTTCAGCGGTGCCTGGACGCCATGAACTGTGGCGACGGGGCGCACCATGCCCAAAGCCCATCGCTGGAAGTGGCGCTCGAACGCAACGTCTCCGCGCGGCACCGCAATGTCGGGCTGGTCGTCGAGACCCGGCCGGACTGGATCACCCCGGACGAAATCCGCCATCTGCGCTCCCTGGGCGTCACCAAGGTCCAGATTGGGGTCCAGAGCCTCGACGACCGCATTCTCGAACTCAACAACCGGGGTCACACGGTGGCGGAAGTGCGCAGGGCCCTGGACCTGTTGCGGACGGCCGGATTCAAGCTGCACCTGCACTGGATGCCCAACCTGCACGGAGCCACACCGGAATCCGATCGGTGCGACTTCCGCCGCTTCTTCAGCGACCGGTCCATATGCCCGGACGAGATGAAAATCTATCCGTGCTCGCTAATCGCGGGCACGGAACTCCACCGACTGTGGCAGCAGGGGCGGTACCGCCCCTACACCGAAACGGAGCTGGTGGACCTGCTGGCGGATGTCAAGCCGACCATCCCGCCCTACACGCGCCTCAACCGGCTGTTCAGGGACATTCCGGCACACCACATCCAGGCGGGAGTCCGAACCAGCAACCTGCGCGAGGTGGTACAGCGCGAACTGGCTCGGCGCGGCACCCCGTGCGGCTGCATACGCTGCCGCGAGATCAGCCAGGCGGAAGTGGACCCGGATCGACTGTCCATTGAGACGGTGCGGTACCGGACAACGCTCACGGATGAATTTTTCATAGCCTGCACCATGCCGGACCCGGAACCGGACCGAAGCGCCAGGCTGGTCGGTTTCCTGCGGCTCAGCCACATCCGGGAACCCGGCACGGGCAGCCAGGCGTTTCTGGACGAACTTTGCGGCGTCGCCATGATCAGGGAGGTGCACGTCTACGGAATGGCCCAGGGGCTCGGCCGGGGTCGGGCGGGAGCCGCCCAGCACACCGGTGTCGGCCGCCGCCTCCTGAACGAGGCCGCGCGCCTCAGCGCGGATTGCGGATTCGAACGGCAGAGCGTGATCGCGGCCACCGGCACCCGCGGGTACTACGCGGCGCGGGGATTCCGCCAGGGCGAACTGTACATGCACCGCGATCTGAACTGACGGCAGCCAGTCCGGCCCTTTTGCCCAGCCGTTCGACGCCTGCCTCGTGACCCGCCCGGCACAGTTGCCGCCCCCCGACCTGGTGGCCGTCGTCCTGACATTGGACGAGGCACCCGAGATTGCTGCCTGCGTCCGTTCGCTCGCGGCGTGGTGTCCTCGGATTCTGGTGCTCGACTCCGGCAGCCGGGACGGCACGGTGGCGATCGCCCGGGCCATGGGGGCCGGCGTCTGTGCACGTCCCTTCGACGATTACGCGAGCCAGCGCCAGGCCGCCCTGGACATGGTTGCCGCGGAATGGGTGCTGTTCGTGGACGCCGATGAACGGGTCTCGCGTGCGCTGGGCGAGGAGATTCTGGCCGTCGTCCGGAACGGCTGCGACGAGCATGACCTGGCCGCGGCGCGGATCCCGCGCTCCAACATCATCATGGAGCACACCATGCAGGCCGGCGGATTCCATCCCGACTTCCAACTCCGGCTGCTGCGCAGGGATCGGGTCTCCTACCAGGAGGCGGCCAGGGTTCACGAGGAGGCACGGGTGGACGGACGGGTGATGTCGTTGGCCGAACCCCTGCTCCACTACAACTACGCCAGCTGGCAGGAATTCCATGGTCGGCAACAGGCCTACTCCCGACTGGCCGCCTTGGACGCGGAACCGGCCTCCGGCCTGCCGCTGCTGCGCATCCTCAGTCAGGGCTGGCACATGTTTCGATGGCGGTTTTTTCACCTGGAGGGTTGGAGGGACGGCCCATTGGGGTTGTGGTTGGCCCTGTGGCTCGCCTGGTACTACGGCTGCCTGCCGGTACTGCTCGCCCTGCTCCGGCCCGCCCGCGAAGCCCCGTCGGGCTGAGCCGGACGGGTCGGTTGCGCCGTGTCCCGCTTCAACCAACATACAAGGCCCATTCCCCGCATGGCTCACATTCTGATAATCGAAGACGAACCCGACCTGCTGCACACCTGGGCCTACTACCTGGAACAGGGCGGCCACAGGGTCACGGGAGTCATGGACGGGGCCACCGCCAACGACATGGCACGCAACGTCAACCCCGACCTCGTTATTCTGGACCTGCACCTCGTGCACAATCAGGAGAACGAACCGGTGCGCGGCATGGACATCCTGCGGGAACTGAGAACCGTCTCCAACGTTCCCGTTCTGATTGCCACGGGCAACTTCACGGACCAGCTGGACCGGGTCCTGGGATTTCGCCTGGGTGCCGACGACTACCTGATCAAGGGCAACTTCGGCGTACAGGAACTCATTGCGCGCGTGGAATATCAGTTGGCCCGCCACGGCGCCAACCGGCGCGACACCGAACCGCAAGCCGCGGAACACGACCACAGCATCCTGGCCGCGGGCGACTTGAAGCTGGACCGTGATCGGCAAATCGTGACCCGCGGCGAGCGGCAAATCGACCTTTCGCCCCAGGAATTCAAGGTGCTGCTGTGCCTGATGCTCAACCGGCGCCGCAACATGACCTTTGTCGCCATTTGGCGCCACTGCTGGGGGGATTCCTCCGCGGACATGGCCTCCATCCGCAACAACATCCGGATCCAGGTTTCCGGAATCCGACGCAAGCTGCACGATACCCGCGCCGCCAACCCGTTGATCGTCAGCATCCGCGGTGTGGGCTACTGCTTCCGCGGCTGACCGCAAACGGCCGGCCACGTGGGCTATTCCTTCCCTGCGCGCCTGCTGCGATACGGCATCGCGGCCGCGGCCGTTCTTTGGACGGTCTGGTTCCTGTTTGCCAGCCCGGCCATTCCGTCACCGGGTTTCTTCGCCTCCCTGGCCCTGGCCCTGGTGCCCACCGTGGTCGCGTGGCTGACCGTCCGGGCCTACCAGCGGGAACTCTGGTTCCAGGCCGGCAAGCGACTGGCGGAACGTTCCGGGGAGATGGGCATGAAGGAGCGGCCGCTGACGGACCCGCTGCGGCCGTCCTGGCTGCAGCGGCAGATTGAGGAAGTTCTGGCCGACGCGGCGGTCGGCGAAACGATGCGCCAGGACCAGAACCGAGCCTTGGCGCACATGCTGGACATCCTGGCGAACGGTCTGGTCACGGCATCGCCCAGCGGACTGATCCACGCCATCAGCCCGGAGGCCGCCCGGTTCTGGAATGTGGCGGAGACCTGGAGGCAGCAGCTTCTGCATGTCGATGCCGTGTTTCACCGGTGGCCGGCGGTGTACGACTCCTGGCGGGAATCCGTGGGGTCCCGAATGCCCCTGGCGGCCAACTGCGAGTTCGACGACAGCAAGGAATCGCTTCTGGTGGTCCACCAACCGGTTGTCGGACGGGGTGGCGAACAGCTCTGGTACACGGCCTGTCTCGACACGAGCGAACTGACGCGCAGCCGCCTAATCCGCAGGGACTTTATCGGCAACCTGTCCCACGAGATGCGCAACACACTGGCCAAGATGCGGGCCAACGTTGAGATGATGGAGGCGACGCGGCACGGGACCGAACTGCCCGGCATCGCAGGCGGACGCACGTCGCCCGAACACAGGTTGTTGGCCACCATCGGTGAGATGCACGCGCTGCAGGAGGGGCTGATGGACCTGTACATGATCGAGACCGGCCTCAACCCGGTGTCGCCCAGCCCCACGCACCTGCCCACGTTCCTCGCCGGCTTCTGCGACAGTGCCGAAGCGGAAATCCTGGCCAGCGACCTTGTGCTGTGCCTGGAACGGGTGACGGATCTGAGCCTGCCGGTCGATCAGCCCAAGATTTCACGGGTCCTCACCAACCTGGTGCACAACGCGATTAAGTTCACGCCGCCTGGCGGCGCCATCAACATTGCGACCGAAACCGGACCGCTGCCACATGCGGATCCCGCTTTCCAGTTGGGCTTGCCATCCAGCCTATCGGGAGCCGAACGGGCCCGGCTGGCGCCGGTGCCCATGGTCATGATCCGGGTTCGGGACTCGGGACCCGGCATTCCCCTGATGTCCATCGCCCGGGTGTTCGAACGGCTCAATCAGCTTGAGGGCAGCCAAGAGCCCACCGGCACGGGTTTGGGCCTGTCGCTCGCCTGGCACACGATGCGCGCCCACGGCGGTCTGATATGGGGGCGGAACAACCAGCCCGGACCCGGCATCACCTTCACCATTGCGCTGCCCCTGCCGGACACGGACGGTACGGCTACACGGTCAAATTGAGCGGATTGGCGGACATCAGCCACATGAACAGGAATACCATCGACACCCCGATCAGGATCCCCACCAGGGTCTGACCCAGATCGTGGAAGCGCAGGTGCAGGCGCGCCCACACAACCAACGGCAGCAAAAGCAACAACGGCAGGTAGGCAGGGCCGACGTCCAGCAGAAAGAAAAGGGCCGAAAGAACCAACGACACCGCCAGCGAGTGGAGGCTGACCTTCCACCGGGTGGTGATGGCCCAGAACACGGCAAAGCAGACGGCGGCGGCGACATCGGTATAGACGTGGGACCCGATGCCCTGCCACCGCCACATGACAAGGCCAACCACGGCCACCCCCGCGATGGTCATGCCCAGCGGCAACACCCGGTCCGCCCTGCGGTTCAGTTCCAGGTCGAGGTCATTGCCCCTAATCCGCAGAATGGCCCAATAGGCGGAAAACAGGGCCACCAGCGCCCCCAGGTGAGTTCCGGCGAACACGAGACTGGGACCGTCCCGCGCCAGGGACCACGGCAGGAAGAACACCAAGGACATCAAAATCAACGGGTTCAGCGCATAGGACACCGCCCAGGCCAGCGTATCCTGCCAAGTGTGGCTGTCCGGAGCGACCGTCGGCGGTGTCACAGCGGCCGCGGACGGTCTTGAATTAGGAGCCATGGCCCACCGCGGCGGCCCTGCGTTCGCGCATGCCGGCCTCCATGGACTTGGGGTAGCGGGGCCGAAGCCGGGAAATCTTGTCCAATCGTGCTCGGCTTTCGGCATCAAGTTCAAGGTCCACGAAGCCCGCCGAGTCCTCGAACTGTCCCAAGGTGCGGCATCCCACCACGCAACTGGCAACAGCCGGCTGCGACATGACCCACCTCAAGGCAACCCTGGCCGGTGTTGCACCGGTCGACGCGGCCGCGTCGCACAGTGCTTCCAGGATCTGATCGGCCTGCGCCGCGAAGTAGACGGACGGAAAGGCCCATCCGTCCGCGGACCGGGTTCCTTCAAGCGAGCGCTGGCCCGCCCGGTACTTGCCCGTGAGAAATCCCCCTGCCAACGGCGCCCAGGTCACGACGCCCACGTTCTGGGCCAGGCAGGCAGGGACCAGTTCCTCCTCAATGTCGCGGACCACCAGGCTGTATTGCAGCTGGTTGGCCTGGAACCGCTGCCATCCACAGCGCGCACTCAGGCCCAAAGCAGCGGTCATGCGCCAGGCCTCGTAGTTGCTGCAGGCGATGTAGCGCACCTTGCCCTGCCAAACCAGATCGTCCAGGGCCGACAGCATTTCCTCGAGCCGTGTCTCTTCGTCCACATGGTGGATGTAGAGCAGATCGATCCAATCGGTCCGCAGTCGGCCGAGACTGGCCTCCACACTTTGCAGGATATGCCGACGCGACATGCCGGAATCGTTGACGCCGGGCCCCATGGGGTTGAAGAACTTGGTGGCGACCACCAGATCCTGCCGGCGCGCCCCCAAGAGTTCCCCCAGCATCGCCTCGGATCGGGCATCGGCATAGCTGTTGGCCGTGTCCAGGAAGTTGACGCCGCACGCGAGCGCGGCGTCCAGGATGGATGCCGCCTCCGCGTGATCCGTGGACTGGCCGAAGGTCATGGTGCCCAAGCAAAGTTCCGACACCTTGAGCCCGGAAGACCCAAGCCTGTTGTAATTCATGGCAAATTCCCCTGGAGGCCGGATCGCCGGTCCTGTTCGGCACGCAGGCGGTGCAACAGCGTGGGCGGCGGCATGTCGACGTCCTGCCTGGCAATGGCCGCGCCCCGGGCCACCGGCCGCCGCAGCCGCGCCCCGGCGCACAGGCCCAGGGGCAAGAGCCCTTGGGCGGCGGCCACGTCGGCTCTTTCGCTGAGGCCCACCACGGTGTATCCGCCGCCGCCGTCCAGTTCGGTCCCCGCCTTGAGATCGGTCTTGGCCACGGTGATCACGTCGGCCACAGGCAGCGGGGCCGGCTTGCCCGTCGCTTCACCCATCAACACGGCGCGCATGATGGTCAGGGGCGCGGTCACGGCCACGAGGTGATACGGACGCCAGAGCAGGAAGGTGTCGCCGTTCCCGCCGCAGAAGCCCATGTAGTCCAGCAGGTCCTCCTGAACATAGCCGTGTTCCGCGCGGAAGACGGCAAACACACCCATACCCAGGCCATTGGGCAACGGTTCGCCCGTCTCCGGATCCACGGAGTTGGCCAGTTCCACGACCCCCTCGCGATCCAGGATCCCGCCTGCGGCACGTCCGCAGTACACGGCGGGGATCTGTTCCCGGTCAACAGCCCGTTCATGCATGCCGCGGACATCCGGCACCAAACCCGTCATGTTGGCCAGCGCGGTCATCTCAACCTGGGCCTTGGTACCGTCCCTGAACGAGTTGTACATGCGCGTGTTGATGGTCCGCCGCGCCATCTGCTCGTCGGTAAACCCAAATCGCTCCTGGACCGTGTCCGGGGTGCCCACCCGGTCGTCGGCGTGCATGATGGTCCCGCGCCCGGCGGCCACGACTTCGAATCCCAACAGGCGCGCCCAGTTGACCAGATTCATGATGGCACCCGGCTGGTCACCGTCCACCAGCGTGTACACCAGGCCCTTGGAGTCGGCGCGTCGGCGCAAAATGGACCCGATGGTCGTGTCCGCTTCCACATTCACCATCACCACGTGCTTGCCATGCTCGATGGCCGTGGTGGCGATCAGGGCACCGGCCAAGGGGGAACCAGTGGCGTCCACCACCAGTTCGATGAGTTCGCTTCTGGCCAGTTCCTCACCGTCGGCCAGGACACAAGGCTGTCCGTTGCGGATGCAGTCGTCGACGCCGGAGGCGCTCTCCACTTCCCAAACGGCGTCATCCGGTACCCCGGCAGCGGTCCAGGCATGCCGGGCGTGGCGGGGTTCCAAGTCGGCTACGCCACCCACGTTGATGCCGTCGATGGCGGCCAGCTGGATCGCCAGGCCGGTGCCGAACTTGCCGGCGCCCACGATCCCAATCTGCACGGGACCGTCGTTGAACAAACGGCCTCGCAGCAGATTTTGGAGCAGGGTGTACATCAGGTTCGGCTCAGGTCCCGCGCGAAGGCTGTCGCCCGACATCCGGAGCGGAACTCCTCGGCACCGTCCCCACGTCAGCAGAGCCGGGCACGCCTTGGGCCAAGCGGCACGGTGGCCGCCCGGCGCGTTTCGGGTTCCTGTGGCGGGCCGTACGCCATTCTACCTGAGCAGGGACCGGCCACCGTCGTTCCGCCGACGCGGGTGCGACGGGATCAGGGGCAGGCCTGCTCCCACAACTCGTCCAACCGATCCACCAATTCGCTCCGGATCCGATCCCGGGTCCGGCGGAAGGCGTTGCGCTTGGCATCGCCGGGTCCAATGGCATGGGAGGGATCGGGCAGGGGATGGTGCACCACCGCGCCTTCTCCCAGCCACACCGGACACGCCTGCGCGGCACTGTCACAGACGGTCACCACCAAATCGAGTCCGGCATCCCTGAATTCGTCCAGGTGCTTGGAACGGAGTGCACCGGTCGGCACACCGCTTTCCTGCAGGACCGCCCGGGCCTGCGGGTGCACCCCGGCCGGGGATGGCGCCACCCCCGCGGACACGGCCTGCCACTCCCCGGAGCGGACATGGTTGGTCAAGGCTTCCGCCAACTGGCTGCGCGCCGAATTGCCGGTGCAGATAAACAGAACGGTCTTCACGCGCAGGCTCCGGGTGTGCGGGATCGGAAAACGCCGACTATTGGGAGAAGCTGATCATGCGGGTGTATTCCTGGACATCGCGGGCCACCATGCAGACCAGATCGGCGAAGCGTTCGACTTCGCGCGTGGCCCTGATGTACTCGTACAGCGTAGCAATCAGGGATTCGTCACTGGTTTCGGCCATGCGCCTGAACAGCTCCTGCTTGACGCTCCGGTCCAGTTCGTCCACCTCGTCGTCGGCGGCAATGACCCGGTCAATCTGATTCAGGTTTCCCTGCTCCCAGGCCGAGAAGGTGGCATCGTGCATGTGCCTGGCCTTGTCGTGCATCAGAGCCAGGCCGTGCGGCAGGGGATACGGTGGCTTGTCCATCACGCGGTCCGACGACCGGGCCAGGCCCTTGGCCTGCTGTCCCATGCGTTCCAGATCCAAGGCCACGTTGTAGTAGACGATGATGCGGCGGAGATCGTGGGCCACGGGTTGCTGCCGTGACAACAGGGTGAAGCAGCCCTGCTCAATCTCCGAACGCTTGCTACGCATCTCCTCGTCGATGGCGTACACCGCCTCGACGGAGTCCGGGTCGCGATCGGCCAGGGCCCGAAACCCCAAGTCAAACTCCTCCTTCACCACCGCCGACATGATGTACAGCTGACTGCGCAGGTCCGAGAGTTGACTGTCAAACGTACGCCGGATGATGTCGGCCATGGCATCCCCTGCTAGCCGAAGCGGCCAGTGATGTAGTCGTTGGTGCGCGGCTCCTCCGGGCTGTCGAAGATGCGGTCCGTGGGACCGACTTCGACCAGTTCCCCGGTGCGTGTTTCGGGGATCACCGAGAAGAAAGCCGT
>JAPPAJ010000074.1 GCA_026705565.1 Caldilineaceae bacterium | reverse complement strand
TGGCCGGAATGAGGGCAATCGCCAAACATGAAGGACGCCACTTTCAGTCCGTGCTGGAAGATGCCATGAGCAGCTACATAGAAGCCAAGGCGCAGGAGAGGGTACCACCCGAGGTGATGACCCACTTCAGAGCAAGTCTCGAGCGCAACCGTCGCCTTGGTGAACTCCTCGCCGACTCGTGAACCGGGAACTCCTGACGCTGGAGGAGGTCGTTGTCATGCACGATGTCGTGGTCCATGAGTTCGGCGGCACATCGGGTATCCGCGGCACGGGCGCGTTAGCCGCCATCACACCTCCGCAGATCGGCTGCTGCGATACGCTCATCGAGGAGGCAGCAGCCCTCATGGAAAACTTGGCAATGAATCATCCATTTCTGGACGGGAACAAGCGGACCGCCTTCTACACCACTAATGTCTTTCTCTGCAAGAACGGCAGTTTCATCGAGTGCGACAACAACGAAGCCCACCCATTCTTCATGAAGCTCTTCAAGACCAACGCGTTCCGTTTTGAGGAGCTTCATGCGTAGCTACAAGAACACGTCAAGCCGCTGTCGATCATGGGCCAGTGGATGTTGGATGTAACTGTTCCGCAACCGTATTGAATGTCAAACCGCGCCAGCTCGAGGCATGCAGTTCGACTGCCAGAGGATCTCGTCCCAGCCAGGACGATGAGCAACTTGTACATGGCCGCGACGAGCGCCACCTGTCTGGGGTTGCCCCGTCGGCGTAGTCTTTCGGCGGCCGCCGCTGGTTAGAAGGGGATGTTGCCCTCCCAGGGTCGGGCGGCCATCGCCTCCTCATTGAGCTCCGTGCCCCACCCCGGAGTGTCGGGCACTGTCAGATGGCCGTCCCGAATGTCTGGCAACACAGTTACGTACTCATCCCGCCAGGGACAGGAGTCGACATCGGTTTCCATAATCTTCAGGTTGGGCAGCACCGCACACATGTGGGCGTTCTGAAAGGTGGAAAGGTGGCTGTAGTAGTTGTGCGGAGCCACCGGCATCTCCTTTACCGCCGCCTCCCGCGCAATCTGAAGGCAGGCGCTCATGCCGGCCCAGGGGAGATCGAACATCGCCACGTCCATGGCCCGAATGTCCAGAAACCGCTGGTATTCCCGCACCGTGTTGACACTCTCGGCGGAACAGACCGGCAGGGACGTCGACTCGGTGATTTGCCGAATCACCTCGGGTTCCCAGGAGTCCACTTCGAGCCACAGCATCTTGTAGGGCTCAAGGGCCTTGGCGATGCGAATCACGTCCAAGGTGTCGAAATGGAAGTTCAGGTCCAGGGCCGTGTCGAACCGTTCACCGGCACCGCGCTTGAAGGCCTCAATCAACTTAACGACCGAGGACACCACGAAATCCATGTCCTTTGCATCAAAGGTGTTGAGGGTTCGAGCCGGATCGCCGGGCACTACCACATTGGTCTTGAGGGCCGTATAGCCCCGGTCCACCACCTCCCGGCCCAGAGCCTCCACGTCCGCGTAGGTCTTCAGGGGCTTGCCGTACAGTTCCGGGTAACGGGCCCGATAGGTACCGCAGTGGGACCAGTAGAGCCGAATCCGATCCCGCACCTTGCCGCCCAGCAGTTCGTATACCGGCACGCCCAAGGCCTTGCCCTTGATGTCCAGAAGGGCGCATTCGATCCCGGCAATCGACCGTTGGATGACTCCGCCCGGCCCCTGGCAGGACTGCCGATGCATGTCCTGTAAACGCTGCTCAATGGCCAGGGCACTTCGACCAACCAGGGCCGCGGACAAATCCCGCACGCCACCGGCCACCGCGGATGGCATGCGCCAGTCGGTCACCTCCGCGTATCCGGTGATCCCCTCGTCCGTCTCCACCTTGACAAACGTATAGGCGGCCCAGGCCGCATCGGCCTGCAGCGGTTCAACGGCAGTAATGCGCAAATCCGACAGCATGGTTCCTACGCCCCTTGACGATCCTTCCTAAACAGACTCGGTCCAGACTATCAGACACCGGATCGCAACCCGCGGCACAAGGCCGGAACCCAAATCGGTGGCTATAATTTCTCGATCCGGTGTGCCGCCCGCGCCCGGTCCTCCCCGTTTCCCATTCGAATCCACCCGGCGATCCGTCCATGCCTGCCGTAACCGCTCCGTACAAGGCTCCTCCGTTCGAACCTGCCCACCGGGTCACCGGATTCGGCGCCACCGTCTTTGCCGAATTCACCGCCCTGGCCAACGAACGGGGCGCAATCAACCTGGGGCAGGGCTTCCCCAACTTCGCGGCGCCGGACTTCATCAAGCAGGCCGGCCAGGACGCCATCGCCCAGGATCTCAACCAGTACACGCGCAGCGGCGGCCATCAGGAACTGGTCGAGGCCCTGGCGGAGTTCTACGGTCCGCTGTTCGGTCGCACCCTGAACCCGATGACCGAGGTGGTCACTACGGTGGGGGCCACGGAAGGCATCTTCGCGTCGGTGCAGGCCGTCGTCAATCCGGGCGACGAAGTGATCATGATGGAGCCGTTCTACGACAGCTACCCGGCCTGTGCCGTCATGGCCGGCGGCACGCCGGTCTACGTGCCGCTGGAAAGCCCCGAGCGGACGCCGGGTCGGACGCTGACGGCGGCCGACTGGAAGCTGGACATGGACCGCCTCGCGGATGCGTTCTCCGAACGCACCCGCATGCTGATCATCAACACGCCGCACAACCCGGTCGGTAAGATGTTCAGCAGGGAGGAACTGGAGCAGATTGCGGACATCGTGCAGAGGCACAGCCAAAGCCACCAACCTGTCTACGTGCTGTGCGACGAAGCCTACGAGTGGATCACCTACGACGGCGTGGAACACGTGCGCATGGCGACCCTGCCGGGCATGTGGGAACACACCATCACCCTGGGCAGTTCCGGCAAGACCTTCTCCGTCACCGGCTGGAAAATCGGCTGGGCCATCGCGCCGCCCGAGATTGTCCACGCCATCCTGATGGCCCACCAGTGGATCCCGTTCACGATTTCCACCCCGTTCCAAGAGGCCGTGGCCACCGGCTTCCGCGTGGCCAGGGAGCAGGGCTACTTCGAGTGGCTGGGGGAAATGTACCAAGCCAAGCGGGACCGGCTGCTGGGCTACCTGGAGGCCGCTGGCCTGTCCTCCTGCGTACCCCACGGTTCCTACTTCATCCTCTCGGACACCAGTCACTTGAATGTGCCGCCGAACCCGTCCGAACCCCGCGACGTGACGGTCTGCCGCTGGCTCACCGGCGAAATCGGCGTTGTGGCCATTCCCCCCAGCGCCTTCTACAGCGACAACAACCGGCACCTGGTCGCGGACCTGGCGCGGTTCACATTCTGCAAGACCGACGAGACGCTGGATCAGGCCGGAGAGCGTTTCCAGGCCCTGACCCGGAAGGCCTGAACACCGGCAGTTTCCAATCACAACCCGCTCATAAGGACACAACTTCCATGGAGCTCCTGATACAGCAAGGCGACATCGCCGCCGCCGAGGCGGACTGCGTCATCGTCAACCTCTTCGAGGATGTCAACTACCCGGGCGGTGCCACGGGTTTCGTCGACCGGGCCCTGAACGGGGCGATCACCAGCGCCATCGCGGCGGGAGACTTCAAGGGCGAGGCGGACACCACGCTGTTGCTGTACACCAACGGAGCCATCGCGGCACCGAGGGTCATCGTCACGGGCCTGGGCAAGGCCGAGGACTTCGACTTCCTGGCTGCGCGCAAGGCCGCAGCCGCGGGCTTGGCCAGAGCCGCCGGCCTCAAGGGCGTGCGGGCCGTGGCCACCATTTGCCACGGAACCGGGATTGGCGGCCGGGACACGGAGGAGATGGCGAAGGCGCTGGCCCTGGGGTCCCTGCTGGCCGCCTACAAGGTGCGCAAGTACCCGGCCAAAGACGAAGAGGCAGGCGTGTCCACCTGTACGCTGGTGGAGTACCACGCCGAGCAGATTCCTACCATGCAGGTCGGTTTGGATGCCGGCCGGGCCTTGGCCAACGGAGTCTGCTTCACACGCGATTTGGTCAATGAACCTCCCAACCTGCTCTACCCGGCGGAGATGGCGGACCGCGTAAGGGCCGCGGCGGCGGATACCGGCCTCCAGTGCGAGGTGCTTGGCGAAGAGGCCATGCGCGAGTTGGGCATGGGCATGATCCTGGGGGTCTCCCGCGGCAGCCGACGCGAAGCACAGCTCATCATCCTCCGCCACGAACCGGAGGGGCTCGCGGAACAGCAGCCGCTAATCTTCCTCGGCAAGGGCATCACTTTCGACACGGGCGGAATCTCGCTGAAGCCGCCCTCCGGCATGGAGGAGATGAAGACCGACATGGGCGGTGCCGGAGCCGTCTGCGGCGCCATGCTGGCCATTTCCGCCCTGAACATCCCCCGCCGGGTCTTCGGCCTGGCCATCTGTGTCGAGAACATGCCCGACGGTGATGCCTACCGTCCCGGCGACATTCTCACCGGCATCAGCGGCAAGACCGCGGAAATCATCAACACGGATGCCGAAGGCCGGTTGGTATTGGCGGACTGCCTGGGTTATGTCAAGCGGTTCTCACCATCCGCCGTGGTCGACCTGGCCACACTGACCGGAGCCATCGGCATTGCGCTCGGTTCGCAGGCCGCCGGTCTGTTCGCGAACGACGATGCCTTGCAGGAAGCCATCGTGGCGGCGGCCGCCGCCACGGGCGACCGGGTCTGGCCGATGCCGATGTACGACGAGTACAAGGAAGACATCAAGAGCGACATGGCCGAGGTCAAGAATGCAGGCAGCCGCATGGGAGGCGTGTCCTCGTCGGCCAAGTTCCTGGAACACTTCACGGAGGACTACCCGTGGGCCCACCTGGACATCGCCTACATGGCGTTGCAGGGCAAGGGCAAGCCTGGCCAGCCCAAGGGAGCTTCCGGATACGGCGTCCAACTGCTGGCATCCCTGGCCGCCGGTATCTGAACGGCACCCAATTCGATCGCATTCGAAACAATGCCGGCCGCAATCGCTATCATTAAGTGATTAGGGCCCTCTCCCGCCCCCCGCCACAGCCATCGACACTGCGGGGCCTTCATGTCCCTCACATCGCGTCTGCACCGCCCAACCGTGCCGCCAGTGCACTGGCGGTCCACCATAGTCTGGGCCGCCGGACTGGGTGCGTTGCTTGCCTTCGTATCGATCCGGACCGCATCGGCCGCATCGGCGGCCCAAACGTTTCCCGGTTCCAACGCCGTCGAGGCCTGGCCCGTGCTCGTGCCCATGCTGGCGGCCTCCGCCAGTCTGGAAAGGGCAATCGAGGTATTCTGGAACTTGGTCGAGTGGTTCCTGCTGCGCGTCGGCGGCTGGCAGGCTGCGGACCTGAAACGCCCCGACTATACGCAACTCAAGAGTGGACTCAGCCTCATCATAGCCGGCGTCATGGGGGTCGCCATTACCGGATACACGGACATCCGGTTGCTCAGCTACCTGCAACCGCAGGCGAACGGCATTCTGGATCAGGTCCCGGTTGCCTGGGATGTCCTGCTGTCCGGCATCCTTTTGGGTACGGGCACCAAGCCCGTCCACGATCTGGTAGGCACGCTCACGCGCGTGAAGATGCTGGTCGGCAATCTGGGACTGAAGCAACGGGAACGGGCCGGATTGTTCGCGGCGGACGCAAACTACCGCATGCGCGAGGCCGAACTGCATGGAACGCGCTCCATGGCTGCCCATCAGCCCACCCGGCGCACCACCCAACAGGACGTGGCGGCCACATCCGCGCCGGACCGGCCGGCTCGGCGGTTGATCGACGATCTGGATGCCCGCTACAACGGATGAGGTTCCGGTTGAGGCCGGCACATCGACCACTTGATCCCTGGCTCTGTCCCGGTGGGGAAAGGAAGTCCGGAACCGTAGTGGAGTTGGGCCCCGACCACCCTTGGGGTTGATTGCTCTGATGGCGGAGCGCGCCCGCGCGAAGCCAAACTCGCCCACCGCGGCGGCCCCCCTCCGGGCATCAAGGAGCTGCGCGCCCGACCTGCTGATCGCCTTTGATGTCGGCCCGGAGACCTACCACCGCGGCAATGACGTAGGCATTGCCGAACAGGGCAAGCGACCCAACTTCGTACTCGAGGTCGCATCGGCATCCGCAACAAACCCGCCGACCATGCCGCCCGGGACATCCAGAGTACTGATGCTTGATGCTGCGACGAGGCCGGCGAGAGCCAGGGCACCCGGCTGACCGGCAACCGGCTACAAACCGATCGAGGTCCTGTACCTGCACCGAAGCCAGCCATCCGAACAGCCCGGACACACGACTTGGACTTCCACCTGACCGGGAACAGGTTGGCATCCATGGCGAAGGGTGTTTGTTTGTTGTGTCCTCCGGCCAAAATTAAGAAACCGCAATAGTGCTGCCGGTGGTCCGAAAGGACCATTGCCGCGCATCTATTGCTATACTTTGTTCCCCTTTACTCTCGTTGCGAATGATCACGGGTCGCTTTCCGCCCGGTCAATCGCACCAATGCCTTAAAACCTCATGCGCATCAGTTGTTTGCAGGAGAACCTGGCCAAGGGCCTGTCGATCGCCGGCCGCGTGACGTCTTCGCGCGTCACCATGCCGGTTCTGGAAAACATCCTGATTGCCGTTGACAACGGCCGCATCCGCTTGGTTTGCACCAATCTGGACGTGTCCATCAACGTCTGGATCAACGGCACGGTGGAGGAAGAAGGGGCCTTGACCGTCCCTGTGCGTCTGTTGACGGAATTCGTCAACCTGTTGCCCTCCGGCAAGCCGGTGCACCTGACCTACCTGGCCCAGTCCCGGCAACTGGAGGTTTCCTGCGGTCAGTTCCGCACCGCCTTCAACACCATCGAGGCCAACCAGTTCCCCGATGTTCAGGATTCCATCCATGAGATGGAGGCGACTCTGAATCTGGACACCCACGAACTGCGCACGATGATCGAGGAGACGGCCTTCGCCGCCGCTACCGGTGAGGATCGTCCCAACCTGGCTTGCGTACAAGTGGAACTGGCCGATGCCGGTCTGACCCTGGCCGCCACGGACGGCTTCCGCCTGGCCGTGCGCCGCACGACCCTCGAACAGGCGCAACGGGACCAGAAGATCCTGGTTCCCGCCCGTGCCCTGTCCGAACTGTCGCGCATCCTGGCGGACGCCGACTCGTCCAAGCCGGTGGATGTGGCCGTGACCAACAACCACAGCCAGATTTTGGCCAACCTGCACGGCCTCAGCCACGAGCGCGGCTCGTTCGTTGAGGTCCTGCTCATCTGCCAACTGGTTGACGCCCACTTCCCCGATTACAACCGGATCATCCCGCAGGAAGGCGCCACCTCGGTGATCGTGGACCGCAACAACCTGCTGCAGGCCACCCGGGCTTCCTTCCTGCTGACCCGCGAGAACAACAACATTGTCACGGCCAAGTTCAACACCGAGGAAGACTGCATCGAAATCAGTTCGGAAAGCAACGACCGCGGCGACAGCCGGAACAAGCTCGAGGCCAGGATTTCCGGAGAGGGCCTGGACATTTCCTTCAACGGCCAATACCTGATCGATGCCCTGACCCACATCCAGACCGAGTTTGTGGTCATGGACATGACACAGAACAACCGACCGGCCAAGCTTTGCCCTTCCGCCTCCGAAGACTCCAAGGGCCGGGACTTCCTCCAGGTCATCATGCCGATGACCTCGGCGCGCTGAGGCACGGCCGCCGGGGACGGTGCTGTCCGGGGATCGCGTCGGCGGGCGGCACCACCGACAGGGTTGTCAGGAAGCAAGCCGCGTTTCCGCGCCGCCCCCCTTGACGCGTTTCCGAATGGGGCCGGCCAGACGCTGTGGCTCGCCGCTAGGGACCAACAGGAACCTGCCGTTCCGGTATCTGGATTTCCTGGCCGATGACCAGCAGGCCATCCTCCGCATTGGGATTGGCGGCCACGATGTCGGGCCAGAGATTGCCGTCTCCGAGATAGCGGTAGGCGAGGTTCCAGAGCGAATCCCCACTGACCACGATATGGGTCTGTGACGGAACCACCACGTTCAGCGCTGCGGCGTCCACCTCGCCCAAACCGGGAATGCCGCTGACGGCATCCAGGAGCATGGTCCGTTCAGCCAGGGATTCCACCTTGCCCATCAGCACCAACTGATCGCCCTGGACCACGGCCACAATCTCCCGCTCCTCCAGTTCCGGATAGCCAAGCTGACCCAGAACCGGTCCGAAATCGATGCGCTTCAGCGCAATGCGCTCCAGGACGTTGAGCGCAACCCGCTGCGACCAGGCATCACCTGATTCGGAACCGTCCGCCCGGGCGCTTGCAACCGCCGCTTGCGTTGCCGGCTCCGGTGCCTGGACAACCTCCTCGGACGCGGCGGATTCCGTCGACTGGTTGGGCTGTGCAGGATCGCCGGCGGCCGCCAGAAGCGGTTCCGCCTCGCTTGCCGGAACTTCGGTCCGGACCAGGGGCGCGGGACCGGCTCGCTGTGTCAACCAGTCGGGGACAAATGCCTGTAGGTTTCCGACCGGATTCTGCAGCACGACCAAGGTCGCGATGGCAACCACCGAGACCAGGATCGCCCCGACGGTCGCATTGCGCAGACCCCAACCCCAGAATGAGCCGTCTGCGGGCGCGGCGGCCTCCGGGGAGCCGGAGTTGCTGTCGAGTTCCTGGGCCAAGGATCCGGTTCGCCGCTGAACCAGCCGCTTGAGCAGGGCTTCCGCCTCGGGCCGCAGCACATCGTTGACCGGAATCGCGCCGATATGGGCGCGCAATTGCTCCTCCCGGTCCAGGTCCGCGTACAAAATTGCGGCCAGCAGGTGCAGTTCCGAAGTGTCCTGGGCCTGCAACCCTCGTTGGATCAGTTGCAGGGCAATAAAGTGCGCGCCCTGTTCGGCGGCATCGCGGGCCTTGTCGTAGTAGTAGGCGGCCTTCAGGTCGGAGGTGATGAGGGAGGACAGGTCTCCGGTGCACTGACGGCACTCGGGATACTCGGGGGTTACTACGGCTTCGGCGCCGCAGTAGAGGCATGTGACCTGCATTTTGTGGGATCCAGAGAGTGCAGCGAAGGGGAGGTCA